>NZ_NEJU01000001.1:0-526101 GCF_002113295.1 Pseudomonas sp. B10(2017)
CCACCACCGTGGCCGCCACCGCCACCACCGCCCTTGGCATACGCAGACCCCATCGGCGAGATATCGGCAGGTAACAATGCCGTTGCGCCGAATGCCAGAGCACACGCAAAGACGGCCACCAGGGTTTTTCTCATGTTGTTTCGCCTCCAACGGCGCGGGTAGAGCTCAGGGGCTGGTAAGACATGCGGCGGCCTTGCAAGTTCTGTCGCCCTGACAGAAGGATCGTGGCTCCTGACTGCTCATATCTCGACCTGCGTGCCAAGCTCGATCACCCGGTTCAGTGGCAGCTTGAAGTACTTCAGGTTGCTGTTGGCATTCTTCAGCAAGAAGGCAAACAGGTGCTCCCGCCAGCGAGCCATGCCCATCTGCCTGCCTGCAATGACCGTTTCGCGGCTGAGGAAATAAGTGGTGCGCATGGGGCCGAACTCAAGGTCGGCACGTTGGCAGCGGCTTAACGCCAACGGCACATCGGGCTCCTCCATGAAACCGAAATGCAGGTTCACGCGGAAGAAACCGTCCCCAAAAGCCTCGACCTCAAAGCGCTTGCCAGCGCTGACCCGTGGCTCGTCCTCGAATACGACAGTCAACAGCACCACTTGTTCATGCAGTACCTGGTTATGCAGCAGGTTATGCAGCAAGGCGTGAGGCACCGCCTCGGGCCTGGCGGACAGGAACACGGCAGTGCCGCCCACGCGGTGAGGCGGCTGGGCTTTGAGGCTGGTAATGAACAGCTCCAGCGGTAGCGAGCTTTCGTCCAGCCGTTCGACGATCATCCGCCGCCCGCGCTTCCAGGTAGTCATCAGGGTGAACAGCGCCAGGCCCGCGATCACCGGAAATGCGCCGCCCTGTAGAATCTTCGGCGCATTGGCGGCGAAATACAGGCTGTCGACCAGCAGGAACGCCAGCAGCATCGGCACCGCCAGCCAGCGTGGTGCCTTCCACAGCAACAGCACCACTGCCGAGGCCAGCAGCGTGGTGATCAGCATCGTCCCGGTCACGGCTACGCCGTAGGCTGCCGCAAGCGCCCCGGACGACTCGAAGCCGACCACCAGCAGCACCACGCCAACCATCAGCGCCCAGTTCACCATGCCGATGTAGATCTGCCCTTGTTCCTCGCTGGAGGTGTGCTGGATGAACATGCGCGGTACGTAACCCAGCTGGATGGCTTGGCGCGTCAACGAGAACGCACCGGAGATCACGGCCTGGGAGGCGATGATGGTGGCCAGCGTGGCCAGCCCGACCATGGGCAGCAGGGCCCATTCGGGCGCCAGCAGGTAAAACGGGTTGCGCACTGCCTGCGGGTCGCCGAGGATCAGCGCGCCCTGGCCGAAGTAGTTCAGCACCAAGCCGGGCAGCACCAGCAGGAACCAGGCCCGGGCGATGGGTTTGCGGCCGAAGTGACCCATGTCTGCATAGAGTGCTTCGGCGCCGGTCAACGCCAGCACCACCGCGCCCAGAATCGCCACCCCCATGCCTGGGTGCAGCACGAAGAACTTTACCGCCCAGAGCGGGTTGAGTGCCTGCAGCACCTCCGGCCGCTGGACGATGCCGTGCAGGCCAAGCGCACCCAGCACGACGAACCACAGCACCATGATCGGCCCGAATAGAATGCCGATGCGCGCGGTGCCGTGCTTCTGGATCAGGAACAGCGCCACCAGCACCACCACCGACAGAGGAACGACCCAATGTTCGATACCGTCGAAGGCCAATTGCAGCCCCTCCACGGCCGATAGCACGGAAATCGCCGGCGTGATCATGCTGTCACCGTAGAACAGCGCAGCGCCGAACAGGCCGAGCAGCACCAGTATCCTGCCCAGTCGCTGGTAGGGAGCCGCTGCGCGATGCGCCAGGGCAGTCAGGGCCATGATGCCACCTTCGCCCTGGTTGTCGGCGCGCAGGATGAACAGTACGTACTTGAGCGATACCACCCAGAGCAACGACCAGAACACCAGTGACAGTACGCCGAGTACACCGGCAGTGTTGGCCTGCACACCGTAGTGCCCGGCGAACACTTCCTTGAGGGTGTACAGCGGGCTGGTGCCGATGTCGCCATACACTACGCCGACAGCGGCGACGAGCATGCCGATGGGGTTGGACTTGCCGGGAAGAGACTGATTTGCGATGACGGTGGACTGGCTCACGAAGGGCTTCTCTGGACTGGCGGGTAGAAAATGCATGCCATCCCTGAGCATCGCGCGCCCAGTATTCCTTCTGCGTGTTGGCTCAGCCGTAAAAAGAGCGTAAAAAATCAGCCAGCGCCCCAATACCTGTCAGTCAAGCAATTCGGGAACCGCTTTGCCGCCCATCGTCGGCAAGCCAGCTCCCACAGGTACAGCGCAGACTTCAAGAGTTACGTGGGCCCTGTGGGAGCTGGCTTGCCGGCGATGGGTTACTCAGCCAGGTTGCGCCGCCAGGCTGTTGCTGACATTACGGCCCAACACCAGCACCGTAGCGAAACCGCAGCCTACCAGGGCCGTGGCCAGGCTCAACAGCACCGAGCTGCCCAGCTGGTCGACGATCCGCCCGCCGAAGAACGAGCCCAGCGCAATGATCACCTGGAACATTGCAACGAACAGCGGCATGCCACGTTCGACATCCTTGGGCGCGACGACGAACATCCAGATACTGGCGCAGGCCGGGAATGCGCCGAAGGCGAAGCCCCACAACCCGATCAGCATCGCCGCACCGGTCATGCCGGTAGCGAAGTGAGGGAACAGGGCGGTGCTGCTGCCAATCATCAACGCTACCAGCAGCAGGGTGTGACGTACGCTGCGGTTGGCGGCGAAACCGGCGAAGATATTGCCGAATACCCCGGCCACGCCATAAAGCAGCAGCAACGAGCCAATGGTCGGCCCATCGAAGCCGGAGCTTTGTTTGAAGAAAGGGGCGACATAGGTGTACGCGGCAAAGTGCGCCAGACCGATCAGCAACACGGCGATCAGGCCAACCCGCGCCTGTGGGTTGATGAACAGGGCTGGCAGGTCGCTGATGCGAATGGCCTTGTCCGGGTTGAGCCGCGGTAGCAACAGGATCTGCGCCAGCAGCACCGGTACGCCCAGCAGCGCGGTTACCAGGAAGGTCATGCGCCAGCCCAGCAGGCCGCTCAACCAGGTGCCTACCGGCACGCCCAGCACGGTGGCCAGGGTTACGCCGACCATGATGATGGAGGTGGCCTGGGCTACGCCCACGCCCCTGGGCGCCAGGCGACCGCTGAGGGCAATGGCTGTCGCCCAGAAACCGCCGATACTCACGCCCAGCAGCACGCGGCCGAACAGCAGCAGGTTGAAGTCACTGGCGTACGCCACTACCGCGTTGGCGATGATCATGATCAGTGTCAGCCCGATCAGCAGATAGCGACGGTCCAGAGCGCCAATCCCCACTGACAGCAGTGGGGCGGCGAGGGCGGCCATGATGCCGGGCAGGGTGACCATCAGGCCGGCGTGGCCTGCACTGATGCCCAGGTCGCTGGCGACATCGTTGAGTACGCCAACCGGCAGGAACTCGCTGGTCACCAGGGCGAAGGCGCCGACGGCGACCGAAAGGATTGCCAGCCACTGCTGGCTGACGCTTTGTTGATCATGTTCGGGGAGGCCGCTAGGGGCCTGGTTGGCACTTGGCATGGTATTGGATTCCAAGAGAGGGATGTCGCCTGAAGCAGGCGCAAGGAGCGGGGGAAATTTGCTGGCGATTATAGGGGGCGCTTTCGCCTGGCCAACATGCGGGTCGCTCGATAGTAATCATCAGCGTAATCGATGAAACGCCTTGTGCAGAGCGCCCATCGCCGCTCGAAGCTTCTTGCAGGAGCAGTACAAGGCTACTCCTGCAAAACCTCACTGAACCAATGAGTCATGTGTTGTCCGCGAAGGACACGCAAGCGTCCTCCACATCACCTGCATCCTATGGCGACACCAGCACATCGCACTGGGATTCGTTCAGCACATGCTTGGTGACGCTGCCTATCAGCAGCTCTTCAAGCGCGCTTTCCCCTTGCTTGCCGACCACGATCAGGTCGCATTCCAGCTGTTGTTCCTGCTCGGCAATCCGCCAGCCTGGGTCGCCATGCACCACGATTTGCCGAGCATCTGCCACTCCGGCGGTTTCGCTCAAGGCCGCGAGCTGCTTCAGCGCATCCTTGCGGATGACATTGCGGTAGTGCGTAAGCGTGTCATGGTCGATGTGGGCGAAGCGCATGCTGCCTTCGAACGGTGCCTCGTACACATGCAACAGAATGATCTCGGCCTGTGGAGCAACGGCCCTTGCCAGTTCGATGGAGCGCAGTGACGAAGGCGAAAAATCAACTGCAACCAGCAAGGTCCGGTAGGTATCGCGAGGCGCCTGCTTGACCACCAGCAAAGGGCAGGGCATGCAGTTCAGCATCTTCTGTACAGTGGAGCCCAGCAGCAGGCGCCGCGCCACGCTCTGGCCCTTCGCCCCACACACCAGCAGGTCGCTGCGCTTGTCCTGCACTACACGGGTGATCTCTGTGGTCACCGAACCATGCGCGACCTGCACGCCAGCGGCGATGTCATGGCGCTGGAACAGCATTGCAGCCAGCGCGCGAATTTTTTCGCCAGCGGTATCCAGTACGCGCTTCAGCAGATCGTCACCCGGTGCCACCAACTGCTTCAGGCGCTCGAAGGGGGCCGGATTGGCAACGTACAGCAGGTCCAGCGCTGCCTGCTGCTCCTTGCTCAGGTGCGCAGCGCGCTCTGCCGCGTTGCGGGCGGAGGTAGACAGGTCGGTGGCTACCAGTATGTGGTCCAGCGGGCTCATGTGGGGGGCTCCTTGTCCAAAGCCGCGCGCGGTGATCGATGGCGATGACCTTGAGCACGATGCGCATGGCGGTTGTCGATTCGTTCCTTGCTGACAGCCATCGTCGCGCGAACCGGAGCCGGCGGCTTGATTTGCATCAATGGAGTGGGGCACCGATCTCGAGCTCACCACTCGCCACCAGCATTCTCCTCTGCATTGGCCAAATGGTCCCCAGGCCGCCAGGGTGTGGGCTAACGACATGGAAAATATCCCGGTATTCTTCGCGCTCTGCGGGCTCGCCATTGCCCTCGAGACAGCGGCGGGGCCCAACGTCTGGTTGAGCATCGTGTTCACTGCGGCCAGGGTCTTGCACACGTGGGCCTACCTGGCGAGGGTGCAGCCGTTGCGTACCGTGCTTTATGGCATCGGGGTGATCTGCTTGCTGGGTTTTTGCGTGGTTGTCACAGCAAGGGTAGTGAGTTTTTTTGCCCTCTGAGGCAGTACCGCTGCCGGGCTCGTAGTGGCATCTACATGTCTGCATGAGTCGATTTTTTCAGGCGTGCTCGGTCCCTGTGGGAGCGGGTTCACCCGCGAACACCGGCGTAGCCGGTGCCATGCACCGCGTTGCATTCTCGCGGGCACGCCCGCTCCCACAAGATCGCGCCTGGCCCAGGCGGCGCTATTGCGCGGGTGCCCAAAGGCTTGCGTCATGCGTGCTTGAGCGCTTCCACCAATTGTGCCTTGGTCATGGTGGAGCGCCCCTTGATGTCTTTGCTGCGCGCTTCCTTCATCAGGCTTTGCTTGCTCTGGGTTTCCAGGGAACTGTCCGATGTACGGGAATGACCTTGACGTGACTTCGCCGCCCGTTTGGCCGAGTCCGAGCGGGCAGTCTTCTTCTCGCTGGAAGAGGTGGCCTTGCCCGAGCCGCCTTTCTTCTCACCACCCCCGGACTGTTTGTTTACGGTGGCCCAGGCGCGCGCTTCAGCCTGGTCTTTCGGTACGCCTTTGTGCTCGTAGCTTTCCTCGATATGTTCGGCCTTGCGCTTCTGCTTGTCGGTGTATTTGTCCTTGTCGCCGCGTGGCATGGCATTCGCTCCCGTCTGGTTTGCATGAGCGGTTGAATGCCGCAGCGACGCCCGAGTGCCCGGTATCCGACCAGCGGTGCCCGGACACCGGTTGCCCACCGGAAACAGTCATTCAACCGACACATCGAGGCCTTAGGGTTGAGACAGGAACCCGGCCAGGGCTATGGTCACTGATGTTGCCGTGATGGCGCCGCCAGACGGCTCTACCGTGCGGCCTGCCATTCATTGGTCACAAAGCTGTAACATTGCTGCTGCAAAGTGTGCCGGCCATCACACGGAGCACTTTTCGATGATACGCCTGATGAAGTCTGCTGCACTCGCCGTTGCCGTTTCTGTTTGCGCCACCTCGGCATCCTTCGCCGCAGAGAACGTCCGCCTGACCGGTTCCGGCGCCAGCTTCCCGGCACCGATCTACCTGACCTGGTTCAAGGCCTTCAGCAAGGAAACCGACGGTGTCACCGTTGACTACCAGTCCAAGGGGAGCGGGGCGGGTGTCCAGGACTTTCTGAACAAGACCGTCGACTTCGCCGCCAGCGACTCGGCCATGAAAGCCGAAGAAATCGCCAAGGTCGGCGAGGGCGTGCAGTTGCTGCCGATGACCGCCGGTGAAATCGTCCTGGCTTACAACCTGCCAGGCAACCCTAAAGGGTTGAAGCTGCCACGTGATGTGTACTCCAACATCTTCCTCGGCAAGATCACCCAGTGGAACGACCCGCAGATCGTCGCGGCCAACCCTGAGCTGAAACTGCCAGCTACCCCGATCACCGTGGTCGTGCGTGCCGACTCCAGCGGTACCACTGCGGTATTCACCAAGCACCTGTCGGCCATCAACGCTGACTTCAAGCAAGCGCTGGGTGAAGGCAATACCGTCAACTGGCCGGCCAGCGACAAGTTCATCAAGTCGCCGAAAAACGACGGTGTAACCGCCACCGTCCGCCAGACCCCAGGTGCCATCGGCTACATCGAATACGGCTTCGCCAAGCTGGCCAAGGTCGACTTCGCCCAGCTGCAGAACAAGGCCGGCCAATACGTCGTGCCGAACGCCGAGAGCGGTGCCGAGGCTCTGGCGGCGGTGAAGATGCCGGAAAACCTGGTGGCCTGGCTGCCTGACCCGGACGGTGCCAAGTCCTACCCGATCACCTCCTACACCTGGATGATCTTCCGCAAGGACAACGGTAACCCGGCCAAGGCCAAGGCCATGCGCGAAATGGTCGAATACAGCCTGACCGAAGGCCAGAAGATCGCCGACTCGATGGGCTACATCCCGCTGCCACCGTCGGTTGTCGATCAGGTACGCAAAGCGTCCGCAAACATCCAGTAACACGCCCAGGCGCTCCCGGTGTGGTCTGGTGGCCATACCGGGTGTGTTTGCCCTCTGTCCCGGAACTTGCCAATGAACACTCCTTTCGCCATCCCGGCCAATCCCGACTCCGCGTGCCAGCCACCGTCTGCGAAAGACTTCCTGGTTGATCGCACCTTCCGTGCGCTTGCACGCATCGGTGTGGTGCTGGTGCTGGCGCTGGTCTTCGCGCTGGTCTACGAAGTGGGCCGCAAGGCACTGCCTGGCATCGAGAAGCACGGCTTTGACGTGCTGTTCGGTAGTGTCTGGGACGTCAACCAAGGCAAGTACGGAATTTTGCCAGCGATCTGGGGCACGCTCTACAGCGCCCTGATCGCCCTGTTGATCGCCGGTTTCTTCGGCGTCAGCATGGCCATCTTCCTGACCCAGGACTTCCTCCCGGCCAGGCTGGCGGCGGTGTTCCGCACCATCGTCGAACTGCTCGCAGCCATCCCCAGCGTCGTCTACGGCCTGTGGGGGATCTATGTGGTCATCCCGGCCATTCGCCCGCTGACCACCTGGCTGAACAGCGAGCTGGGCTGGATTCCCTTTTTCGGCACTTCCCTGAGCGGCCCCGGGCTGCTGCCTGCCGCGCTGGTGCTGGCGATCATGATCCTGCCGACCATCGCCGCCGTTTCGCAGGACGCCCTGACCAGCGTGCCGATGAAGACCAAACAGGCCGCCTACGGCCTGGGCGCCACCCATTGGGAGGCCATCCTCAAGGTAATGGTGCCATCGGCAGCCACCGGCATCTTCGGTTCGCTGGTGCTCGGCCTGGGCCGTGCGCTGGGTGAAACCATGGCGCTGGCCATGCTGGTGGGCAATGCCAACAACATTTCCCTGTCCTTGTTCGCCCCGGCCAACACGCTGGCGGCCTTGCTGGCCCTGAACTTCCCGGAGGCCGGCCCGAACGAGGTCGAGGTGCTGATGTACGCCGCACTGGTACTGATGTTCATCACCCTGCTGGTGAACGTGCTCGGCTCGATGATCATGCTCTACGCCCAGCGGGGTAACAAATGATGACCAACCTCACCACCCCTGCAAACGCGTTGCCCAGCCTGCAGCGCAAGCTTGAAGGCCGTTCCCTGCGCAGCCTGTTGTTGACCACGCTGGCATGGTTCGCGGCACTGGTGGCCAGCGTGCCGCTGATTTCCGTGCTGTACATGCTGATCACTCGCGGCGGCGCACGCCTCAACCTGGAGGTGTTCACCGAGCTGCCACCCACCGGCTTCGAGATGGGCGGGGGCTTTGGCAACGCCATGGCCGGTACTTTCGTCATGGTCGGCATCGCTGCCGCCATCGCCGTGCCGGTCGGTATCCTTGCCGCGGTGTTCCTGGCCGAACTCGGCCCGGACAGCAAGCTGGCCAACGCCGCGCGCTTCGCCGCCAAGATGCTAACCGGCCTGCCGTCGATCCTGGCCGGCGTGTTCGCCTACGCCCTGGTGGTGATGACCACCGGCACCTACTCCGCGCCGGCAGGTGGTGTGGCCCTGGCGGTGCTGATGCTGCCCATCGTCGTGCTGACCGCTGAAGAGTCGATGAAGATGGTGCCCAAGATCATGAAGGATGCCGCCTACGGCATGGGCTGCACCCGTGCCCAGGTAATCTGGAAAATCGTTCTGCCCACCGGCCTGCCGGCCATCCTCACCGGTGTCATGCTGGCCGTGGCCCGTGCCGCCGGCGAGACCGCGCCGCTGCTGTTCACCGCGCTGTTCAGCAACTACTGGATCCTGCATGACGGCGACCTGGCGGTCATGAACCCGACGGCTTCACTGGCCGTACTGATCTACAACTTCTCCGGCATGCCATTCGACAACCAGCTCGAGCTCGCCTGGGCGGCCTCGCTGGTACTGGTAATGATCGTGCTGGTAATCAACATTCTGAGCCGAGTATTCGGCAAGCCCAAGTATTGAGAAAGGGAGCATCCGACCTTGAACGTATCCACTGCGCCAAAAGCCGCTCCCGTGGTCAGCGAAGCCCCCATCGTCATGGACTGCAAGCTGGACAAGATCTTCTACGGCAATTTCATGGCCGTTCGCGACAGCCATGTGCCGATCCGCAAGAACGAGATCACCGGTTTCATCGGGCCGTCCGGCTGCGGCAAGAGCACCGTGCTGCGTAGCCTCAACCGCATGAACGACCTGGTGAAGGGCTTCCGCTTCGAAGGCCATGTGCACTTCCTGGGCCAGGATGTCTACGGCAAGGGCGTCGACCCTGTGGTGGTGCGCCGCTACATCGGCATGGTGTTCCAGCAGCCCAACCCGTTCTCCATGAGCATCTTCGACAACGTCGCCTTCGGTCTGCGCCTGAACCGCTACAAGGGCGACATCGGCGACCGCGTCAAGCACGCGCTGCAGGGCGCCGCGCTGTGGGACGAGGTGAAGGACAAGCTCAAGGTCAGCGGCCTGGCCCTGTCCGGCGGCCAGCAACAGCGTCTGTGCATCGCCCGCGCCATCGCCACCGAGCCGGAAGTGTTGTTGCTGGACGAACCCTGCTCGGCACTCGACCCGATTGCCACCCGCCGGGTGGAGGAGCTGATGGTCGAGTTGAAAAAGGACTACACCATTGCCCTGGTGACCCACAACATGCAGCAGGCGATTCGTGTGGCCGACACCACCGCGTTCTTCTCGGTCGACATCTCCAAAGGCACCCGTACCGGTTACCTGGTCGAAATGGGCCCGACCACGCAGATTTTCCAGAACCCGCGTGAGCAGCTGACCGCCGACTACATCAGCGGCAAGTTCAGCTGAGGCCGTACCTGCCAAGGTGGCCGGGTGTTGCAGTCAGGGAGGCTGCAACACCCGGCCGCGTTACCTTCCGTCAAGTGTTACCAGGGATTTCCAATGCCAGCGACGCGTCGTCTTGATCTGCCAGCGGTAGAGCGCGCACTGCGTGAGGTGCAGGCCCGCTTCGCCGAACTCAGCCAGCATTTCACCGAACCGCGGGATCC
Organism: Pseudomonas sp. B10(2017); assembly: GCF_002113295.1. NCBI lineage: Bacteria > Pseudomonadati > Pseudomonadota > Gammaproteobacteria > Pseudomonadales > Pseudomonadaceae > Pseudomonas > Pseudomonas sp. B10(2017). The sequence continues at coordinate 10,127 of NZ_NEJU01000001.1, forward strand.
ATTCACCGACGAGGTGCTGCTGAATGTGGTTGAAGGCTATGCCCTGATTGACGACTATGTCGCCCGGGGTGTCGACCTTTTCGACCTTCAGCAACTGAACCTGATGCTGGAGATCAATGCCACCGTGCTGTGCGGCAGCGACCCGGCACGCCGGCTGGAGTTCGCCCCGCACCTGGCGGCGACCGAGGCGCACTTTTTCAATAATGTGGAGGGCGGCATCAAGGACCTCTACAACTGGTATTGCTCGTATGGCAGCGACTCGATCTGGAAGCGCGCGGCGGGTGTCTACGTTCGAATTCTGAGCAAGCCGCAGCTGTTCATCGAAGGCAACAACCGCACCGGGTCGCTCATTGTCAGCTACTTGCTGATGCGCGCGGGGCTACCGCCATTCGTGCTGTCGCTGGACAACGCCGAGGGTTACTTCAACCCGTCCTCGGTCATACGCAACTCCGCCAAGCATGGTGTCAAGGCTTTGTACGAACTACCCAAGATCAAGAAAAAGTATGCAGCTTTCCTTGAAGCGCACGCGCCCGAGCCCGGCAAGTTCTTCCTCGGCGGCACATCCATGCCTGCGCGCGAGAGGTGCCGCTGATGCAAAGCCCTTCTCTGTTCCAGCGCGGGCGGCAAGCCTTCGAGCGCGCGTTCAATCGCCCGCAGGTACGCATTTCGTTCGATATCGACGACACGCTCGCCTGCCAGGCCGACCACGCCGCCGCCGAGGACAGCAAGCTGCCGGCGTTCGTCCACCGCTGGTTGGGTGAACCCCTGCGCAGTGGCACGCGTGCGCTGATCCGCGACCTGCGCCGCCAGGGCTGCAGCATCTGGATCTACACCTCGTCGGGGCGCACCCCGGCCTATATCCGCCGTTGGCTGATGCTCTACGGCATCCGTGTCGATGGCGTGGTCAACAGTGACCGGCACCAGCATATCCTTGCCGTGAACGGGCTTGAGAATGCGCCCTCGAAGTTGCCGTCGGCCTTCGATATCGACCTGCATGTCGATGATTCCGAAGGCGTGCGGCTGGAAGGCGTCGACCACGGTTTTCGCGTGGTGGTGGTGTGCCCCAAGGATGAGAACTGGGCGCAGAAAGTGATGGATGCGGCGGTCGATGTCCAGGCACAGCTGGCCTGGCAGCAACCGCACCGCTATGAAATGCCGGTACGGCCGCGTTCGCAGGCCCTGGCTTCCTGAGGGCTTCAAGGTACTTTTCTCGTTACGCCTCTTCGCTGCTAGTTGCCCCCCACATCTCCATTCGCGGCTTCACATTTTCAGCTTCGGCTTGACTCGTGAAATTTTTCATGTAATTTTTCATGAAAAATAACTCTAAAAATTTCACGGCAGTCTCAAACGATGAAGATGCACGAAGAGGTTGAAGCCCTCGCGATCCTTATTCACGACCTGCGCAAATTCAAGAACCTGACCCTGGGCGAACTCGCCGAGCGCATCAACCGCTCGGTAGGCTTCCTGTCTCAGGTCGAGCGCGGTGTATCGCGCCCTACCGTGGCGGACCTCACCGCCATCAGCGAAGCGCTCGGCGTTTCCACCGCGTACTTCTACAACCTGAGCAAGCCCCGCAGCGTCAGTTGGGTCACGCGCCCCCACGAGCGGCGCACGCTGTACCTCGAGTCGGGTATCACCGATGTGCTGGCCTCGCCCACCATCGGCGGTGCGTTCTCCATGCTCGACAGCCATCTCGAACCAGGCGCCAGCAGTGGCGAGCTGTACCTGACTGACCGTTCCGAGCAGGGTTGTTTCGTGCTCGAAGGCGAACTCACGGTCTGGCTGGACCACGGTGACGCCGTGACCCTGCAGGCCAATGACTGCTTCCAGCTGCACCCCCACGCGCAGTTCCGTTACGCCAACCTGACGGAAAAAGCCACCCGCGTGCTCTGGGTCTTCAACTGAATTCGTTCACCTCACAAGGACAAGAAGATGAGTGTCGTCTTTCCGGATCTGCTGACTGAAGTGCGCTCGTTCCGAGCGCAGCACCCAGAAATACGCTATGTCGACCTGATTGCGCTGGATATCCCCGGGCACTTCTACGGCAAGCGCTACCCCATGGACATGCTGGAAAAAGTCGCAGCCGGCGCGCCACTGAAGTTGCCGCAGAACTGCGTGCTGCTCGGTACCCAAGGTGGCCTCTACCCAATCGGTGACTACTGCTTCGCCGATGGCGACCCGGATGCCGCCCGCCGCCTGGTGCCGGGTACCCTCAAGCCGGTGCGCTGGGAAAAGGAACCGATCGCGCAGATGCTCATCACCTCTGACGGTACCGCCAAGCCCATCGAGTTCGAGCCCCGTGAAGTGCTGGCCCGGGTGATCCAGCGCCTGGCCAGGCGCGGCATTCGCCCGGTGGTGGCCTTCGAGCTGGAGTTCTACCTGTTCGACCGCAAGCTCGATAACGGCCTGCCACAGTACCCTCGCGACAAGGCGACCGACGACCACGACGACCAGCCGAACATGCACATCGAGCGGCTGTCGCGCTTCGCACCGGTACTGCACGAGATGGTCGATGGCGCCAACGAGCAGGGCGTGCCGGCGAACGTGATCACCGCGGAGCTGGGCCCGGGCCAGTTCGAGATCAACTTCTCGCACAGCGACGATGCCATGAGCGCGGCGGACTGGTCGGCGCTGTTCTGCCGCAGTACCCGCGGTATCGCGATGAAGCACGGCTACCGAGCCAGCTTCATGAGCAAGCCGTACCTCGACGCGCCGGGCAGCGGCATGCATGTGCACGTCAGCCTGTACGACAACGCCGGCAACAACATCCTGGCCGGCGATGACCAGCGCAAGCTGCGCCATGCGGTGGCAGGGTGCCTGGAGCTACTGCCGCACTGCATGCCGATCTTCGCCCCCAACCACAATGCCTACCGCCGTTACGGCGCCATGGTCAACGCGGCGAGCAAGGCCAGCTGGGGTTTCGAAGACCGCGATGCGTGTATTCGCATCCCTGAGTCCGACCCGCGCAACCTGCGCATCGAACACCGCCTCGCCGGTGCCGACGCCAACCCGTACCTGGTGCTGGCGGCCATCCTGACCGGGATGGAGCATGGCCTGGAACGTGGCGTCGAGCCCATCGCCCCGCTGAACGACAACCGCCAGAGCGGCATCGAGTTCCCCAAGGATGCCTTCAGTGCCCTGGCCGCCATGCGTCACCACCCGGTGGTGAACGAGGGCCTGGGCAGTGAATTCGTGATGGTCTACTGCGAAAACAAATACCAGGAGCAACTGGACTTCATGCGCCACATCGATGCCCGCGAATACCGCTGGTTCCTGTAGGTGCGAGGTTGGGGCAGCCCCGCTGCCCCCTGCCTTTCTACCGTTTCAATACAACGCGCAATATGGATTTGCCGGAGGAAAATATGCCACGTGTGCCCGTTATCGGCATTACCGCATGCACCAGCATGATCGAGCTGCATGCAACCCAGACCATCAGCGAGAAGTACGCGCGCGCGGCGGCCCAGGCAGCGTGTGGGCTGCCCATCGTGATACCCAGCCTCGCAGACCTGATGGACAGCGCCGATATTCTCGACGTGGTGGATGGGCTGATCTTCACCGGTTCGCCGTCCAACATCGAACCGTTGCACTACAACGGCCCGGCCAGTGCAGCGGGCACCCATCACGACCCGCTGCGTGATGCCACCACCTTGCCGCTGATGCGTGCGGCCATCGCCGCCGGTGTGCCGGTGCTCGGCATCTGCCGTGGTTTCCAGGAAATGAACGTGGCGCTGGGCGGTACCCTGCACCAGAAGGTGCATGAGACCGGCAGGTTCATGGACCACCGCGAAAGCAAGGGTGAGCCCATCGAAAAGCAATATGGCCCGCGTCACGCCCTGCATATAGAGCCCGGCGGCATGCTCGACCGCATGGGCTTGCCGGCGGTCATCGATGTCAATTCCATCCACGGCCAGGGCATCGATGTACTGGCCCCCGGGCTGAGGGTGGAGGCGCTGGCACCCGATGGCCTGGTGGAAGCGATTTCGGTCGAGAACAGCAAAGGTTTTGCCCTGGCCGTGCAATGGCACCCCGAGTATCAGGTCATGGACAACCCGCACTACCTGACCATCTTCCAGTCCTTTGGCAAGGCTTGCCGGCATCGCTCGGTATTGCGCCAGATGCTCTTGAAGTCCGCCTGACAGCGATCTTTACCAATTACAAAAAAGTACCTGCGCAGCACGGCTGCGCAACCTGATGGAGTGAAGTCAATGAGTGAGCAGAATTCGCAGACCCTTGCCTGGCAAACCATGAGCCGCGACCACCACCTGGCCCCGTTCAGCGATGTTCGGCAACTGGCCGAGAAAGGCCCGCGCATCATCACCTCGGCCAAGGGCGTGTACCTCTGGGACAGCGAAGGCCACAAGATTCTCGATGGCATGGCAGGCCTGTGGTGCGTGGCGGTGGGCTATGGCCGCGATGAGCTGGCCGACGTCGCCAGCCAGCAGATGAAGCAGTTGCCGTACTACAACCTGTTCTTCCAGACTGCCCACCCGCCCGCGCTGGAACTGGCCAAGGCGATCGCCGATGTGGCCCCGCAAGGCATGAACCATGTCTTCTTCACCGGCTCCGGTTCCGAAGGCAACGACACCGTGCTGCGCATGGTCCGCCATTACTGGGCGCTCAAGGGCCAGAAGAACAAGAAGGTCATCATCGGCCGCATCAACGGCTACCACGGTTCAACCGTGGCCGGCGCGGGTCTGGGCGGCATGAGCGGCATGCACCAGCAGGGCGGGCTGATCCCGGATATCGTGCACATTCCGCAGCCATACTGGTATGGCGAAGGCGGCGACATGACCGAGGCCGACTTCGGCGTGTGGGCGGCCGAACAGCTGGAGAAGAAGATCCTCGAAGTTGGCGTGGACAACGTTGCCGCCTTCATCGCCGAACCGATCCAGGGCGCTGGCGGGGTGATCATTCCACCGCAGACCTACTGGCCGAAGGTGAAGGAGATCCTGGCCAGGTACGACATCCTCTTCGTCGCCGACGAAGTGATCTGCGGTTTCGGCCGTACCGGTGAGTGGTTCGGTAGCGACTACTACGACCTCAAGCCCGACCTGATGACCATCGCCAAGGGCCTTACCTCCGGCTATATCCCCATGGGCGGCGTGATCGTGCGAGATGAAGTGGCCAAGGTCATCAGCGAAGGCGGTGACTTCAACCACGGTTTCACCTATTCCGGCCACCCGGTGGCGGCTGCGGTGGGCCTGGAGAACCTGCGGATCCTGCGTGACGAACAGGTCATCGAGCAGGTACACGACAAGACCGCTCCTTACCTGCAACAACGCCTGCGCGAGCTGGCCGACCACCCGCTGGTAGGTGAGGTACGTGGCCTGGGCATGCTCGGCGCGATCGAACTGGTGAAGGACAAGGCCACCCGCGCGCGTCATGAAGGCAAAGGTGTCGGCATGATCTGTCGCCAGTACTGCTTCGACAACGGCCTGATCATGCGTGCCGTGGGCGACACCATGATCATCGCGCCGCCGCTGGTGATCAGCATCGAGGAGATCGACGAACTGGTGGAAAAGGCCCGCAAGTGCCTGGACCTGACGTACGAGGCTGTTCGGTAAGGGAAGAGCCCTGTGGCTGGTGCCAGTCAGTTGAATGGTTTTGGGTCGCTTTGCGACCCTTCGCGGGCACGCCCGCTCCCACAGGTGCGGCGCGGGGTTCAGGAGAAGCGAGATCCCTGTGGGAGCGGGCGTGCCCGCGAAGGGCTGCAAAGCAGCCCCAATATCGCGATGAAGAATCTTGCTTTGTGAGTTGAATCATGTACTTTTCAGGGCATCAATTTTCCCATCCGAAAGTCGCGATTCAACCATGAAAGTGCACGAAGAGATCGAAAGCCTGGCCGTACTGATTCGCGACCTGCGCAAGTTCAAAGGCCTGACACTGGGCGAACTGGCCCAGCGCATCGGCCGTTCGGTGGGCTTTCTTTCCCAGGTCGAACGGGGCGTATCCCGCCCAACCGTGGCCGACCTCACGGCAATCAGCGAAGAGCTCGGTGTTTCCACGGCCTATTTCTACAAGCTGGACAAGCCACGCGAGCTCGACTGGGTCACCCGCCCTCACGAGCGCCGTACCCTTCACCTGGCCGGTGGCATCACCGATGTGCTGGCATCCCCGACCATAACGGGCGCGTTCTCCATGCTCGACAGCCACCTGGAGCCGGGGGCCAGCAGTGGCGAGGAGTACCTGGACGACAGCTCGGAACAGGGCTGCTTCGTGCTCGAAGGCGAACTGACCGTCTGGCTGGATGGCGGCGAGCCTGTAACGCTGCACGCCAGTGACAGTTTTCAGCTGCAACCCCACGCAAGCTTTCGTTACGCCAACCTCACCGACAAGCCCACCCGCGTGCTCTGGGTGTTCAGCTGACAAGAGAAGCCAAGCCATGCTGGCTCTGGCGTCACCAGGCAATCGGTGTGCCGTCCCACGCCCAGAATGTACCGCTCTGGTCGGGACCGTGTCGGCTCACCAGCGCCAGGATGCATGTCGCTGCAAATGCCGGTGAGAACAGTTTTCCCGGCGGTACATTGCCCTGAAAGGGCTGGGAAAGGCGGGTGTCGGTGGTCCCGGGATGCAGCAATAGTACCGTGGAAGCAGGGTTCAGTCGCTTGAGTTCGATGCTCGCAGTGTGCAGAAGCTGGTTGAGCGCGGCCTTGCTGGCGCGATAGCTGTACCACCCGCCAAGATGGTTGTCGCTGATCGACCCGACCCGCGCCGACAGTGCCACATAGGTCATCGGTTGCTGTCGCAACAAGGGCAGCAAGTGCCTGAGCAGCAGGACAGGGGCGAAACAGTTGGTCGTGAAGCTGGCCAGCAGCCCAGCCATGTCCACCTGTGTCAGCGCTTTTTCGGCCCGTGCGGGTGCCTCTTGCAGCACGCCAAGCGTGCACAGTACAAGGTTCAGCTGGTCGCAGCAGGCGCTCACCCGCGCCGCCAGTGTTTGTAGTTCCGCTTCGGAACAGGCGTCGCAATCGATGCGAACCAACTGTCGCGGGTGCTCGGCGAACAAGGCTTCCAGCGCGGGGCTGCTGGTGGCATGTCGCGAGACGGCAAACACCCGCCCGATGTCGGCGCGCACCAGCAACTGCGTGCACAGTGCAAGGCCAATCCCCTGGCTGGCTCCGCAGACCAGTACGTTGGCGGGAGAGTGAAGGTCATTGACAAGGCTCACTGAACTGCCTCCTTTTCCTGGCACCACCGTATGTCCGCCTGTTCACCACTTGCGCCGACATGTCGCTACGGGGTCGGCACGTAAAATTGTACAATATGGGTAAAAGCTGTACATAATTGCCAATATTGTACAGGTATTTTGGAGTGCTCGAGGTCACCATGGGGCGCACTGCTCGTTGGACCTGGCTTTGCCTGCTACTGACAGGCCTGTCCGAGGCGGCGGACTGGCGAGCGGAGCTCCCGGCGGCGCAACGGCTGGGCTCCGGTGAGTTCACCTGGTTTGGCCTGCGTCTTTACACCGCACAGCTATGGGCAGCAGGGCCGGTTCAGGACTGGAACCGGCCTTTTGCCCTTGAACTCGCCTATCACCGAAGGCTGTCCAGAGACATGCTGGTGAAGGCCAGCCTCGAGGAAATGTACCGCCTGGATCCTGTTGGCCTGACGCCGCAGCGACGCGCGGCGTGGTCCCAGGCCATGCAGCAGGCGTTCGTGGATGTACGCCCTGGGATGCGCATCACCGGCTTGTACATGCCGGGGCAGGGCTGCCGTTTCTACGTCGATGGCAAACTCAGCCGGGTGATCGCCGACGCGGACTTTGCCCGGGCGTTCTTCGCCATCTGGCTCGATCCACGGGCCAGGGATCAACAACTGCGTCAGCGTCTGCTGGAGGGTGTGCCATGAATCTGTATAGCGGTAACCTTTACCAGCCTGGGGTAACCTGAACGATGCGCCTGGGCCTGGTACTGGGTGACCAGCTTTCGTTCGACCTGGCAAGCCTGAAAGCCCTCGATCCTGCCCGCGATGCTGTGCTGATGGCAGAAGTGGAAGGGGAAGCCAGGTATGTGCCGCATCATCCATTGAAGATCGTCCTGATCTTCAGCGCCATGCGGCACTTCGCCCAGGCGCTGCGTGAGCGCGGTTGGCAAGTGCATTATGTGCAACTCGACGATGACGGCAACAGCGGTAGCATCGTTGGCGAGTTGCGGCGCTGGCAGCAAGCCCTGGGAGCCACGCACATTCACCTGACCGAATGCGGTGAGTGGCGCCTGGAGCAGGCGTTGCGCGATGCCGCACTGCCGCTTGTGTGGCATCGCGACACGCGATTTTTCTGTTCTCGCGAAGCCTTCGCGCGCTGGGCGCGGGAGCGCGGCCAACTGCGCATGGAGCACTTCTACCGTGGCATGCGCAAGCGTACCGGCCTGCTGCTGGAGCCTGATGGTAGCCCGGCAGGTGGAACCTGGAATCTCGATGGCGACAATCGCAAGGCCTTGCCCCGACAGCTGCGTGGCCCCTTCGCCGCGCATTTCGAGCAGGACCAGATCACGGCCGCGGTAATAGCCCTGGTACGCCAACGCTTCAGCGACCACTACGGAGCCATCGACGGTTTCGACTACCCCGTGACCCATGCCGAGGCGCTGCAGCTCTGGCAACACTTTCTGGAGTTCGGCCTGGCGGCGTTCGGTGACTACCAGGACGCAATGGCCGAGGGCGAGCCGTACCTGTTCCATGCGCGCATCAGTGCGGCGCTGAACATCGGGCTTCTGGACGTACGTCGCCTGTGCGACGAGGTCGACAAGGCCTGGCGCGAGGGGCGAGTACCGCTCAATGCAGCAGAGGGCTTCATTCGCCAGTTGATCGGCTGGCGCGAATATGTGCGCGGCATCTACTGGCTGCGCATGCCGGAGTATGCGGCGCTCAACTACCTGGGCAACGAGCGAGCGTTGCCGGAATTCTACTGGACCGGGCGAACCCGCATGCGCTGCATGCAGCAGGCCATCGGCCAGACCCTTCGCCTGGGCTACGCTCACCATATCCAGCGGCTCATGGTCACCGGCAACTTCGCCTTGCTGGCCGGTATCGCCCCAGCCGCGATTTGTGAGTGGTACCTGGCGGTCTACATGGATGCCTTCGACTGGGTCGAGCTGCCCAACACGCTTGGTATGGTGATGTACGCCGACGGCGGCTACCTGGGGTCCAAGCCTTACTGCGCCAGTGGTCGTTATATCCAGCGCATGTCCGACCATTGCAAGGCGTGCAGTTACAGGGTTGACCACGTGACCGAGGAGGATGGCTGCCCGTTCAATGCCTTGTATTGGCATTTTCTGATTCGCCATCGCTCCGAACTTTCGGCTAACCCGCGTCTGGCGCTGGTCTATCGAAGCCTGGATGGCATGGCGGCTGACCGCCGCGATGCCGTGTGGCAGCGTGGCCAGTCACTGCTGGCACAACTCGATGCGGCGCAGCCGATATGAAAAAGGGTCTTTTGCCCAGCAAGATCTGCGTGGTGTGTGGGCGGCCGTTCAACTGGCGCAAGCGCTGGGCGCGTTGCTGGGAGCAGGTGCGCTACTGCTCCGAACGATGCCGCAAGTCAGCACCGCACCGCGAGGCGCGCGAGCAGGGGCAGGGTAGCGGCCCATATCGGCACCAGTAACAGGCCGGTTTCCAGCGTGCCCATGGGCAAGTCGACATTTGCCAACCTCGCCCCGCTCAGATAGGCCAGAGGGCCGCCAACTGCACCCACCAGCGCACCGAGCCGCCAGTGCCTGTCGGCCCATGCCAGGCTGTGGCGCATGCCGCTGGCCAGCACCAGCCACAGCAGCGCAAGCCACAGCGGCAGTGGCCAGGTGTCGAAACCGAACACGCCCAGCGCGCCCAGCACGCTGTCCAGCACACATCCCACCGGCGTTACGCGCAACAGCGCCTTGACCTCTGCGTGGATGTCCGGGCACAGGCTCAAGTGCGCGGCCAGGCCAGGAATCACCAGCAATGACAGGAAGGGTTTTTCGGCCCCCAATACGCACAGCCACCAGCCAGCCTGTAGCCACAAGGCATTGGCGAGCAGCCAGCGACGGCTCATCAGGCACTGCCAGGCAAGGGCGCGCGCCGTGCCTGGGGCGCTGCCCAGAGCAGATGCGCGACACCGATGGCGCGCTCCTCGAAACCGCCTTGGCAGTAACACAGGTAGAATTCCCACAGGCGCTGAAACATGTCGTCATAGCCCAGGTCCGTCAACGCAGCGCGTGCCTGGCGCAGGTTTTCTCGCCAGTGCCGCAGGGTGCGGGCATAGTCCTGACCGAAGTCTTCCATGTGCAAGAGGTTGAGTGCGGTGTGCCGGCTGGCAGTATCCAGCAACACGCTCAACGAAGGCAGTGCGCCACCGGGGAAGATGTAGCGCTGGATGAAATCGACCGACCGCCGCGCCTGTGCATAGCGCTGATCGCGGATGGTGATCGCCTGCAACAGCATCAGCCCGTCGGGCTTGAGTAGCGAGGCACACTGGCGGAAATACACCGGCAGGTAACGATGGCCCACGGCTTCGATCATTTCGATGGAGACCAGTTTGTCGAAGGTGCCTTGAAGGTCGCGGTAGTCTTCGCGAAGCACTTTCACGCGCTGCTCCAGCCCCAGCCTCTGAACGCGCTGCAGGGTATGGCTGTATTGCGCCTCGGAGATCGTCGTCGTGGTCACCCTGCAGCCATATCGGGTGGCGGCGTGGATCGCCAGGCTGCCCCACCCGCAGCCGATTTCCAGCAGGTGGTCGTCAGGGCACAGTTCCAGCTTCTGGCAGATGCGCTCCAGCTTGTGCAACTGAGCTTGTTCCAGCGTTTGTTCAGGGTGTTCGAACTGGGCTGCCGAATACATCATGGTGGGGTCCAGCAGCCGCTCGAACAGGGCATTGCCCAGATCGTAGTGCGCCAGGATATTGCGGCGGGCACCGCGCCGGCTGTTGCGGTTGAGTTTGTGCTGCAACCGCAGGGCAGGGCGGCCGAAGCGGGCCAGGCCACCCTCGAGGGTGTCAAGTACCTCAAGGTTTGCGACAAACAGGCGAGTCACCAGCGCCAGGTCGGGACTTCGCCAATAGCCGTGGATGTAGGCTTCGCCAGCACCGATCGAGCCATTGCCGGCTATCAGGCTCCAGGTGATGTCATCAAGGATTTCCACCTCGGCCTGCAGCGGGCTGTCGGCGTCACCGAAGCTCCATTGCTGCCCGTGGCTGAGCAGGCGCAAATGGCCATGGCATAGACTGCCCAGGCGGGCGAGCACGGCGTTTCGTGCCAGGCCACCGAACAACGGCCCGAGGCCGGCGAACTTGCTAACGCTCAGGGTGGGGTTCGACATCATCAGGGTCCTCGCAGGATTGGCCGAGCGCCAGGTCACTCTGGCTGGGCGTGTGGTCATGGATGGGCGTGCGTTTGAACAACAGGCGCAGTGCCTGCCAGTAGATGGCCGCGACGGTGCGCAGGCTCATCCAGGGGAAGGCCAGTACGTATCGGTGCACGGCGGCTTTATCCAGCGGCTGGCGCTGCAGGGCCAGGTCGGCCTCGAAGACCTTGCGATCGGCTTGCCAGTTCTCCATGTGGATGCGCACACGCTCTGGGTCCAGGGCAAAGTGCAAGCGATAGTCCATGTGCAGTGGCATGAAAGGCGACACATGAAAGGCCTTGGTGACAGTGAAGGGCTTGGCAAGGTTTTCCCTGACCGGCAGCACGTAATGGAAGCGTTCGCGCCATGGCGTGTTTCGCACCTCCAGCAGGATTGCCGTCAGTCGTCCGTCGCGGTCATGGCAGAAATAGAAACTGACCGGGTTGAACGACAGCCCCCAGCAACGCAATTGCGTGAGCAGGTGCACCGGCCCCTCAGGCATCTCTCCCGTCGCGTTGTGCACCAGCGAACGTGCAGCCTGGGCCAGCGTCTCGCCGCGGCGGGTCCGAGCTGGCAGGTAATCTGCCGGGTGCCAGCTGAGCGGCGCCAGACGCCAGCGCCACAGCCAACGTGACAGCCCTGTCAGCCAGGCTTGCTCGTCCAGGTCCAGGTAGAACATGCCGATCCTGTAGCGGAAGGCGTGGGGGCGCGGCGCCAGGCGCCGGTGGCTGACCCAACCCACGCAGAGGCTGCTGTTCACAGGTGCTCTCCGAAAAGCGCGGCCACCTTCAAGGCACTGACCACGCCATCCTCGTGAAAACCGTTGCCCCAGTAGGCGCCGCAGAAGTAACTGTGGCGATAGCCCTGCAGCTGTTCCTGGCGCGCCTGCGCGGCGCACGCCGCAAGGCTGTACTGCGGATGGTCGTACTGGAAGCGGGCAATGATCTGCGCCGGATCCACCAGCGCGGTCTGGTTGAGGCTCACGCAGAACGTCCTCGGTGCCTGGATGCCTTGCAGAATGTTCATGTTGTAAGTCAGCGCGGCAGGCGCCTGCTGTGGCCCGCCGAGCCGGTAGTTCCAGCTGGCCCAGGCGCGTTTGCGGCGGGGTAGCAGACGGGTATCGGTGTGCAGCACCACATCGTTGCTGGCATAGCCGATGGCGCCGAGCACTTCCCGCTCCTGCACGCTCGGCACTTCCAGCAGCGCCAGGGCCTGGTCGCTGTGGCAGGCAAACACCACATTGTCGTAACGTTCGGTACCGGCAGCGCTCATCAGGGTGACGCCACCTTCGTCGCGGCTGACCCGGTAAACCTTGCAGCCGAGGCGGATGCGCCCGGCAAACGGTCGGCACAGCGGACCGACATAGCTGCGCGAGCCCCCTTCGATCACGCGCCACTGTGGGCGTTGGTTGACCGACAACAAGCCGTGGTTGCGACAGAACCGCACAAAGAACGCAAGCGGGAAGCCGAGCATGTCCGCGCGGGACATCGACCATATCGCCGAGCCCATCGGTACGATGTAATGATCGATGAAGCGCTGCCCATACCGCTGCATTTGGAGGTAGGCGCCCAGGGTAGCGTTGGCATCGATACGCTGGTTATCCAGGTCGGCGAGCGCCTGACGGTTGAAACGCAGAATGTCCCTTAGCATCCCCCAGAACCCCGGGGACACCAGGTTGCGGCGTTGGGCAAACAGGGTGTTCAGGTCGTGCCCGTTGTATTCCAGGCCGGTGGCCGGATCATGCACGGAGAAACTCATTTCGGTCGGCTGCGAGGCGACTTTCAGGTGATCGAGCAAGCGGATGAAGTGCGGATAGGTCCAGTCATTGAATACGATGAAGCCGGTATCTATTGCATGGCGTTCACCCTGCCAGATCACATCGAGGGTATGCGTGTGGCCCCCGATCCATTGCTCGGCTTCGAAAACCGTAACCTCATGCCTGCGTGACAGCAGATGAGCGCAGGATAGCCCTGCGATGCCGCTGCCGATGATTGCTATACGCATGGATCATCATTCCTGTTCATGACGGGCAAGGTGTTGCCCTAGCGCCAGGCGCAGGCGTGCGGGCAGTGCGCCGAGCAGTCGCAATACCAGGGTGAAAAGCAGGGGGAAGTTGATTTCCAGCGGGCGCTCGGGAAGGCGTCTGGCGATATGGCTGGCTGCGCGCTGTGCCGACCATAGCTGGGGCATGGGGAAATCGTTGCGACGGGTCAATGGCGTATCTACAAAGCCAGGGCTGACGAGGGTGACGGCGATGCCTTCGCGAGCCAGGTCGATGCGCTGCGATTCCACCAGATAGCGCACGGCTACCTTGGACGCGCCATAGGCACCGGCGCGGGGCAGGGCCAGCCAGGTTACCGAACTGCCCATCACTACCAGGTGAGGGTGCTGACCGGCGCGAAGCAAGGGCAGGGCCGCTGCCAGGCAGTAGCTGACGGCAAGGAAATTGGTACGCACCACGCGCTCGACAAGGGCTGGGTCGAAATGGCCCGGCTCCAGGTACTCGCAGGTGCCGGCATTGAGGATCACCCGGTCCAGCGCTCCCCAGGCCTGCTCGATACGGGATGCGATCCCGGATACCTGTACAGGGTCGTCGAGGTCGCCAATGGCCAGCAGCACCTGCCCGGGAAAGTGTTCAGCCAACGGCGCGAGACGATCCGCATTGCGTCCGCCCAAGGCAACCTGGTGGCCTTGCTCCAGCAGGCATCGTGCAAGTGCGGCACCGATACCGCTGCTTGCGCCAGTCAGCCAGCAACGGCTCATGCGACCCTGCCTTTGAGCCATCGAATCGCACTGCCCATGACCGGAACGTGTTCGTAGAGCAGGGCTGCTGCGTCGAAATAGTCCTGGTGGAAATGGACCCGTTCATGCCATTGCAGGTAACTGCATCCCTGCAAGGTGATCTGCTCACCACCGGCCAGGCGTGGATGGCGGAACTGCAGGGTCCAGCGCAGGTAACCTTGCCCGGGCGTCACTTCGTCGATGCTGGAAAAGGCATAGCGGATATCGTGAGCGTTGGCGTACAACTGCGCGAAATAGGCCCGCAGAGCCGGCAGCCCCTGGATCTGATGCAACGGATCGCGAAAGGTGACATCGTCGCTGTACAGCTTTTCAAGGGTGCCGAGGTTGCCCCCGTCGAGGCGGGTGAAATGCTCGGCGAATTGCTGCAGATACGCTGACATGCTGGGCTCCAGGAAATCCTGTACAGAAATGGCTTGCTGTACAGGTATAGCTGAAGTCTAAGCGTAAATCTATACAAGTCAACGACCTTGTATAGGTTTTGGTCAGCGCTCCGCCTGGCCCAGTTGCCGGCGCAATTCAGCTACCTCGGCCTCCAGCTCGCGCAGCTTTTCCTCGGCGAAAACCTGCGCTGTAACGTCGCGCTGGATGCCGATGTAGTACGTCAACTGGTCCGCTTCGTTGTGCACGGGCGTGATGGACAACTCGTTCCAGAACAGGCTCCCGTCCTTGCGGTAATTGCGCAGCACCTGGCAGCACGGGAGGCCTCCACGGATTGCCTCGCGGATGCTGTCGAGGCCCGCCTGGTCATGATCTTCGCCCTGCAGAAAACGGCAGTCCTGATACAGGATTTCCTCGGCGCGATAGCCGGTCAGGCGCTCGAAGGCGGGGTTGACGTAGATAAGGATGCTGTCGTCGCCTTCTTGCTCTGCGACGACGATGCCATCGTTGGAATGCTCGACCATCAGTTGCAGGAGTTTCGCGTTGATCATGGGGCCCACCTACAGGCATTTGTATGCGAAGTGCGCAGCCTGGCCTGCGTGCAGAAGGCCTCGGCGCCGTTTGTTGCATGATGAACCAACGAGGCTCGCCGCAGAAGGTGCATATGGGTTTAGAATGTGCCACCCCCCAGATAAACCCTCATCATGACTGACGCCACCCCAGCCGATTTGTTACCCATGCGCGATGTGGTCAGCCTGACCGGCATCAATCCGGTGACCTTGCGGGCCTGGGAGCGGCGCCATGGGTTGATAAGCCCGCAGCGCACCGAGGGTGGCCATCGCCTGTACACGGCCCGGGATGTCCAGCGCATACGCGACATCTTGCACTGGACCGGCAATGGCGTGCCCATCAGCAAGGTAGGCGACATCCTCGCAAGTCAGCCAGATGCGCCGGTGCAGCAGCACTCGGGCTTCGACGACTGGCGCGTCGCCGTGGAGCGCGCCACCAAGGCATTCGATACACAAGCGCTGGAAGCCATCCACGGGCAGTTGTTCACCATCCTGCCCAAGGCCAGCGTGCTGCGCGAAGTGCTTATGCCGGTCTGGCATGGCCTGGCTTCAGGCATTGCGCCGGGCCAGCGTAGCCAATGGCTGTTTCTGGACATGTTCCTGCGCGCCCGCCTGCTGCTGCGTCTGCAGATGAACCAGGCCGATGCGCCGCGCGTGCTGCTGGCAGGTACCGAGGGGCAAGCCGAACTGCAGGTATTGTGTACCGGGCTGTTGTTGAGCGGCGAGCAGCAACGCATCGAAGTACTCGGGTGCGGGCAGCCGCTGGAAGAAATCCCCATGCTATGTGCGGCGATGCAGCCTGCGGCACTGGTGATCAAGGTTCAGGTGCCGGTGGACCCTGCCTTGGCCAGGCGCCTGCGTTCGCTGCAAATGCAGATCGCTTGTCCGCTGGCCTTGATTGGCGAGGGGCTGGCCGATTCGCCACCCGCCTGGCAAGGCCTGCCGTTGTGTCTGCTGGACGAGCAACGGGCTGATGCCTCAAGCACGCTAGGCGCGTTGCTCAGTGGTGCCCTGGACCTTTGACCGGGGCCCGCTCCAGTCTGCCGTATTGATCCTCGCCTGCTCCTGTGGGTTACGCCAGAAGTCTTGCCTCTGGGTGTAACCCGGTCCTGGGCCGGAATCATCACGCCCCATGCACTGGCCCAAAGCACCTGGCAGCCCATTCCAAGGCAGCGTTTCTGGCTGTTTGCCTGCTTCTGATAATCGCCTCCGACATCCCGTCCCCGTTTCGGAGCGCGCCATGTACAACAATAAGAAACTGTCCCCACGCTTGCTGGCGGCTGTTACCGTCAGCCTGTCGACCCTTTGCCTGAGCAGCTTAGCCAAGGCCGAGATCATGCTGTACGACAAGGACCAGACGACGTTTTCCACCGACGGCTATATCAACGCCTTCTATGTCAACAGCGATGTCGACCGGCAGGGCGAGCAGTTCGATCGCCGCCAGTCTCGGGTGAAGATGGGCTTTCTGCCCAACTACCTTGGCTTCAACATGGGCAAGCAGGTGGATGACCTGAAGCTCGGCGCGCGTGCCTCGTTCTGGGTGACCATCAACGACAGCGAAACCAACGGTACCGACACCGCCATCGATGTGCGCCAGTTCTACGGTACCGTGGCCAACCCCGAGTGGGGCGAGGTGCTGATCGGCAAGGACTTCGGATTGTTCGCTCGTTCCAATATCCTGCTCGACGAACTGCTGGCCGGTTATGGCCAGGTCAGCGACACCCTGGGGCTGGTGGACGGCGGCGGAGTATCGTTCGGCAACATCGGTAGCGGCTACCCGTACCCGTTCCCCACATCGCAGATCACCTACCGCACGCCAGTGATGGACGGCCTGCGGGTGGCGGTGGGCATCATGGACCCGGTGGACACCAACGACAGCAGCCCGACCGGCAAGGCCTACCAGGAAAACCCGCGTACCGAGAGCGAGATCACCTACCAGTTCGACCTGGGTGGGGCGCAGATCTACAGTTGGGTCAACGGCAGCTACCAGACCTCCGACAACACCGACCCGGCGGTGCAGTCGGTCACCTCCAAAGGGGTCGGCTACGGTGTGCAGGCGAAGATGGGAGGGCTGTCGCTGACCGGCTCGGGGTTCCAGGCCAAGGGTATCAACCCGTTTTTCACCAACAATGCTGGCGAACCGACCTTGCGCAATGTCGACAGCGATGGCTACTTGCTGCAGGGCTCCTACAAGGTCGGCAAGAACCGGGTGGCGCTGTCCTATGGCAAGACCAAGGACGATGGCAACGGCGCGGTGGGCAGCGGTGCGGATTACGAGACTCGTGGCGTGGCGCTGTTCCATGACGTCAACGACAACCTCAAGCTGGTTGCCGAGTACAACCAGTTCTCCATCGATGGGCATGAAACCAGTGACCAGAACGAAGACACCGATACCTTTGCGGTGGGGGCGGTGTTGACCTGGTAGGCCCTCGGCCTCGACTCAAGATTGCCGGGGCTGCTGTGCAGCCCTTTCGCGACGCAAGGCCGCTCCCACAATGTCCGCGCAGGGTTCGTGAATTGCTTGCGCGGTCGATGTGGGAGCGGCCTTGCGTCGCGAAAGGGCCGCGCAGCGGCCCCGGCAATCTTCAGGAAAAGCTATTACAACCATGGAACCGCCCACCCGCTACCCAAGTAGCATTCGTCCTCGATGATCGCCTTCGTACACTCATCACTCAGCCACCCCGCGCCGGAGACCACGATGCAGCAGGCTCACAACGACGGTGTGGTCAGCGCCATGTCCCAGGCAACCGACGCCCGGCAGGCAGCCGAGGAGCTGGCGGCGCAGTTGCTGCACCCACACCTGGGTTTCGTGCTGTTCTTCTGCTCCGCCGAATACGACCTGCAAGCCTTGGGCGAAGCCCTGGAGCAGGGTTTTGGCGGCATCCGCCTGGTCGGTTGCACCAGCGCCGGCGAAATCACCCCGCTGGGCTACGGCCGCAATTGCATAACGGCAGTCGGGTTCGATCATCGGCACTTTTCCATCGCCACCGAGCTGATCGATGAAATGGAGCACTTCAGCCTGATCGACGCCCAGCAGATGGTCGAGCGCCTGGTCGGCACCTGCCGCAGCAATACCCTGGCGCCGATCAAGGGCCACAGCTTCGCCCTGACCTTGCTCGACGGCTTGTCCAGCCGCGAGGAGATGGTGCTCGCCGCCCTCAGTGCGGCCCTGGGCGATATCCCGCATTTCGGCGGTTCGGCTGGCGACGACAACTACCTGACCCGCACCCACGTGTATTTCGGCGGCGCGTTCCATCACGGCGCGGCGGTGGTGGTGCTGGTCAATACCTGGCTCGACTTCGAAGTGTTCACCACCCACCACATCCTGCCGCGCCAGGAAAAGCTGGTGGTTACCGGCGCCGACAGTGCCCAGCGCCGGGTATACGAACTGAATGCCGAGCCTGCTGCCGAGGAATACGCCCGGCACATCGGCGTGCCGGTGGCCGAGCTCGATCATCAAGTGTTCGCCGCCCATCCGCTGGCCGTGCGTATCCATGACCAGTATTACGTGCGGGCAATCCAGCAAGTGCACCCGGACCTGAGCCTGAGTTTCTACTGCGCCGTGGAAAACGGCATCGTGCTCACCGCGATGACCCCAGGCCCGCTGTTGCCGAACCTGCACCAGTTGTTCGACGGCTTGCAGCAGCGCCTCGGCCAGCTGCTGCTGACCATCGGTTGCGATTGCTTCCTGCGGCGGCTGGAGCTGGAAGCCCGGCACGGCCTGGAACCGATTGGCGCGTTCCTGCGCGAGCAGCGGGTGATCGGCTTCAACACCTACGGAGAACAGTTCAATGGCATGCACATCAACCAGACCTTCACCGGGGTCGCCATTGCCCGCAACCGGCCTCCTGTCGGTCGCTGAACTGCAGGCCGAGGTCGCCCGGCTGCAGCACCAGAACCACAAGCTGCAGCGTATCAACGGCGCGCTGATCGAGCGTATCGAGTCTGGCGTAACGCGTGGCAACGACCCTTATGCCGCATTCCAGCATTCGGTGGTGCTGGCCGAGCAGGTGCGCGAACGCACAGAAGCGCTGAACCAGGCCATGGCCGAGCTCAAGGCCGTCAACCACCTGCTCAGCGAGGCCCGGCAGCGGGCCGAGACGGCACACCAGCACCAGATTCGCCTGATCACAGACCATGTGCCGGCGCTGATCGCCTACCTGAATGCCGACCTGGTCTACGAATTCACCAACAAGGTCTATGAAGAATGGTACTGCTGGCCTCGCGGCGTGATGCTGGGCCAGAGCCTGCGCGATGCCCACAGCGAACAGCATTACCAGCGCCTGGAGGCCTACGTGGCGCGGGCGCTGGCGGGGGAGAGCGTAACCTTCGAGTTTGCCGAAACCAACATAAACGGCCAGGAACGCTACATGCTGCGCTCCTACGTGCCGAACCGCCTGGCCAATGGCGAAGTGGTGGGCATCTTCGTGTTGATCCGCGACATCACCGAGCGGCGCAATACCGCGCAGGCGCTGCACCAGGCGTATCAGCACCTTGAGCAACGGGTACGCGAGCGCACTGCCGAGCTGACCAGCCTCAACGAGCAGCTGCTGCGCGAAATCGAGGAGCGCAGCCGGGTGGAATCGCGCCTGCGCGAGGCCAAGCGCGAGGCCGAACAGGCCAACCTGTCGAAAACCAAGTTCCTGGCCGCCGTCAGCCATGACCTGCTGCAGCCACTGAACGCGGCGCGGCTGTTCACCAGTGCCTTGCTCGAACACCGCGAGCCGCACAACAGTGCTCACCTGGTGCGTAATGTCAGCAATTCGCTGGAGGATGTGGAGAACCTGCTAGGTACCCTGGTGGACATTTCCAAGCTCGATGCCGGGGTGATCAAGGCCGATGTCGCCCCGTTCGCCCTGCGCGAACTGATGGACAACCTCGCTGCCGAATACGCCCAGGTGGCACGCAGCGAAGGGCTTGAGCTGCATTTCGTGGGCTGTTCCGCCGTGGTGCGCAGTGATATCCAGCTGCTGGCGCGGATCCTGCGCAACCTGCTCAGCAATGCCATCCGCTACACCCGCAGCGGCCGTGTGGTGCTGGGCTGCCGGCGCCTGCGAGGCGGCTTGCGGATCGAAGTGTGGGACAGTGGAATCGGTATTGCCGAGGAGCACCTGGAAGAAATGTTCCAGGAGTTCAGGCGCGGTGATGTGCAGCGCCCGGACCAGGACCGCGGCTTGGGCCTGGGCCTGGCGATCGTGGAAAAGATCGCCGGCATCCTCGGCCACCGGATTCGGGTGCGTTCATGGCTTGGCAAAGGCTCGGTATTCGCGGTCGAAGTGCCGCTGAGCGCCACCGCGCCGAAGGCCCAGCCCAGCCTGGCGATCAGCGAGCCGATGCTCGAGCGCCTGCGCGGGGCGCGGGTGTGGGTGCTGGATAACGACGCGGCTATTTGCGCCGGCATGCGCACCCTGCTGGAGGGTTGGGGCTGCCGGGTGGTCACCGCGTTGTCAGAGGAGGACCTGGCGCGCCAGGTGGACAACTACCATGCCGAGGCCGACCTGCTGATCGCCGACTACCATCTGGACAACGACTGCAATGGCGTCGACGCCGTGGCGCGGATAAATGCCCGCCGCGCCCAGCCGCTACCGGCGATGATGATCACCGCCAACTACAGCAACGAGCTCAAGCAACAGATCCGCGAGCTGGGCCACACCCTGATGCACAAGCCGGTGCGGCCGATGAAGCTGAAGGCGGCGATGAGCCATTTGCTGGGCAGCAGCGTGGCATAGCCGCCGGCCTCTTCGCGGGCTTGCCCGCTCCCACAGGTATTGCGCAACACTGAAACCTGCGGGAATCCTGTGGGAGCGGGCAAGCCCGCGAAGAGGCCGGAACAGGTCAACGCCGCAGGTAATCACCGAAATCGATATCACCGGCACTGAGGATGGCCTGCACCCGGTTGTGCACGTTGAGTTTGCGCAGGATCGCCGAAACGTGGGCCTTGACCGTGGTCTCGGCGATATCCAGGGTGTAGGCGATCTGTTTGTTCGACTCGCCCTTGGTCATGCGCTCGAGTACCAGCAACTGCTTGCGGGTCAAGGCCTGGAGCATCTCCGGCGGGAAGCTCGGGGCATCGTTCAGGCGCCGGCTGGTGCTGCTTTTCTGGGCTCGGATGATGTCGGGCGGCAGGTAGACGTTGCCGTTGAGGATCTGCTCGATCGCTTCGATCATCTGTGAGCGTGGCGAGGACTTGGTGATGAAGCCCACCGCACCATAAGTGATGGCCTGCAGCACGATCTGCTTTTCCTGCTCGGCCGAGACGATCACCACCGGTGTGGTCGGTGCCTCGTTGCGCAGGGTGATCAGGCCATTGAGGCCATGCATGCCGGGCATGTTCAGGTCGAGCAGGATCAGGTCGAGGTCGTCGTGCTCGTGGGTCAGCGCCAAGGCGCTGTCCAGGTCGGCGGTTTCCATGACTTCGCTGCCCTGGAAGCCATCGCTGATAACGTTGTGGATGGCTTCGCGAAACAGGGGGTGATCGTCGGCAATCAGAATTTTGTACATGGCCTTTTCACCTCGTTTTTATTGGATGGAGCGGGCACGCGTTTGCAGGCGATGAATTCAGGGGAAGGGTTCTGGCTGCGCTGGCTGCAGCGGCAGGTTGGCCTGCTGCCAGGCGTCCAGGCCATCGCGGTACCAATACAGGTTCTTATAGCCCAGGGCTTTCGCGCGTTTTACCGCGTTCCAGCTTAACCAGCAATCGGAGCGGCAGTAAAAGACCAGCGGTTGCTCCGGGCGCCCGGCGGTGGCTTGTTGCAGGTTGCGCACGAAGTAATCGTGCCACGCCGGGCTCAGCTCGCCGTCGCCGGTGTTGGCCAGCCAGCGGCTGCCGGGAATGTTGGCGTGGGGTTCATCTTCGATGAAGCGGCCTTGCAGCCATTGGCGGCGATAGACGTCGATCAGTACCGGCCTTGGGGTGTGCCCCAGCAGGGCTTGCAGGGTGGCAGTGTCGATGACCTGGCCGCCCTCGACCTGTTGTGGGGTCGGGCTGCGGTAGAGGGTGGTGCGATAGCCGTCGGCGGAGAATAGCGGCGTGGTGTCGGCCTGGGCGATGCCCAGCGTCAGGCTCAGGGAAAGCGCCGCCAGCAATGGGCGTGGCAGCCGGGGCAGGGCACGTGGCATGGGGGTTGTCCTTTTTGTTATAGGCCCATTACATGCCAGTGGCGGTGCATTGTGAATGCGACGATCAGACAGCAAAGGCAGTACCAAAGTAGTAGAAAGCCGGGCGCGCAAACCTGTGGGAGATTGCCCAACCCTTTGGGCTACGCTGTCGCACAGGGAACAATGTTCGAGAGCGTGTCACCTTCCCTTGTGGGAGCGGGCGTGCCCGCGAACACCGGCGAAGCCGGTGCCATACACCGCGTCGCCTGTTTCGCGGGCGCGCCCGCTCCCACAGGGTTCGCGCTAAGCGATGGATCGCTGCCGCTCAGCGCGGCTTGCGCAGCGCCGCATGCTGGGGGTTGAAGGTAAGGATCGCCAGCAGGGTGAACAGCACGGTCAGCCCCAGGCATACCGCCAGCGCCAGCGGGTTGAAGCGCTCATACAAGGCAAAGCGCACCAGCTCCACGGCATGGGTGAACGGGTTCACTGCACACAGCCAGTACAGCCACTGGCTGGCCTCGCGCATTTTCCACAACGGGTACAGCGCCGAGGACAGGAAGAACAGCGGGAATATCACGAAGTTCATCACCCCGGCAAAGTTCTCCAGCTGGCGGATCGCATTCGACAGCAACAGCCCCAGGGCGCTGAGCATCAGCGCCACCAGCAGCAACGCGGGCAGCGCCAGCAACAGGCCCGCAGCCGGTGGCCGCACGCCATACAACCAGGCGATGGCAAGGAAGGCGTACACCTGCAGCAGGGAAATCAACGAGGTTGCCAGCAGCTTGCTGCCGAGCAGGAAGGGCCGCGGCAACGGGCTGGTCAGCAATACGCGCATGCTGCCCATCTCCCGGTCATAAACCATCGACAGCGAGCCCTGCATGCCGTTGAACAGCAGGATCATGCAGGCAAGGCCCGGAATGATGTACACCTCGTAGGGGATGTAAGTGTCGTAGGGCTCGATGATCGCAATGCCCAGGGCCGCGCGAAAGCCGGCGGCGAACACCAGCAGCCACAGCAGCGGGCGCACCAGGGCGCTGAGGAAACGGGTGCGCTGCAGGACGAAACGCAGGCATTCGCGCAGGAGAATGCCGTTGAAGCACTGCCAGTAAGCGTTCATCGGGCATTGGCTCCTGTGGGGGCGCTGGTCAGGCGGGCAAAGGCATGGTCGAGGTCACCGCCGTGCTCCAGGCTCAGGGCGTCGGCCGTGCCGCTGGCCACCAGGCGCCCTTGATGCAGGATCAGCAGGTCATCGCTGGGCTGCACTTCGTCCAGCAGATGGGTGGTCCACAGCACACTGAGGTGCTGCTCGCGGCACAGCAGCCGCAGGTGCTGGTTGAGCGCCAGGCGGCTGGCCGGGTCAAGGCCGACACTGGCCTCGTCGAGCAACAGCAAGCGCGGTTCATGGAGCAGCGCGCGGGCAATTTCCACCCGGCGCCGATGGCCGATGTTCAGCGCCCGGACCGGCTCACGCCGCCGTTCATCGAGGCCCTGGCGGGCCAGCTCGGCATCGACCCGAATATTGCCCTGGCGCCGCGACAGGCCATGCAGCGAGGCGTGGTAGCGCAGGTTCTGCTCCACGCTCAGGTCAAGGTCCAGGGTGCTTTGCTGGAACACCACACCCAGCTGGCGCAAGGCCGGGCGCGCCGCGTTTCGCAGCGAGCAGCCGCACACGCGGATGTCGCCCTGCTGCAGGTCGTACAGCCGGGTGAGCAGGGCGATCAAGGTCGACTTGCCGGCACCATTGGGGCCCAGCAAGGCGGCGAAGCGCCCGGGGGCCAGGCTGAAGCCGACCTGCCTGAGCGCCTCGCGCTGGCCGTAGGCAAAGCTCACGTCACTGACATCGAGGGTATTCATGGCGTCACCACCACGCCCCAGGGGTAGCGCCCGACCTTCACCGACTTAAGCACCTTGAGGCTTTTTGCATCGATTACCGAAACGTCGCCGCTGACGCCGTTGGTGGCCAGCAACTGGCTCTGGTCCGGGGTGAACGCCAGTTGCCAGACCCGCCGGCCCACCAGCAGGTAGTCGAGTACTTCATAGGTCTTGGCATCGACTACCGCCACATGGTTGGCCGGGCCCAGGGCGACGAACGCGTACTTGCCGTCGGCGCTGAGCTTGATGCCCACTGGCTGGACTTTGTCCGGGTGCACGCCCTTGATCTGGAAGTTCAGGGTTTTCAGCACCTGGCGGCTGGCCACGTCGAGGATGGTCACCGTGCCGCCGATTTCCGCCGAGGCCCACAGCCGCGAGCCGTCCTGGCTGAACTCGACGAAGCGTGGCCGCTGGTCCACCGGGGTACTGTCCGCCAGGGTCTGGGTGCTGGTATCGATCCAGTGCAGCATGTTGGTGGTTTCACTGGTATTGACCGCCCACTTGCCATCCGGGCTCACCGCCATGCCTTCGGGCTCGATGCCGACGTCGATCTGCCCGAGCACCTTGTCGGTCTGGGTGTCGATCACTGTCACCAGTGCGTCGTCTTCGTTGGACACGTACAACCAGCGGTCGTTGGGGTGCAGGGCGAACTGCTCCGGGTCCTTGCCGGAGGGCAGTTCCTTGATGATCTTGCGGGTGGCCACGTCCATCACCTGCACCCGGTCCGAATCGCTGGCGCAGATGTACAGCAGCCTGTTGTCGTGGGACAGCAGCAGGCCGCGCGGACGCTGGCCCACCGGCAGGGTCTCGGTGACTTGCAGGGTCTGCATGTCGATCAGGCTGAGGCTGTTGTCCTTCTCGTTCGACACCCAGGCGGTGGCGGCCACCGCATGCCCGCCGGCAAGCGCCAGGGCGCCCGACAGCAGGCTGGGGTAAAGCAGTGCCCGGTGAAACGGGGAGCGACGCATGGCGAAATCCTTTTTGTTGTGGTTATCGGGTCAGGGGTAGCCGCAGGTCACTTCGGGCTTGTCGTAGCCCAGGCTGTCCATTTCGTTGAAGGGGTGCAGGAAGCCCTCCTGCGGCGAAGTGCTGACCAGGGCCCGCGGCTGCACCAGCGGGATCGGCTGGCGCAGCTCGCCGTTCCACGGGCGGTAGCTGAGCTTGCGGCCCTTGAAACCGTCCAGCGGCAACTGCTCGCTGAGCAGCAGTTGCTGCAGGGCGCGGGGCTCGGCCTGGCGCAGTTTGCTTGCTGCGCTGGCGATGCTGCGCACGGCCATCCAGGCGGCGAAGTCGCGGTCGTTCATCCAGCGCCCGGCCTGGGCTTCGAAGCGCTTTTGCAACTGCGCCGCGCCGAAGGTTTCCACGGTCCTGTGCCAGCCGGTAGGGGTCAGGCCCTGGGTGCCGGCCACCGGGCGCGGGTACCAGGTCTGGTAGGGCAGGTACTCGCCGAAGTCGCCGCGCTCGTCGGCCACCAGCACCACGTCGTACTCGGCGGTTTGGGTGAACAGCGGCATGTCGGCCTGGGCGCTGCGGCGCTGGTCGTTGTCGAATGTCCAGGCTTTCTCCGCGACCAGCTGCATGCCGAAGCGCTTCATGGCGCGGCGCAGGGCCGCCGCATAGGCGCGGTCGTCGTCGGTCTGGCCCACGACCAACAGCGCCCGCTGCCATTTGCGCAGCACCAGGAATTGCGCCAGGGCATCGGCCAGCATGGCGCGGCTTGGCAGGCTGTGCAGCACATTGCCCAGGCACTGGTTGCTGCGCAGGCTATCGTCCGGGCTGCCGGCGTTGAACAGCAGGCTGTCGGGCAGGGCGGCAGACAGCGCGCGCAAGCTGGCGGCGGGGGCATTTACCACGAACAGCCGCAGGCCCTGGTCATGCTGGGCCCTGGCAGCTTGCAGCAGGGCTTCGGGGCTTTCGACGGTGGCATTGGCCAGGTGGAATTCCTGTTTGAGAAAACGCCCGCTGCTGTTGCTGTCGACAATCGCCAGTTCGGCGCCCTGCAGCCCGGCATCGGTGGGTTCGGGAATGATGTTGGACAGCAGCGGGCCGGGATCGGGGCGATAGCCGAGATAGCCGATGCGCACCTGCAACGGTTCCCCGCCTTGGGCCTGCGCGGCGGGAGCCGGGCTTGCAGCAAGCGTCGCGGCCAGGGCCAGCAGGCAGGTCATGGCAAGGTGGGCAGGCAGGCGCATAAGGCAACTCCACGGCAGATGGCGCCAGCATAGGAAGCCCGCCGGGAGCGGGAAATATGCAGAAAGTAGCGCTCGCCCGGTACCAAGGTAGTAATTCACCACATGGGCGCGGGTTTTACGATGGCCGCAGCAACCCCGAGGAGAACTGCCCATGCGCCTTGTCAACCTTTCGGCCCTGTGGCGGATCAACCTCTGGGTCACTTGTTGCTTCGCGATGTTGACGCTGGCCTGTGCCGGGGTGCTGTTGCACCAGGCGGTGGCTGATGTGGAGCGGGAGTTGCAGTCGGCGCAAGCCGTGGTGGCATACCTCGGCGACACTGCCGAGCGCGACCCGCAGAGCCTGCAACCACGGCTGACGCAAAGCCTGCGCCATGTGCGGGTGCACTGGCTGGCGGCGGATGAACCTGCGCGGCTGCCGCAAGAAACCGGCCTGGATGCCTGGCTGGGCCGCCAACTGCTTGGCCAGCGCCACGACAGCAGCCGGTTGCTGGAGCTGGGGGATGGCCGCCGGGTAATGATCACCGTGGATGCACGGGATGAGATAGACGAGGTGCGTGATTCCCTGCAGCAGTTGTTGATCCTGTGCGGTCTGGCGTTGCTGCTGAGCTTGTTGACCATCCGTTGGGCGGTGCGGCGGGGCATGGGCTTGCTGGACGATCTGCTGCAAGCCTTGCGCCAGGTCTCGGGTGGGCAATTGACCACACGCCTGCGCGAGGCCGGCCTGCCAGAGGCGCGCCAACTTGCGGAGCACTTCAACCGCATGACCGCGTCTCTGGAGCAGGCCCGCTGCGACAATACCCAACTTACCCAGGCCCTGCTGGCGGTGCAGGAGCAGGAGCGCACCCAGCTGGCGCAGACCCTGCACGACGACCTCGGACAATACCTGGCGGGTATTCGGGCCCAGCTCTGCCTGCTGCGCATGGTGGCCGACCAGCCAACCGCGGTGGCGCAGACGACCCGCACCCTGGAGCTCGATTGCGAACGCCTGCAGCAAGGTTTCCGCGCCCTGGTACACAACCTGTACCCGCTGGCGCTGCAGCACATGCCACTGGCCGAAGCCTTCGGCCTGCTGGTGAGCCAATGGCAGGCCAGCCAGGGTATCGATTGCCGCCTGCGGGTAAGCGAGCATTTGCCGGCACTACCCGGGCCGAGTCGCACGCATCTGTATCGCTTGCTGCAGGAGGCATTGACCAACGTCGCCCGGCACGCTGGCGCCAGCCAGGTACGGGTGCGCCTGCAACGCAGCGCCAAGGGCTTGCGCCTGTTGGTTCGCGACAACGGTTGCGGTGCGAGCCAGCCTCAGCGCCCCGGTGTAGGCCTGCATTCGATGGCCGAGCGCGCCCGCAGCCTTGGCGGCGAACTGCGCATTCTCAGCCGCCCGGGTGCCGGCTGGGCGCTGGCCCTGAACATTCCCATGGAGGTGTGATGAATATCGTGTTGGTCGATGACCACGCCGTGGTCCGCCAGGGCTATGCCAGCCTGTTGCGTGCGGTGCTGCCGACAGTACAGGTGCGTGAGGCTGCCAGTGGCGAAGAGGCGCTGGCCCGGGTTCAGGAGCAAGTGCCCAACCTGGTGATCATGGATTTCGGCCTGCCAGGTATCAGCGGCCTGGAAACCACCCGGCGCCTGCGTCAGCGCCTGCCGCAACTGCGGGTGCTGTTCTTCAGCATGCATGACGAACTGCCGTTGGTACGCCAGGCGCTGGATGCCGGGGCTTCGGGATACCTGACCAAGAACTCGGCGCCCGAAGTGCTGATCGAGGCGGTGCAACGGGTGTTGGCCGGGCATGCCTATATCGAACAGCCCCTGGCCACCCAGCTGGCCTGCACCTCACAGCACAATGCCAGCGACCCGCGCCTGCAGCGCATGACCCAGCGTGAGCTGGAGATTTTCGTGATGTTGGCCAAGGGCACACCGGTGCGGGGGATTGCCGAGCAGCTGTGCATCAGCGCCAAGACCGTGTCCAACCACCTGACCTTGCTCAAGAGCAAGTTGCAGGTCAGCTCCCATGCCGAGCTGGTGCATCTGGGGATTGATCTGGGGGTGGTGCGGGTGGCGGGGTGAGGCATTCTGCTATCTGGACTTTGCGCAGAGCCTTGTAGGAACGGCCTTGTGTCGCGATGGGCCGCAAGGCGGCCCCCAGGGGCTTCAGCGTCAACGCAGCAATCGTCGGGGCTGCTTTGCAGCCCATCGCGACACAAGGCCGCTCCTACAGGGGGGGCCTGCGTAACGCAGGAATATCGGGCTCAATTGTCCCAGGTCTCGGGGCACCCCTTGCACCCCTCCATGTTGGCCTCCTGAAAATTCCCGTAATGCTGGCGCGCCCCGCGCAAGTCGGCGCGGGCCAGGTTGCTCTGGCCAAACTTGGCCTCCTGCAGGTTGGCATCGCCAAGGTCGGCCTCTTGCAGGTCAGCCTTGCTCAGCCAGGCCATTTCCAGGTCCGCCGCCCGCAGGTTGGCCTGCTGCATCTTTGCCCCTGACAACCTGGCGAACTGCAGGTACGCAGCGCTGAGGTCGGCCTTGGCAAATTGCGCGCCCTGGGCAAACAGGCCCCAACCCTGAACGGCCACGAGCCGGCCATGGCTCAGGTTGGCCAGGCGCAGGTTGCTCTGCTGCAGGCTGGCGCGAGTCAGGTTGGCGCCTTGCAGGCTGGCCCTTTCCAGGTTGGCCAGGTCCAGCCGGGCATGGCGCAGGTCGGCATCGCGCAGGTCGGCGCCGGCCAGGTTCATCTTGCGCAGGTCCTGGTTGGCCAGGTTGGCGCCCCGCAGGTCGGCTCCCGGGCACTGGCTGGCTTCGGCAATCACGCAGCCGTTGATGGTCAGGGGGGGATCGTTGCCAACGTCGTCGGCATTCTCGGCCATGGCAGGGGCCAGCACGATCAGCAAGGCAAGTGGCAGGTAGTTCATGGCGAAAGGCTCTCAATGTGAAGTCGGGTATGCACCCTGGGGCCGCTTTGCGGCCCATCGCAGCCCCAGTGATGCGTCAACTCATGCAGTCAACGCTGTGCAGTCTTGTTGTCCCAGCTGGGGATCTTGAACACCCAGAACGAACCACCCTGGGCCACCGGCTTGGTCAGTTCGGCCATATCGCCACCCCATAGCGGCACCGCGCCGCCGTAGCCCACGGTCACGCCGATGTACTGCTCGCCGTCCTGTTCCCAGGTGATGGGCGGCGAGACGATGCCGCTGCCGGTCTGGAACTTCCACAGCTCCTTGCCCGTCTTGGCGTCGAAGGCCTTGAAGAAGCCGTCGCCGGTGCCGGTGAACACCAGGTTGCCCTTGGTCGCCAGCACGCCAGCCCACAGCGGCAGGTGCTCCTTGTGCTCCCAGACCAGCTTGCCGGTGGTCGGGTCCATGGCGCGCAGGGTGCCGACGTGGTCGTCGTACATGCGCTTGATGCGGAAACCCATGCCCAGGTAGGCCGAGCCCTTCTTGTAGTTCACTTCCTCGGTCCAGTACTCCTCCTTCCACTGGTTGCCGGGGATGTAGAACAGGCCGGTGTCCTGGCTGTAGGCCATGGGGTTCCAGTTCTTGCCGCCAAGGAAGGGTGGCGAGACCTCCACCGGCTTGCCCTTGGTTTCGCCCGGCAGCGGCTTGGCCGGGCGCTGCCCTGGGTTTTCCACCGGGCGCCCGGTCTTGAGGTCGATGTGGCTGGCCCAGGTGATGTTGTCCACGAAGGGGAAGGCGTTCTGCAGTTTGCCGTTGTTGCGGTCCACCACATAGAAGAAACCGTTGCGGTCGGCGTGGCCAGTGGCCTTGACCAGCTTGCCGTCCTTGCCTTTGTAATCGAACAGCACCAGTTCGTTGTTGCCGGAGAAATCCCAGGCATCGTTGGGTGTGTGCTGGTAGAACCACTTCACCTCACCGGTACTGGGGTCGACGCCGACCTGCCCTGAGGTATACAGGCTGTCGAAGTCTTGCGGGTTGCCATCCTTCGAGGTGCGCGCCCAGGTATTCCAGGGGCCGGGGTTGCCAGCACCGACAATGATGGTGTTGGTCTCGGGGTCGAAGCTGGCGCTTTGCCAAGGCGCGCCACCGCCGTGGCTCCAGGCTTCGACCTTGCCGGTTTCGGTGGTGGGGTCGTCCGGCCAGGACGGTGCCTTGACGTCACCGGTCGGCGTGCTGTCCTTGCCGTTCAGGCGGCCCATGTGGCCCTCGACGAAGGGCCGCATCCACACCTCTTCGCCGGTGTCCGGATCGCGGGCGAACAGTTGGCCGACCACGCCGAATTCATCGCCGGAGCTGCCGTGGATCAGCAGTACCTTGCCGCTGGTCTTGTCCTTGATCAGCACCGGGGCGCCGGTCATGGTGTAGCCGGCGGCGTGGTCGCCGAACTTCTTGTTCCACACCACTTTGCCGGTGCGCTTGTCGAGGGCGATGACCCGCGCGTCGAGGGTGCCGAAGTAGATCTTGTCGCCATAGATCGCCGCGCCGCGGTTGACCACATCGCAGCAGGGGCGAATGTTGTCCGGCAGGCGGTGGTTGTAGGTCCACAGGCGCTTGCCGGTCTTGGCATCGAGGGCGAACACCCGCGAATAGGAGCCGGTGACGTAGACCACGCCGTCACTGACGATGGCCTGGGATTCCTGGCCGCGCTGCTTCTCGTCGCCGAAGGAATAGGACCAGGCCGGGGTCAGCTTGAACACGTTCTGGTCATTGACCTGGGCCAGCGGGCTCCAGCGCTGGGCGTTGGTGCCCATGCCGTACTGCAGCACGTCCTGGGTGGTCAGGTGGTCGTTGGCGATGTCTTCCCAGGTCACGTTCTTGCCGGCAGGTGCGGCTGGGGCGGTGGCGGCTATGGCCGCGTTGCTCAGGGCCAGGCTACCGGCCAGCAGCAAGGCCCGCACGCTCAGGGCCAGAGGGGAAAGGGCGGGTAGCGTTCTTGTTGTCATGGTTGCAGTTCCCAGTGGAGGTTTTGGCCTGCACAGGGTGGGACGGCACGGGCGTCGCCGGATACGGAAAATGTCCCGCCCTTGCCGGGAATAGTTCCCGCAGGGCACCTCATTTGGCCCTTCGCCACAAGCCCTACTACCAAGGGAGTAAGGCGCGGCCACCAAAGCAGCATTCGGCCGCTTGCGGGCTGTTTCTAAGATGGCGACACGGCCTCTGTGGTTGAGGCCTTGCGTGCAATCGTGAGGGCATAAAAATGACAACAAAACGCAACGTCTTGCTGGCTGCCGGGCTGCTTGCCAGTGCAGTGCTGACCGGCACGGCCTGGGCACATGGCAATGTGGTGCCGCAGGCCGTGGAAACCCAAGGCCTGACCCCGATCAAGGACGCTGGCGTGACCCTGGACGGCGATGGCTGGGCGGCGGTCAACCCGTACCGCAGCTCTCCCGAGCACGACAAGGCCGTGGAAATCGGTGCCTCGGCCTACAACCAGAACTGCGCCGCCTGCCATGGCCTGGAGGCCAAGTCCGGGGGCATCGCCCCGGATTTGCGCATGCTCGATGCCGGCGAGGCCGGGGATGAATGGTTCGTCGAGCGTGTACGCCATGGTGCGGTCCGCGACGGCCGGGTGTACATGCCGAAAATGGCCGACTACCTGAGCCAGGAGGCCCTGTGGGCGGTGCGCACCTACCTGGACAGCGTGCACGTCGAGGAGTGACGGCCATGCGCCTGTTGGCGGTGCTGTTGAGCGGCCTGCTGCTATGTTGCGCAGCGGCGCAGGCGCAGGTGCGCAGCTACGACGCGATCATCGCCGCCGGCGAACTGAAGGTGGCGGTGTACAAGGACTTTGCGCCCTACAGCTTCGAGGACCACGGCCAGCCGCGCGGTGTCGACGTTGAGCTGGCACAGGCCCTGGCAACGGCGTTGGGAGTGCGCTTGCAACTGATCTGGGCGCCACCCGGGGAAAAGCTCGACGACGATCTGCGCGACTACATCTGGCGCGGCAGCCCGTTGCGCCACCAGCAGCTGGCCGACCTGATGATGCGGGTGCCGTACGACCACGCCTACGCGCAGCGGCGCAACGAGGTGGGCGAGCTGGAAAACGCCCAGGTGGTGATGTTCGGCCCCTATCAGGAGGAGCGCTGGCAGGTCGCCTACGATCGCCGCCGCCTGGCCTCGGTGGCCAGTGTCGCGGTGTTCCGGCAGCACCCGATCGGGGTCGAGGTGGACAGCGTGCCGTCGTTCTACCTGACTTCCGTGTTCAACGGCATGCTCAGCGCCAGGACCCATCATTACCCCAATGTGCAGCAGGCCTTCGGTGCCATGCAGGCCGGCCAGGTAGACGCGGTGATGGCGATGCGCGGCGAGGTTGACTGGCAACTGCACCAGGCCGCCGACCCGCAACTGGCACTGGCGGAAAACGCCTACCCGAACCTTGGCAAGCAGGCCTGGGAGATCGGCATGGCGGTGCATGAAAGCAACCGGCAGCTGGCGTATGCGGTGGAGGAGGCGCTTGAGGCGTTGATTCGTGATGGGCGGATGAAGGCGATTTATGCCCATTACGGCCTGCGCTATCAAGTCCCGGAAATGTATCAGTAGCGCATGCGTATCCCTGTGGGAGCGGGCATGCCCGCGAAGCAGGCTCCGCGGAGGATGGCACGGGCTTCGCCCGTGTTCGCGGGCACGCCCGCTCCCACAGGGGCGGCGCTGGCTCAATGGACAACTGTTTCATCAAGGAGTGGGCGATGAACTGGCGAGCAACTTTCCTGCTGGCCTGCTGGATGCCCTGGGCCGCACAGGCCCTGGCCAGCGAGCCGAGTAACCAAAAGGACCCGGTGCCGTCGGTGATGTGGGACTTCTACCACAAGCAGTTGCTGGGCCAGGCCGCGTTCGTGTTCGATGACCGGGTCAGGCTGCTGGCGCCGCCGTTTGCCGAAGACGCCCGCCAGGTGCCGCTGGAGATCGACGCCCGGGCGTTCAGCGGCGAGGTGGTGCGGATTCTCGCCTGGGCCGAACTCAACCCGCTGCCGCGCATTGTCGACTTCCGGCCCGGCGAGCGCGTACTGCCCTGGTTGTCGATCCGTATCCGCATCGAGCAGGCCACACCGCTGCGTGCTGCGGTGCTGACGCGTGACGGCCTGTGGCATGTCGGCTCGGCCTTGATCGACGCCGCTGGCGGCGGTTGTACCGCGCCCAGCGTGGTACGCACCCAGCCCGGTTGGGAGGAGCACCTCGGTGAAGTCCTGGGCGGGCGCTACCCGCGCGGCGACAGCAGCCGCTTGCGCCTGCAGGTGGCCCACCCGATGGACAACGGCCTAGTCAGCGGCATTCCCGAATTTTTCCTCAACCATGCCGAGCTGCAAGGCGCGGACGGCCAGCGCCTGGCCAGCCTGGAACTGTACCCGGCGGTTAGCGAAAACCCCAACCTGGGCTTCGACATCCAGGGCCCCGGGCCGACCCGGTTGGTGTTGCAGGACAACAGCGGCAACCAGTTCGAGGCGGCAGTGCCCTGAACGCGTTGCCCGACTCCATCCCTGACCAGAGGCGCACGTCATGCGTTGCATTCTGCTGTTGCTGCTGTGCCTGGGCCTGCCGGCCTGGGCAGACCTGGACTATCGCCTGAAGCCCCGGCAGATCGCCGAGGGCACCTGGCTGCTGGAGGGCAGCACCGACAATTTTGCCAAGGACAACGGCGGCAATATCGTCAACACCGCGTTCATCGTCACCGACAGCGGGGTGGTGGTGATCGACAGCGGGCCGTCGAAACGCTACGGCGATGCCTTGCGCCAGGCCATTGCCGCCACCACCGACAAGCCGGTGGTCGAAGTGCTGCTGACCCATCATCACCCCGATCATGTGCTGGGCAACCAGGCCTTTGCCGACGTGCCCATCGGCGCCCTGGCCGGTACCGGCGAGCTGTTGCGCCAGCAGGGCGAGGCCATGGCCGAGAACATGTACCGCCTGGTCGGCGACTGGATGCGCGGTACCGAGGTGGTGCTGCCGACCCGGGTGCTGGAGCCGGGTATTCACGAGGTGGGTGGGCACCGCCTGCGGCTGCTGGCGCTGGGCGGGCATACCGGTGCCGACCTGGCGATTCTGGATGAAAGCACCGGTGTGCTGTTCGCCGGCGACCTGGTGTTTCACGAGCGCGCGCTGACCACGCCCAACACCCCGGGGCTGGAGGTGTGGCTGAAGGACCTGGACACCTTGCAAGCGCTGCCCTGGAAGCAGCTGGTACCTGGTCACGGGCCGCTGGCCAGCGATGCCCGGCCGTTTGCGCAGATGCGCGATTACCTGGGCTGGCTGGATGGGTTGATGCGTGACGGCGCGGCGCGCGGCGATGACATGGCCGAGATGATCCGCAGCCCGATACCCGAGCGGTTTGCTGGTATCAGCCTGACTCGATACGAGCTGATTCGCAGTGTCAGCCACCTGTACCCCCGCTACGAACGCCAGCAGCTGCGGCGCGTGGACGCCAAGCCCCCAATCTGAGGGTGTAACGCGGTTCCCTGTGGGAGCGGCCTTGTGTCGCGAAAGGGGCGCGAAGCGGCCCCAGAATTTGTGCCGATGGCTGAAATCGCCGGGGCTGCCTTGCAGCCCTTTCGCGACACAAGGCCGCTCCCACAGGGGGGGCCGCGCAGGTTCACTGATACCAAGGAACTAGAAAACTCAGCACTGCGGGCAATTGTTGGCAAGCAGGTCGGGACCAAGAATTCCCGACACACCGGGAAGTTTTCCCGGATACAACAAAAAAACCAAAGGTAGCCGTCATGACCCGATCCACACGTCGTCCCGTGTTCGCCTTGAGCCTGGTGCTCAGCGCCATGCTGCTTGCCGGTGCAGCCCACGCCGCTGTCAGCAATGAAGAAATTCTCCAGGACCCGAAGAACCCGCAGCAGATCGTGACCAATGGCCTGGGCGTGCAGGGCCAGCGCTACAGCCCGCTGAACCTGCTCAATACCGACAACGTCAAGGACCTGCGGCCGGTCTGGGCGTTTTCCTTCGGCGGTGAGAAGCAGCGCGGCCAGCAGGCCCAGCCGCTGGTCAAGGACGGGGTGATGTACCTGACCGGCTCCTACTCGCGGGTGTTCGCCGTGGACGCCCGTACCGGCAAGAAGCTGTGGCAATACGATGCGCGCCTGCCCGATGACATTCGCCCGTGCTGCGACGTGATCAACCGTGGCGTTGCGCTGTACGGCAACCTGGTGTTCTTCGGCACCCTCGATGCCAAGCTGGTGGCATTGAACAAGGACACTGGCAAGGTGGTATGGAGCAAGAAGGTGGCCGACCACAAGGAGGGCTACTCCATCAGCGCCGCGCCGATGATCGTAAACGGCAAGCTGATCACCGGCGTTGCCGGCGGCGAGTTTGGCGTGGTGGGCAAGATCCAGGCCTACAACCCGGAAAACGGCGAGCTGCTGTGGATGCGCCCGACCGTGGAAGGGCACATGGGCTACGTGTACAAGGACGGCAAGGCGATCGAAAACGGCATTTCCGGCGGCGAGGCGGGCAAGACCTGGCCCGGCGACCTGTGGAAGACCGGTGGTGCGGCGCCTTGGCTGGGCGGCTACTACGACCCGGAAACCAACCTGATCCTGTTCGGCACCGGCAACCCGGCACCGTGGAACTCGCACCTGCGCCCGGGCGACAACCTGTATTCCTCGTCGCGCCTGGCCCTGAACCCCGACGATGGCACCATCAAGTGGCACTTCCAGAGCACGCCGCATGACGGCTGGGACTTCGACGGCGTCAACGAGCTGATCTCGTTCAACTACAAGGACGGCGGCAAGGAGGTCAAGGCCGCCGCCACCGCTGACCGCAACGGCTTCTTCTACGTGCTGGACCGCACCAACGGCAAGTTCATCCGTGGCTTCCCCTTCGTCGACAAGATCACCTGGGCCACCGGCCTGGACAAGGACGGCCGGCCGATCTACAACGAGGCCAGCCGGCCGGGGGCGCCGGGTAGCGAGGCCAAGGGCAGCTCGGTGTTCGTGGCGCCGGCATTCCTCGGTGCCAAGAACTGGATGCCGATGGCCTACAACCAGGACACCGGGCTGTTCTACGTGCCGTCCAACGAGTGGGGCATGGACATCTGGAACGAAGGCATCGCCTACAAGAAGGGCGCGGCGTTCCTTGGTGCCGGCTTCACCATCAAGCCGCTCAACGAAGACTACATCGGCGTGCTGCGCGCCATCGACCCGGTCAGTGGCAAGGAAGTATGGCGCCACAAGAACTTCGCGCCGCTGTGGGGCGGGGTGCTGACCACCAAGGGCAACCTGGTATTCACTGGCACGCCGGAGGGCTTCCTGCAGGCGTTCAACGCCAAGACCGGCGACAAGGTCTGGGAGTTCCAGACCGGCTCCGGCGTGCTCGGCTCGCCAGTAACCTGGGAAATGGACGGCGAACAATACGTTTCGGTGGTTTCCGGCTGGGGCGGCGCGGTGCCGCTGTGGGGCGGCGAAGTGGCCAAGCGGGTCAAGGACTTCAACCAGGGCGGCATGCTCTGGACCTTCAAGCTGCCCAAGCAGCTGCAAACGGCAAGCGCCAGTCGCTAAGCCGACAACCTGCCGCTTGCTGCAGGAGACCCTGCGGCAAGCGGCCCTACTACCAAATGACGAGAGCCCCGCTGCCAACGATGCATTCGCCCGGCAGGCGGGGCTTTTTACCATCGGCCCATCGCCTGTCGCCGGACAGGCATCGACCCGCAGAGGCTCAGCATGATCTACGCACAACCCGGAACCCCAGGCGCCATCGTGTCCTTCAAGCCACGCTACGGCAACTTCATCAACGGTGAATTCGTGCCGCCGCTGGGCGGCCAGTACTTCACCAACAGCTCGCCGGTCAACGGCCAGCCGATTGCCGAATTCCCGCGCTCCGGCGCCCAGGACGTCGAGCAGGCCCTGGACGCCGCGCATGCTGCTGCCGAGGCCTGGGGCAAGACTTCGGTGCAGGACCGTGCCCTGGTGCTGCTGAAGATTGCCGACCGCATCGAACAGAACCTCGAAGTACTGGCCGTTACCGAAAGCTGGGACAACGGCAAGGCCGTGCGCGAAACCCTCAACGCCGACGTGCCATTGGCGGCGGACCACTTCCGTTACTTCGCCGGCTGCATCCGTGCCCAGGAAGGCGGCGCTGCCGAGATCAACGAAGGCACCGTGGCCTACCATATCCACGAGCCGCTGGGCGTGGTCGGGCAGATCATCCCGTGGAACTTCCCGCTGCTGATGGCCGCCTGGAAACTCGCCCCGGCCCTGGCCGCTGGCAACTGCGTGGTGCTCAAGCCGGCAGAGCAGACGCCACTGTCGATCACCATTTTCGCCGAGCTGATCGCCGACCTGCTTCCGGCTGGCGTGCTGAACATCGTCCAGGGCTTTGGCCGCGAAGCCGGCGAGGCCCTGGCCACCAGCAAGCGCATCGCCAAGATCGCCTTCACCGGTTCCACCCCGGTGGGCTCGCACATCATGAAGTGCGCGGCTGAGAACATCATCCCGTCCACCGTCGAACTGGGCGGCAAGTCGCCGAACATCTTCTTCGAAGACATCATGCAGGCCGAGCCCGCGTTCATCGAAAAGGCAGCCGAAGGCCTGGTGCTGGCGTTCTTCAACCAGGGCGAAGTGTGCACTTGCCCGTCGCGGGCGCTGATCCAGGAGTCGATCTACGAGCCGTTCATGGCCGAGGTGATAAAAAAGATCGCCAGGATTACCCGTGGCAACCCGCTGGACACCGCGACCATGGTCGGTGCCCAGGCCTCGGAGCAGCAATACGACAAGATCCTTTCCTACCTGCAGGTTGCCCGGGAGGAGGGCGCGCAGCTGCTCACCGGTGGCGCTGCCGAGCGGCTCGATGGCGACCTGGCCAGCGGTTACTACATCCAGCCGACCTTGCTCAAGGGCAACAACAAGATGCGTGT
Organism: Pseudomonas sp. B10(2017); assembly: GCF_002113295.1. Lineage (NCBI taxonomy): Bacteria > Pseudomonadati > Pseudomonadota > Gammaproteobacteria > Pseudomonadales > Pseudomonadaceae > Pseudomonas > Pseudomonas sp. B10(2017). Next base: position 48,147 of record NZ_NEJU01000001.1, read on the forward strand.
GTTCCAGGAGGAGATCTTCGGCCCGGTGGTGGGCGTGACCACCTTCAAGGACGAAGCCGAAGCCCTGGCGATCGCCAACGACAGCGAGTTTGGCCTGGGCGCGGGGCTGTGGACCCGTGACATCAACCGTGCCTATCGCATGGGGCGTGGGATCAAGGCCGGGCGCGTGTGGACCAACTGCTACCATCTGTACCCGGCGCATGCCGCGTTCGGTGGCTACAAGAAGTCCGGTGTGGGCCGCGAGACGCACAAGATGATGCTCGATCACTACCAGCAGACCAAGAACCTGCTGGTGAGCTACGACATCAACCCGCTGGGCTTCTTCTAAAGCCTGGGAGGGCCTCGGGGGCTGCCTTGCAGCCCATCGCAGGCAAGCCAGCTCCCACAGGTACTGCATGGGCCTTGAACCTTGTGCAGTACCTGTGGGAGCTGGCTTGCCGGCGATAAGGCCAGCACAGCAACACATCAATCCTCGGCTTTTCCCTGCCTTCCTACCAACGCACCCCGCAAACCTGTCCCAAAGTAGCATTCGGCCCCGTCGCCCCTCGTGCATTAATGCCTCTACCGGAATCGCCCGGCACCAAGAAGAGGAATGCCCCATGTGGACTAAACCCGCCTTTACCGACCTGCGCATCGGCTTCGAAGTGACGATGTACTTCGCCAATCGTTGATGCCTGTCCGGCCATCATCGCGATGGCCGGGTCTTCATTGCGCAAGCCCGTTGTGAACCTGATCGATCGCGAACAAGCCCTGGCCTTGCGCAAGGGCTTTCGCCTGCGCTGGGAGTCGCGCCAGGCGTGCCATGTGCTGCTGTACCCCGAGGGCATCATCGAGCTCAACGCCAGTGCCGGTTGGGTGCTCGAGTTGCTGGACGGCCAGCGCAGCGTGGCGGCTGTCATCGACCGCCTGGCACAGCGTTTCCCCGGTGTGCCGGGGCTCGACGAGGACATCCTGGCGTTCCTGGAGGTGGCCCGTGCCAAGTACTGGATCGAATGAGCCGTGGTCACGCTTTGGTCTGGTTGCTTTCGCTACGGGATGCTTTACGCTGGCGGTTACCTTCCAGAACAATAAGAACAGGCTTCCCGATGAGCCAGAGTTTCAGCCCGCTTCGCAAGTTCGTTTCGCCCGAGATCATCTTTGGTGCCGGCTGCCGGCACAATGTCGCCAATTACGCCAAGACCTTCGGTGCGCGCAAGGTGCTGGTGGTCAGCGACCCCGGTGTGATCGCCGCCGGTTGGGTAGGGGACGTGGAGGCCAGCCTGCAGGCCCAGGGTATCGACTACTGTCTGTACAGCGCCGTATCGCCCAACCCGCGGGTCGAAGAGGTGATGCTCGGTGCCGAGATCTACCGGCAGAACCACTGTGATGTGATTGTCGCAGTAGGCGGCGGCAGCCCGATGGATTGCGGCAAGGCCATCGGCATCGTGGTCGCCCACGGGCGCAGCATCCTCGAATTCGAAGGCGTGGACATGATCCGCGTGCCCAGCCCGCCGCTGATCCTGATCCCGACCACGGCCGGCACCTCGGCGGACGTGTCGCAGTTCGTGATCATTTCCAACCAGCAGGAGCGCATGAAGTTCTCCATCGTCAGCAAGGCGGTGGTGCCGGACGTGTCGCTGATCGACCCGCAAACCACCCTGAGCATGGACCCGTTCCTGTCGGCCTGCACCGGTATCGATGCGCTGGTGCATGCCATCGAAGCCTTCGTTTCCACCGGCCACGGCCCGCTGACCGACCCCCATGCGCTGGAGGCCATGCGCCTGATCAACGGCAACCTGGTGGAAATGATCGCCAACCCCACCGATATCGCCCTGCGCGAGAAGATCATGCTGGGCAGCATGCAGGCGGGGCTGGCGTTTTCCAATGCGATCCTGGGGGCGGTCCACGCCATGTCGCACAGCCTGGGCGGGTTTCTCGACCTGCCGCATGGTTTGTGCAATGCGGTGCTGGTGGAGCACGTGGTGGCGTTCAACTACAGCTCGGCACCGGAGCGTTTCAAGGTGATTGCCGAAGTGCTGGGTATCGACTGCCGTGGCCTCAACCACAAGCAGATCTGCGCGCGCCTGGTGGAGCACCTGATCGCCCTGAAGCATGCCATCGGCTTCCACGAAACCCTGGGCCTGCACGGGGTACGCACGGCCGATATCCCGTTCCTGTCGCAACATGCGATGGATGACCCGTGCATCCTCACCAACCCGCGTGCGTCGAGCCAGCGTGATGTCGAGGTGGTCTATGGCGAGGCCCTCTGATGAGCAGCAACGGGCGCTGGCCGGGTTGCTGGGGCTGGGCGACCACTCGGCACGCAAGAGCCATTACCCGGAGCTGGCGGCACGCCTGGACGAACTTGAGGCCGAACGCAACCGCTACAAATGGCTGTTCGAAAACGCCGTGCACGGGATTTTCCAGGCCAGCCTGCAAGACGGCATGCGTGCCGCCAACCCGGCGTTGGCACGCATGCTCGGTTACGACAACCCGCAAGCGTTGCTGTTTCCGCTGACGGACCTTGCCGCCAACCTGTTTGTCGGCGGGGCCGAGGAGCTGCACGCCATCACCGCGACCCTCGCCCGTGAACGCAGCCTGCACGGCTATGAAACCCGCTTGCGGCGCAAGGATGGCAGCCACCTCGATGTGCTGATGAACCTGTTGCTCAAGCCCGGGCAGGAAGGGCTGGTGGAAGGGTTTGTCGCCGACATCACCGAACGCAAGCTGGCCCAGCAGCGCCTGCAGCAACTGAATGACGAACTCGAGCAACGGGTGGCCGCCCGCACCGATGAACTGCTGGAGGCCAACCGCAACCTGCAACAACAGATCGCCGAGCGCAAACAGATCGCCCGCGCCCTGCGCGATGCCCGCGACGCCGCGGAAACCGCCAACCGCAGCAAGGACAAGTACCTCGCTGCCGCCAGCCATGACCTGCTGCAACCGCTGAATGCCGCACGGCTGCTGATCTCGACCTTGCGCGAAAGGCCACTGCCAGAAGCGGAAAAGGTGCTGGTGGAGCGTACCCACCAGGCCCTGGAGGGTGCCGAAGACCTGCTGACCGACCTGCTGGACATTTCCCGGCTCGACCAGGCGGCGGTCAAGCCGGACGTGGCGCTGTACCGCCTCGACGAACTGTTCGGGCCGCTGGTCTCGGAGTTTCGCACGGTGGCCGATGCGGCAGGCCTGAAGCTGCGCGCGCGCATTGGCGACTACGCCATCAGTACCGACCTGCGGCTGATGACGCGTATCCTGCGCAACTTTCTCAGCAACGCCTGCCGTTATACCGACGAAGGCGGGATCCTGCTGGGGGCCCGGCGCCGCGGCGATCACTTGCGCCTGGAGGTGTGGGATACCGGGCGGGGCATCGCGGCGGATCGGCTGCAGGCCATATTTCTCGAGTTCAACCAACTGGACGTAGGCCGCGCCGCCGACCGCAAGGGTGTGGGCCTGGGGCTGGCGATCGTCGAGCGGATCGCCAAGATTCTAGGCTACCGCGTCGGGGTGCGTTCGTGGCCGGGGCGTGGCTCGATGTTCAGCATCGATGTGCCGATCGGCGAAGCCATGCCGCTGCCTATCCATCAGGCCGCGCCGCAGCCTGGCGCAGGCAACCCGTTGCCAGGCCGCCGCCTGCTGGTACTGGACAACGAAGTGAGCATCCTCGAGAGCATGGGCGCTCTGCTCGGGCAGTGGGGCTGCGAAGTGGTTACCGCGACCGACGAGGTTGGCGCCCTGCTGGCATTGCAGGGGCGGGCACCGGAATTGATCCTGGCGGACTTTCACCTGGACCACGGTGTTGTCGGCTGCGAGGTGGTCAGGCACTTCCGTGAGCATTTCGGCGCCGCCATACCCGCGGTGATCATCACCGCCGACCGCAGCGATCAGTGCCGACGCTCCTTGAACAAGCTCGGTGCGCCGTTGCTGAACAAGCCTGTCAAACCGGGGAAGTTACGAGCGGTGTTGAGCCAGTTGCTGGGCTGAAGCCTCAACCCCACGGCCTTGCAGTGCCAGGTGGCTGTTCCCGAAATGGGACTCTGTGTTGCGGATGTCAGCCTGTCACGGCTCTGCCTGGCTGGTTATCTTACCGGGGCGCCATTGTTTGGGCGAAGTCATACCAAACGCATCCAACCCGAGTAAGGAAAACATCATGGCCTTTCAATACAAGCGACTGGACAAGAATAACGCCGCCGTACTGCTGGTGGATCACCAGACGGGTTTGCTCTCTTTGGTAAGGGATATCGAACCCGACCGTTTCAAGAACAATGTGCTGGCCCTGTCGGACCTGGCCAAGTACTTCAAGTTGCCGACCATCCTCACCACCAGCTTCGAGAACGGCCCAAATGGCCCGCTGGTGCCCGAACTCAAGGAGCAGTTCCCTGACGCGCCGTACATCGCGCGCCCGGGCAACATCAATGCCTGGGACAACGAAGACTTCGTCAAGGCGGTCAAGGCCACCGGCAAGAAGCAGTTGATCATCGCCGGTGTGGTGACCGAGGTTTGCGTGGCCTTCCCGGCACTGTCGGCCCTGGAAGAAGGCTTCGATGTGTTCGTGGTCACCGATGCCTCCGGTACCTTCAACGAACTGACCCGTGATTCGGCCTGGCGCCGGATGGAAGCCGCCGGCGCGCAGCTGATGACCTGGTTCGGCGTGGCCTGCGAGCTGCACCGCGACTGGCGCAACGACATCGAAGGACTGGGCACGCTATTCTCCAACCACATCCCGGACTACCGCAACCTGATGACCAGCTTCAGCAAGCTGTCGAAGTAATCCGGCAGGGGAGCCATGCGCGTGCATGGCTCCCCGATCGCTTGTGCCACACGTCAGTATTGTGCCGCCGGTGCCTGCGCCTCGAGCAGGGCGGTACCGAGGGTTTGGTGATAGTGCCCGGGGCCAAGCAGCCGCAGGATACCGGTCCTTTCCAGCTTGCCAAGCACCTTGCCGTTGGCTTCGCACAGTTTCACCACGATCTGGCGTTCATGCAGTTGCTGGATCACTTCCTCCAGGGTCTGCAGCCCGGTGATATCCATGAAGGGCACCCGCTTCAGGCAAATCACCAGCAGTTCAGGGTCGGTATGCGTTTGTGACAGCGCGCGCTCGAAGGTTTCAGCGGCGCCGAAGAACAGCGGGCCCTCGATGGTGTACACCATCACGCCGGGGGGGAGCGATGCCTGGCCGTTGCTGTGCAGTTCATTGGCCAGTTCCTCTTCGACCACCTGCTGGACTTCGACGGACGATGCCATGCGGCGCATGAACTGAAGCATGGCGAGGATGACGCCGATGTTCACGGCGATCACCAGGTCACTGAACACCGTCAATGTGAAGGTGACGAGCAGGATGGCGATGTCGGCTCGCGGTGCGCGTTGCAGCATGCGCTTGAAATGCTTCAGCTCGCTCATGTTGTAGGCGACGACGAACAGAATCGCCGCCAGTGCGCAGAGTGGAATGTTCGACGCCAGTGGCGCCAGGAACAGGATGATCAGTACCAGTGTCAGCGCATGGATGATGCCGGCCAGTGGCCCGGTAGCACCATTGCGGATGTTGGTCGCTGTCCGGGCAATCGCACCTGTGGCGGCAAAGCCCCCGAACAGCGGCACTACCAGGTTGGCGACCCCTTGGCCGATCAGTTCCTGGTTCGAGTCGTGCCTGGTGCCTGCCATGCCGTCGGCGACGACAGCCGAGAGCAACGATTCAATGGCCCCCAGCATGGCGATCGCAAACGCCGGCCCGATCAGTTCGATCACCCGCGCCAGGGAGACCTCGGGCCAGGTGAGTGACGGCAAACCTTGTGGGATCGCGCCGAAGGCGGTGCCGATGGTAGCCACGCCGTCGAAATGGAACAGTGATTGGACCAGCGTCGCGAACACCATGGCGACCAGCGGCCCGGGCAGGCGTTTCAGCACGGGCAACCTTGGCGTCAGGATCAGCAAAGCAAGGCTGCATGTTGCAAGCAGCGTCGTGGCAATGTGGAGGTCTGGCAGGGCTTGCAACAGATGCCACAGTTTTTCGTGGAAGTGCCCGCCTTCGATTTCGGGCAGGCCGAAGAAATCTCGCCATTGCCCCACCCAGATGATGATGCCGATGCCGGCGGTGAAACCGACGATCACCGGGTCGGGAATGAACTTGATGACTGCGCCCAGGCGGGTAATGCCAAGCACCAGCAGTATGGCGCCAGCCATCATCGTGGCCAGTTGAAGGCCGTCCACTCCGTACTTCGCCGTCACTCCAGCGAGGATCACGATGAAGGCCCCGGTCGGTCCGGCGATCTGCAATCGACAGCCGCCCAGCAAGGAAACCAGCAGCCCGCCTATGATTGCGGTGTAGATGCCTTGCTCTGGCTTGACCCCGGAAGCGATGGCGAAGGCCATGGCGAGGGGCAGCGCGACAACCCCGACGATGAGGCCGGAGACAAGGTTGCGCATCCAGTTTTCACGCTTGAACAGGCCGGCTTGCCAGGCTTCGCGTACCGCAATCATTGCAGGCTCCTTGATAAGGTGCATGCACATAGTATTTAGCATGCCCTGCGCAAGGGGAGCCCCAATGGCATGTCTGGTTCGTTGTTCGCGAGATGGGACACAGTGTCCCGGAATCCAACCTGTCGTCAGTTAATCTGCTTATATATCTTACGGTTGCTCGACTCGCGCACTTGAACGGTAATGTGAGTGTGCTCGCGGATGCGCAGAGACGCCTCCAGCTCATGAATCAACCCGGCCCGGAATGCCATGCGCCCATGCGCGGCTTCCTGGCCGTGTCCCGAGGTGCCGGATGGCTCCACTGATTTCCTATTTCAAGATGGCCTTGAACCCTGGCCGTGGGGTGCTGTTCTTCGCGCTGCGTACCATCGTTGCAGGCCTGTTGTGCCTCTACCTGGCGTTCATCTTCGACCTGGAGCAACCGAAGTGGGCGCTGATGACCGTGATCATCATCAGCCTGCCGTTGGCCGGCATGACCCTCAAGCGCAGTTTCGCCCAGGTACTGGGCACCGCAGCGGGGGCCGCCATGGCGGTGGTGATCATGGCCTTGTTCCCCCAGGCGCCAATGCCTTTCATCGTCTGCCTGGCCCTGTGGCTGGCGTTCTGCACGGCGGGCGGCACGCTGCTGCGCTATACCGACTCGCATGCCTTCGTCCTCAGCGGGTTTACCGCCGTGGTGGTCGCGATGCTGGCCGTGCCGGAACCGGACGGCATTCTCCTGCTGGCCATCACCCGGTTGACCGAAACCCTGCTGGCGGTGGCCTGCGTGGCCGTGGTCAGTTTGTTGAGCGCGCGCCCACAGGCAGTGGCGCAGGGCTACTTCAGCAAGGTCGATAGCCTGGTCAAGCTGATCGCCCGGCACGCCGCCGAGGTGGTGCGCAGCGAAGAGGACGAAGCCGCGGTGCACCAGCGGCAGGCGCAATTGATCAGCGAGATCAGTGCGCTGGAAGGCCTGCGCCGCCATCTCTATTTCGATGCTCCGCACCTGCGCAATGCCGATGGGCTGGTGCAGCTGCTGGCCAACCAACTGGTGCTGCTGGTGTCGCGCCTGCTGGTATTGCGCCAACAGCGCGAGTTGATCAAGCAGCACTGGCAAGGGCCGTTGCCAGAAGAAATCCAGCTGTTGCGGCAGGACGAGCTGGACAACCTGGAGGCACTGGCCCGTGATGGCGTGAAGTTGTCGGCGCAGCGCCGCGAAGCGATCCGCCACCTGTACCAGCGCTTCGACGCCGCCGCTGATCGGGTCGAGTTTCTCGACGAGCCCTTGCCCCCGCGCATGCGCTCGCTGGCCTGGGCCCTGCGCTGGGAGCAGGCGCGCCTGCTGCAGCAGCTGAACGAACTGATCGAGCTCAACGAGGCGATCCAGCAGGGCAGGGGCGCCAGTTGCCCCCATGTCCAAGGGCAGGCCAGCGCGCTGCATCTGGACTTCCGCCTGGCCGGCATGAACGCCGTGCGGGCGTTCCTGGCGCTGTTTCTCGCCGGTTGGTTGTGGATCGAAACGGCCTGGGACGGCGCGCGTTCCGGGGTGATCCTGATCGGTGTCATGTGTTCGCTGATGGCGACGCTGCCGCGGCCGTTGCTGGCCAGCCAGAACTACAACCGTGGCCTGCTGGTCGCGCTGCTGTTGTCCGCCGTGTACCAGTTTGCCCTGCTGCCGATGTTCACCGATTTCGAAATGCTTGCCGTGTGCCTGGTGCCGTTGCTGTACCTGGCGGCCGTCGGCCTGGCCAGCCCCATGACCGCGGGCATCGGCATGGGCATCGGGTTGATCAGCCTGTTGATGATCGGGCCGCAGAATGTCGGCGCCTACCACAACAGTGCCATGCAGTGGTTCGAGTTTGCCGGTGGCTATGCGGCGGCTGGCGGGCTGGCGATGGTGGTGTTCGCCCTGGTGTTCCCGTTCAACCCGCAAAAGCGCATGGCCCGGCTGTTCCGCCAGGCCCGCGAGGATGTGCATGAGTACGTGACGGCACCTGCCAGCGTGGCGCGTCAGTTCGATTTCGAGAGCCGCATGCTGGACCGCCTGTCGGCGATGATCGGCCTGTTGCCCGCCGCCACTGATGCGCGCTCCCGGGAGCTGTTCGATTGCAGCCTGGTGTGCCCGGCGCTGGCCATTGCGCTGGGCCAGGCGCATGCCCAGTGCGTCAACCTCACGGTGCTGCCTGAAGGCACGAGGGCGCGTTTGCGCCTAGGGTTGCAGGAGATGGCGGATCTGATCGGAGCACGCCGGCGGGTGGATGTGGACGGGCTGTTGCGCGAGCTGGCCGAGCTTGCCGAAACCCTGGATGCGCTGCACCAGGCACACGCCGAGGCGGGCCGCGAGACGCTGCGGCAGTTGTTCATCCTGCGGGTCGCGCTATCGGTTGCCGGCCAGCTGCTGCAGCGCTATCGACCGGTGCTGGCAGCGCAGACGTTGCCTGAGGAGGAGGGCGCCTATGCCCGTTGATTTCGAGTTTGGCGGGGTCTACCTGCCGCCGATTGCCCAGGCGTTGTTGCTGGGGTTGCCGTTGTTCCTGGTGCTGGACGCCCTGTTGCGGCGCAGTGGCGTGCTGGCGCGTGTGTGGCACCCGGCGCTGTTGCAGGGCGCCTTGTATGCCGCGATCTGCGCGGCGCTGGTGTTGTCGATGGGAGTGAGTGCCTGAAAATGCCTGTGTTGAAACCTGTTCTTGCCAAAGCCGTGACCCTGGCGGTGCTGGCGCTTGCGGTGGTGCTGGGCTGGTTTGCCTGGGACTACTACACCCGTGCGCCCTGGACCCGTGATGCCCGTGTGCGGGCTGATGTGGTGACCCTGTCGGCCGAGGTGGCAGGGCGTATCATCGAGCTGCCGGTGCAGGACAACCAGTTCGTCAGGCAAGGCGACCTGCTGCTGCAGATCGACCCGTCGCGCTACGAGCTGGCCGTGCTGCATGCTGTGCGAGCCGTCGAAGTCGCGCGTGCGGCGCTGGGGCAATCGCAGGCCGCCATCGTCGCCAACGAGGCGCAGCTCAAGCAGCGGCGCAGCGAAGAGCAACGCCGACGCAAGCTGCAATCGATGTCGGCAATCTCTGCCGAAGAATGGGAAAAGGCCGGCACCGACGTGGCCGTGGCCCAGGCCGACCTGCTGCGCGAACAGTCCAACCTCGGCCTGGCACAGGCCAACGTGCAACTCGCCGAGGCCACGCTGCAGCAGGCCCGGCTCGACCTCGAACGCACCCGGGTCAGCGCCCCGGTCAGCGGTTACGTGACCAACCTGCTGACCCGCCAGGGCGACTATGCCCAGCCGGGCATGCCGCTGCTGGCGCTGGTCGACAGTTCGTCGTTCCACGTCAGTGGCTATTTCGAGGAAACCAAGTTGCCGAAAATCAAGGTGGGCAGCCGTGCGCGCATCGCCCTGATGAGTGGCGAGGTGCTGGAGGGCACGGTAGAGAGCATCGCCTATGCCATCACCGACCGCGAGAACCAGCCGGGCAACCGCCTGCTGGCCAACGTCAACCCAAGCTACACCTGGGTCAAGCTTGCCCAGCGGATCCCGGTACGGCTGCGCCTGGAGCGCAGTGCCGATGCGCCACCTTTGCGTGCGGGGACCACTGCCACCGTGACCATTCTCGAATAGCTGGGGGTGGGCGATGAGCATGATGTTCGATTTGAATGAGCTGTACCTGTATACCAAGGTGGTCGAGTGTGGCGGTTTCGCATCGGCCGGGCGCGCGCTCGGCCTGCCCAAGTCGCGGCTGAGCCGGCGAGTCGCCAATCTGGAGGACCGCCTGGGGGTGCGCCTGATCCAGCGCTCCACCCGGCAGTTCGCGGTCACCGAAGTGGGGCTGGAGTACTACCATCACTGTATGTCGATGGTCGACCGGGCATTTGCTGCCGAGGACGCGATCCAGCGCAGCCGCGCCGTGCCTAGCGGCATTGTCCGGCTGGCCTGCAGCACCTCGCTGCTGGATGCACGCCTGGCGCCGATGCTTGGGCAGTTCATGGTGCAATGCCCGGCGGTGGAGTTGCTGGTGAAGAGCTACAACCGGCGGGTCGATGTGATCGGCGAGGGCTTCGACCTGGTCCTGAGCGTGCGCCATCAACCGCTGGAAAGCAGCGAGCTGGTGATGCGCAAACTGGCACAGAGCCGCCAGTGCCTGGTGGCTTCGCCCGGCTTGCTGGCGCAGTACGACCGCCCTCTGCAGCCTGCCGATCTGTTTGAACTGCCCAGCCTTGGCTGGGGGGCGAATGTTCAGGAGTACGTCTGGGACCTGGACGGCCCCGAAGGCGGGGTGGCGTCCATTCGCTTCCGCCCACGGTTGGTCTCCGACGATATCGCGGTGCTGTACCAGGGCGCGCTCGCGGGCGTGGGCGTGGTGTTGCTGCCAGCGGATATGGTGAAGGATGACTTGGCCGCCGGGCGTTTGCTGAACGTGCTGGAGAGCTGGGTACCCAGGATGGGCGAGGTAATCGCCCTGTTTCCTTCGCGGCGGGGGCTGACGCCAGCGGTGCGGGAGTTGATCGACTTTCTTGCGGTGGCATTCGAGCGGTCGGCGTAGCGCCTTTGACCGGGCGCAGCGTTCACCAGGCAGAACGCTGCGGCGCATTTCATCACCTACCGTCCGTTGCGTCGTGCACCTATCATTCAAGCTTTGCAGCCTGTGCAGCAGGGTGACCACAGGCAACCGTCAATCAGGAGTTTCAATGTCAGAGCGAGCAATCCGCGCTTCGTTTGCAGGCGTGGCGTACCAGGTGAACGTGACAGATGGCCTGCACCAGTGGGCCAGCGATGTTGATGCGGCGGCAGGCGGTGGGGATGTCGGGCCGTCACCCCATGGGCTGTTGCTGTCATCCCTCGGCGCCTGCACTTCCATCACGGTTGCCATGTACGCACAGCGCAAGGAAATGCCGCTGCAAGCCATCGATGTGGATATCCGCATCGAGCAGGAACTACTGGGGCGCGAACCTCGGATCCAAATCGCTCGTGACATTCGCTTGAGCGGGCCGCTGAGCGAAGAGCAACGCACGCGCTTGCTGGAAGTTGCCAATGCCTGTCCCATTCACAAGGTTTTGAGCGGCGAAATCGTCATCGCCAGCAAGCTGGTTGGATGAGGCCAGGCGCAGCGTCGCGCCTGCCGGCTGCCGGTTAGAGGAGCAGCACATGAGTACATGCGCCAACCATCCCTTGGCGGGCATGAGGTGCACGGCGATGGCGACCCTCGACGCGAATCGGCGCCTGCTGCTTTGCCCGTTGGGGCTCGGCCTGGTGCTTGCGGCGCCTGCCCAGGCCGACAACGCCCTGGGGCAGAAGGACAACATCTTCACCGGTGTCAATGACCGGCAGGCCGTGGAACTGGGCATCCCGCCCGGTCTGGTCGAAGGCGCGCGCCTGGATGCGCTGGTGAGGAACTACTATTTCCAGCGCGATAACCACTCTGACCTGGTACCCCGCGACCCGACCGAATGGGCCCAGGGTTTTCTGTTTTCGTTCCGCTCGGGCTTCACCGATACGCCTGTCGGGTTGGGCGTGGATGCGCACGCCTTCCTCGGCATCAAGCTCGATGGCGGCGGTGGAAGTGGTGGCGCTGGCTTGCTCCCGCTGGACTCATCGCTCAAGCCGGGTGACACGTTTTCCAGTGCCGGCGCGGCGCTCAAGCTGAGGTACCTCGACACGTTGGTGAAGGCCGGCGACCAATTGGTCGAGAACCCGGTGGTGGCGAGCGGCACAAGCCGCCTGTTCCCGCAGACGTATCGTGGCGTCACCCTGAACAACCATGGCATCGACGACCTGTGGCTGGATGCCGGGTTCGTGGAATCTACCCGGCTGCGCAACCAGAGCGGCCACTCCCACTTGGTCACCGCCTATGGCGCGCGCAACAGCGCGGGTGTGGCGGCGGACCGCGAAAGCCCTCATATCGGCTGGCTTGGCGCGGTGTATGGCCGGCCGCAAGGGCTGCAGCTGACAGTTTATGGCGGCCAGCTGGAAGACATCTGGAATCAGTATTACCTCGGGGTTTCGGAGGTGTTTCAGGTCAATGATGCGCTGCTGCTCAAACCCTACCTGCACTACTTCAAGACCCGGGACCAAGGGCGCAGCCAGCTGGGTGACATCGATAACGACACCTACAGCGCTGGCATCTCCGCGACAGCCTATGGCCAGACCCTGACCCTGGGCTTGCAGAAGGTCGACGGCCGAACGCCGTTCGACTACATCACGCAGAACGACCGTGTCTTCCTTTACCTGAGCAACTCCCAGCAATTTGCCGATTTCAACGGCCCCGGTGAAAAGTCCTGGCGCCTGCAGTACGAAACCAGCCTGGCGCCGCTGGGGGCGCCTGCGCTGCAGTTCATCGCGGCCTACACCCAGGGCGAGGCCGACCTCACCCGGGTCGACCCAGCAAGCGTCGGTTATGGCTATATCTACAACCCGGACGGCAAGCACGCCAAGCACTGGGAGCGCGACCTTGCCCTCAAGTACCAGGTGCCAGCCGGCCCGGCGAAGGACCTGTCGCTGACCCTGCGCTGGGCAACGCACCGCGAGGGTGATGGCTATACCGCACCCGGCAATACCCGCGGCAACTCCAGTGCCGATGAGTACCGCTTGATCGTCGATTACCCGATCAGCCTGTTCTGATTGCGTGATGTGCGTTGGCCGCGACGCACAGGTCCGTTCCAGGGATGATGCTTGGTCATGCAAGTCTGATGTGACATCGATTGGGCCTGGCATCGGCCAGGCGCCGGCATAGCGCCGGTCATTCCCAGATATGTTCGGCCAGAAAGTCGATCAGGCTGCGCACTGAGGGCAACAGGCCGCGGCGGGAAGGGAACACCGCATGGACGATACCGCAGCGCGGTTCCCATTGCGGGTTGAGCTCCACCAAGCGGCCGTTTTCCAGGTCCTGGTCAACCACCATGAACGGCAATTGCACGATGCCTACACCGTCTAGCGCCGCCTGCCGCAGTGCGCTCATGTCATCGGTGATGTAGCGCGGCGTGTGGCGGATTTCGGCATGCGCGCCGTCGGGCCCTTCGAGTTGCCAGATGTGGTCCCTGGGCGGCCCCCAATCCAGGCTCGGCTGCTCACCCAGATGCTCTGGTTCGACGGGTAGCTGCAGCGCCAGCCGCTCCACCAGCGAGGGGCTCGCGACCAGCCGCTGCGGGCTCCTGGCCAGTGTGCGCATGACCAGGTCGCTGTCCTCCAGCGGTGGGAAGCGCACCCGTAGCGCCAGGTCGAGGCCTTCGCCCAATACATCCACACGGCGGTTGGTGGGTTCCAGGTGCACCTTCACTTTCGGGTTTTCGGCCATGAATCGACTGACCAGCCCGCCGACCCGGTAATGCAGCAGGGTTGTCGGGCAGCTCATGCGGACGGTGCCCTGGGGCTCGGCGCGGGTGCGTTCGACCACCCATCGGGCCGCTTCCGCTTCCACCAGCATGGCCCTGCAATGCTGGAAGAACTCCTGGCCCGTCTCGGTCACCGAAAAGTGTCGGGTGGAACGCTGGAGCAGGCGTACGCCCAGGCGTTCCTCCAGTTGCAGGACGCGCCGGCTGAGTGTGGATTTCGGAATGTTCAGTGCCCGCCCGGCCGGTGCGAAACCGCCGTGCTCGACGACTTGGGCGAAGTAAAACAGGTCGTTCAGGTCTTCCATGTTCGATCGTTCACCAGATGGAACTCTGTGACCAATCTATCAGCTCTAGTGCATGCAGCGTGAGAGCACTAACGTTTGCAGATTGGCGTTGAAACATGAATGCCCACAGGAGACCTGGATGAGGCCTTATAGAAAGTCCGCTGCACTGTTGTCGCTGGCGACGGCACTGGGCAGCGCAGAAGTCGTGGCCGATGCTGTCAGCCTGCCGCCGTTGCCGCTGGGCAACACCAGCTTCCTGGATGGGGTCGTACGGCCAGGCATGCTGTTCGAACTGCCGATCCAGCACTATCGCGCCCAGGACGCCACGGACAGCCACGGCAGTGCGGTGCCGGGGCGTCAGAAAGTGCACAGCACTACGGTGCTGCCGCACCTGGCCTACATCACCGAGCACAAGCTGCTGGGCGCCAACTACGGTATGGAAGTGCTGTTGCCGCTGGTGCACCTGGAAGTCGATATCGACAACGGCCCGGACGGTTCACGCACGCGTCAGGGCGACCTGATCTTCAGCCCGTTGCTCCTGCAATGGGCGCCGGTGCAACTGTTCGGGCGCCCCTACTGGCAGCGTTTGAACCTGGTAATCACCGCGCCCACCGGGGATTACGACCGTGATGCCAGCATCAACGTCGGCAGCAACCTGTGGGTGGTCAGCCCGCATTACGCCTTTACCTGGGAGCTGACCGACCGGCTCGAGGTCAGTGGGCGACTTCATTACGCCTGGTCGAGCCGCAACGAAGACCCGGCCAGGCATTTGCAGACCGACGATATCCAGCCCGGCGAGGCGGTGCACAGCAACTTCTCGGTGTCCTACGCAATCTTCGATGCCTGGCGGGTGGGCCTTGCCGGTTATCACCTGGAGCAGGTATCGGCCGACCGGATCGACGGCCACCGGCAGTCAGCGTCCAAGGAGCGCGTGCTGGCCCTGGGGCCTGGCGTGATGTACAGCAGAGGCAAGCAGGCGTTCTACGCCAACTTCTATGTGGAGCAGGGTGCAAGGAACCGGTCCGAGGGCAATCAGCTGACGTTGCGCTACCTGTTGCCCTTCTAGATCGGCACTGGTACGCCCGAATGAATCGTTGCTGAAATGGAACACTGAGTGTTGTTTTCCGCGCTGGCAGAATCGGCATAGGCCGATTACGTTGGATAAGTCAGCGATGCATGTATTGTCCGTAAGTCCTGTATAGGAGATGAACGATGTGGATATCTGCTGGCCGACCATTGCGCCGTCCGGAGTTACATATTATTCGGGCTCGACGGCAGGTGACAAAGCCTGGGACAACTCGCTGCTGATAACCAGCCTCAAGCGTGGGGTGGTGTATCGGGTTCAGCTGGATGCGGCGAAAGCCAAGCCGGTGGGGGAGGCGGTACCTTTGTTCAGGTCGTTGAATCGCTACCGGGACATTGCTATTGATCCCACGGGTGAAGTGATCTACGTTGCCACGGATATTGAAAGCAGCCTGGGCACGAACGATCAGGGAAGTGCCGCGGCGAAGTTCGACAACCCAGGGGCTATCCTGGCGTTTCGATATACGGGCAAGTAGCAATGCACCCAGGCGCAGTCGGGTCAGGTTATTAGCCCGACTGCGCCCGCTACAAAGTGATATTCAATTCAGGTGACAATCACCTTTGCCTTCCGGGCAAAAGTCCAGGCCTGCATCATCCTCAAAGTTTATATTCGTGAACAGCGCACAATATTCATTTGTTCGCGGCGCTATTTCTCTTGCACCCGCAATTCCCAAGAATTCGCCTCACTTTCAAATACTGAGGCTTTCACCATGACCGCCATCAAGCACGCCCTGCTCGCGTTCGCCACCCTGGTCACCCTGTCGTCCACCCTGGCTGTTCACGCCGAGGAGTCGTCGGCATTCGTCGAGCGCAACCATTCCCTCAACGCCCACGCCTTCAGGAAATGACGCCGGTTATGGAGTTCATGAACGTGAAACTGCCCGTAACGGGCAAAAGGGCGCTGTTCGCCTTGTCGCTGGCGGCATTGTTGGTCGGCTGTGGCCCGCAGGCGCAAGAGAGTGCGCCGGCGGCGCCGAGTGTGGTGGTGAGCCAACCGTTGAAGTCGACCATCAGTGACTGGGACAGCTTTACCGGCCGGTTCGAGGCTACCGATTCGGTGGAGGTACGCTCACGCGTCAGCGGCTACCTGGAGAAGGTGGCCTTCCGGGACGGTGCAATCGTGAAGAAGGGCGATCTGCTGTTCGTCATCGACTCGCGCAGCTTCCAGGCGGCGGTGACCCAGGCCCAGGGCAAACTGGCCCAGGCCCGTTCGCAACAGGCCCTGGCCGAACAGGAGTATGCCCGCGCCAAGGTGCTGATCGATTCCAGGACCATTGCGCAGAGCCTGTACGACCAGCGCCTGCAAGCGCGCGAGGCGGCTCGCGCCGAAGTGCTCAGCGCCGAAGGCGCGCTGGCCAGCGCTCGCCTGGACCTCGAGTTCACCCGTATCACCGCGCCCATGAGCGGGCGTATCAGCCGCAAGCTGATCAGCGAAGGCAACCTGGTCAACGGCGGCAGCAACGATGCCACGCTGCTGACCACCATCGTCTCGCTTGACCCCATCGACATCTACTTCGACATCGACGAGCAAAGCTACCTGAAGTACCGCCGCCAGTCGGCCGGCAACATTGCCGGCAGCCAGGTGCGCATCGCCCTGCCAGGCGAGCTCCAGCCATCGCTGAGCGGGCGCATGGATTTCATCGACAACCGCCTGGACCCATCCACCGGCACCCTGCGCCAGCGCGCGCGGGTCAGCAACCCGGACCTGGCGTTGAGCCCGGGCCAGTTCGGCCGCGTGCAGTTTTCCGCGCGCCCGGCCTACGAGGCCTTGCTGGTGCCGGATACGGCCGTAGGCATCGATGCCACGCGCAAGGTGCTGTATGTGCTCGATGCACAGAACCGCGTCGAACTGCGCCCGGTACAGCTGGGCAAGCTGCATGACGGCCTGCGCGAAGTGGTCAGCGGACTGCAGGCCGACGACCGGGTCATCGTCGATGGCCTGCAACGGGTGCGCGCCGGCGATACCGCGATCGGTGAGCAGCGCAGCCTGACCCGGGTGGCCGCCGCCAACCCGGCCCAGGAGGCGCCGCTATGAACCTGGGACGCACCTCGATCGACCAGCCAGTGCTGGCGATCGTCCTCTCGGTGGTGCTGATGATCGTCGGCGGCCTGGCCTACCTGGTGCTGCCGACTTCCGAGTACCCCGACATCGCGCCACCCACGGTGGTGGTCCAGGCCACCTACCCGGGGGCCTCGGCACAGACCGTCGCCGAGACCCTGGCGATCCCGCTGGAGCAGGAGGTCAACGGCGTCGAGGACATGCTCTACATGTACAGCCAGGCCACCTCCGATGGCAGCCTGAACCTGACCGTGACCTTCAAGGGCGGCACCGACGTCGACAAGGCCCAGGTGCTGGTGCAGAACCGCGTCGCCCTGGCCACGCCACGCCTGCCCGAACCGGTGCAGCGCAGCGGTGTGTCGGTGCGCAAGTCCTCACCGACCCAGCTGTCGACCATTTTCATTTCCTCGCCCAAGGGCACCTATGACCAGCTGTACGTGTCGAACTTCGCCATTCGCACCGTGGCCGATACCCTCAAGCGCATCGACGGCGTTGGCGACATAAACCCGCTGGGCGCGCGTGAGTATTCGATGCGCATCTGGCTGGACCCGGAGCGCGTCGCCGCCTTCGACCTGACCCCGGGCGACATCATCGCCGCGGTGCGTGCGCAGAATACCCAGGTGGCCGGCGGTGTCATCGCCCAACCACCGGTGGCCTCCCAGGCATTTCAGCCGAACTTGATCTTCGAAGGGCGGCTCAAGGAGCCGGCTGACTTCGACAACATCGTGCTCAAGTCCGGCGAGGCGGGCCGCCTGGTGCGCCTGAAGGACGTGGCGCGTACCGAGATCGCCGGGCTGGCCTACGTCAACAACACCTATTACCTGCGCAACCCGGCCATCGGCCTGCAGGTGTTGCAGCGTCCGGGCGCCAACGCCCTGGCGACCATGCAGGTGGTGGAGCAGACCATGCAGCAACTGAGCAAGGACTTCCCGGAGGGCATCGAATACAGCATCGGCTACAACCCCACGGCGTTCATCGCCGACAGTATCGGTGAGCTGGGCAAGACCATCTACGAGGCGGTAATCCTCGTGGTGCTGGTGGTACTGTTGTTCCTCCAGGGTTGGCGGCCGTCGATCATTCCGATCCTGGCCATCCCGGTGTCACTGGTGGGTACCTTCGCGGTGATGGCGCTGCTGGGTTACTCGATCAACAACCTGACCTTGTTCGGCCTGGTGCTGGCGGTAGGGATCGTGGTCGACAACGCCATCGTCGTGGTGGAGAACGTCGAGCGCCACCTGGGCGAGGGCAAGAGCCCGGTACAGGCGACCATCGTCACCATGCAGGAGATTGGCGGTGCGCTGGTGGCGATTACCCTGGTGCTCTGTGCGGTATTCATTCCCACGGCGTTCATCCCGGGGATTTCCGGCGAGTTCTTCCGCCAATTCGGCGTGACCATCGCGGTGGCCACGGCCATTTCGCTGTTCAACTCGCTGACCCTGTCGCCGGCGCTGGCGGCGATGATCCTGCGCCGTCACGGTGGCCATGCGCCGCTGCGTGCCGGCCTGACGGGCCTGCCGCGGCGCGCTGCCGAAGCGTTCAACCGGGGCTTTGCCCGGCTTTCCGACGGCTATGCCGGCAGCGTCCGCGGCCTGGTTGCCAGGACGCCGCTGATGCTGGCCGTATATGCCGTACTGATCGCCGCCACCGCTTACCTGATGGTGTCCACGCCCAAGGGCTTCATCCCGGCCCAGGACCGTGGCTACCTGGTGGTGATCGTGCAACTGCCCGATGGTGCATCGCTGGAGCGTACCAACGCAATTTCCCAGCAGATCGAAGCCATCGCCCTGCAGGTGCCGGGTGTGGACAGGGTGCCGACCTTCTCGGGCTTCTCGATGGTCACCGGAACCAACTCGTCCAACTCGGCGGGCCTGGCCCCGGTGTTCGAACCTTGGTCCAAGCGCAAGCTGAAGGGCCGGACATCGGATGTGATCGCGGCCGACCTGCGCGAGCGCCTGAAAGCGGTCAGCGGTGCGTCGGTGATCGTCGCCACGCCCCCGCCGGTGCAGGGGCTGGGCAGTACCGGTGGTTTCTCCCTGCGTCTGCAGGACCGTGCCGGGCTAGGCAGTGACGCGCTGGCCAAGGCCACGGCGCAGCTGATTGCCGCCGCCAACGCCACACCGGGCATGACGGGCGTGTACTCGCCGTTTTCGGCCAGCACTCCGCAGGTGTTCGTCGAGCTCGACCGTGAGCGTGCCGAGATGCTGGGCGTGCCAAGCAGCCAGATCAACCAGGCCATCGAGACCTACTTCGGCTCGACCTACATCAACGACTTCAACCTGGTCGGCCGCACGTACCGTGTCACTGCCCAGGCCGACCTGCCTTACCGGGTCACGCCAGAAGACCTGGCGCGGGTCAAGGTGCGCAACCAGGCCGGGCAGATGGTCCCGCTGGCCAGCGTGACGCAGCTGCACGAGGCCCTGGGGGTAGAGCGCTTCCCGCGTTACAACCTGTTCCCGACCGCCGAGATCAACGGTGATACCTTGCCTGGCCTGGGCTCGACCTATGCCATCGAGACCATGGAACGCCTGGCCATGGCGAATCTGCCGGCGGGCATCAGCTACCAGTGGACCGACCTGAGCTACCAGCAGACCACCGCCGGTAACATGGGCCTGCTGGTCTTCCCACTCTGTGTGGTGTTCGTCTACCTGGTGCTGGCGGCGCAGTACGGCAGCTGGAGCCTGCCGCTGGCGATCCTGCTGATCGTGCCGATGTGCCTGCTGGCCGCGGCCGGCGGCGTGCGCCTGATGGGCCAGGACATCAACATCCTCACCCAGATCGGCTTCATCGTACTGGTGGGCCTGGCGGCGAAGAACGCCATTCTCATCGTCGAAGTGGCCCGGCTGCTGGAGAAGGAAGGGCAGGGTATCGTCGAGGCGGTGGTGGAGGCCTGTCGCCTGCGCCTGCGGCCGATCCTGATGACCTCGCTGGCGTTCATCCTCGGCGTCTTGCCGCTGGTGCTGTCCGAGGGTGCCGGCTCAGAGATGCGCCTGGCGGTGGGGGCTGCGGTGTTCTTCGGGATGATCGGGGTAACCCTGTTCGGCCTGATGTTCACACCGGTTTTCTATGTGCTGGTTCGCCGCCTTGCCGGCGGCGAACGGCAGGTATTGTCACAGCCTGGGGCTGTCGAACAGGACTTCCAGCGATGAACATGCGTCTTCGTTTCCCCGTACTGGGTTTCACTGCGGCGCTGCTGGCTGCGTGCGCCGCCCCAAGCTTGCCGCCGCCCAGCGCTGCACCTGTGCAGCATTACCTCAATGCCCGCTCCGAAGCACCGCTGGCTGTGACCGAGCAGTGGTGGCGCGGCTATCAGGATCCGCTGCTCGACCGCCTGGTGCAGCGGGCACTGGACGATAACCTCGATCTGCAGGTTGCCCTGGCGCGCATCGATGCGGCCCGGGCCCTGAGGACAGTCAGCGCTGCGGTCGGCAGCCCGGCCCTGGACCTCGACGCCAGTGCCGCACGCCAGCGCACCTCGGCCTACCAGACCGGCTACAGCGAGGCACTGATCGATGCGCCGGTATCGCTGGGCCTGGGCGCAAGCTGGGAGCTAGACCTGTTTGGCCGCATCCGTGAAGGCGTCCGCGCGGCTGACGCAGAGGTGACGGCCAGTGAAGAGCAAGCCCGTGCAGTACGGGTTGCGCTGGTGAGCGAAGTGGTCCAGGCCTATGCCCAGGCGCGGGGCCTGGAGCAGCGCCTGGAGATCGTCCGCCAGAGTGCCCAGAGCCAGGCCGAGACCTTGCAGTTGAGCGAGCAGTTGTACGCGGCGGGCAGCAGCCCGGAAGCCGACCTGCTGCGGGCCCGCGCCCAGGCCGACCGCACTGCGGCCCGGGTGCCGGCGCTGCGCCTGGAGTGGCAGCGCACCGTGCACCGGCTTTCGGTGCTGCTGGCCATGCCCAGTGCCGAGTTGTACGGACAGATGCATGCCAGCCCGGCGAGTGTGCGTGAAGTGGCCTTGCAGGATGCTGGCACGCCTGCGGACCTGCTGCGTCGGCGTCCTGACGTGAAGGCTGCCGAGGCACGGGTGGTTGCCGCCTATGCGCGGGTTGGCGTGGCCAAGGCAGAGCTGATGCCACGTCTGAGCCTGTCGGCGGCGTTGGGTTCGTTGATCAATGGCATGAGCGCGGCCACGCTGGCCAACTCGACCTTCTGGCTGGCCGGCGTCAATGCCAGCGCGCCATTGTTCGATGGTGGCCGGCGCAAGGCGCAGGTGCAGGTCCGGGATGCCGAGGCGCGGGAGGCGTTGCTGAGTTACCGGCGCACGGTGCTGGTAGCGGTGTCGGAGGTGGAATCGGCACTCGCGGCGGCCCAGCGCAATGCGGAACGCCAGGTACTGCTGGCCCGTGCCAGCGAGCAGTCGACCTCGGCCTTCGAGCAGATCCGCCGTTCGTGGCAGGCTGGCGAGGCGCCGTTTCTCGATGTGCTGGAGGCCCAGCGCAGCCAGCTCAGTGCTCTGGATGCCCTGGCCACGGTACGCACTGCCCAGTGGCAGAACCAGGCGGCTTTGGTCAGTGCGTTAGGCGGTTAAGCGTAATGGGGGCTGCCTGGCAGCCCCAGCGTTTACGACTCAAACCTGATCGATCGGAATGCCGTGGTTGTTCTTCCACATCAGTACCACGCCACTGGCAATCAGCGCCACGACGATCAGGTAGACATTGAACACCCAGCCAATCTGCTCCGAGTAAAGCCAGGTCGTCACGTACGACGCGGTACCCCCGAACACCGCCACACCCAACGAAATGCACACACCGAACATCCGCGTGCGATAACGGGTAGGGACTTGCTCGGAAATCGATGCGGGCTTGCAGCCGGTGATGAAGGCCACCAGCATCAGGCCGGCAGTCTGCGCCACCATCAGGGTCCAAGGCTCGCTGGAGATCATGCCCCACAGAGGGAACAGGGTTGCCGCGATACCCAGCAGCGAAATCAGTGCACAGACCTTGCGCCCCACCTGGTCCGAGACCCAGCCGCAGACCGGCAGGAAGGCGAGGTAGATGACCTGGGCGACGCAGCTCATCATGAAGGCGTAGTGCGGGTCCATGCCCTTCACGCTCATGGCATAGATCGATGCCGACGTGACCCAGGTGTAGTAGGTCAGGGTGGCGCCTGCTTCATACAGGAACAACCGCACACCGTGTTGCAGTACCTGCCCGCGGCTCCAGCAAGTAGTGTGCTGCGTTGCGTTGCGTTGCGTTGCGCTGCCGGTGCTAGGGCTGTGGTTGCTTTCCATCATGTTGCGGCGCAGCCACAGGGCAACCACCGCCAGCAGGCCGCCGGTGGCGAAGGGGATGCGCCAGCCCCAGTCCTGCATCTGCTCGGTGCTCAGCATCGAGGTCAGCAGGGCCATGTAGAAGGTTGCCAGCAGCGAGCCGCTGCCCACCGCGAAGAACACCGTGCTCGACCACAACCCCCGGCGTTTTGGCGGGGCGATCTCGGCGATGTAGGCGTAGGACGTGGTGGTCTCTCCACCGTGGGCGAAGCCCTGGATCAAGCGCGCACAGAGCAGCAACCCGGAAGCCCAGCTACCGATAGATTCATAGGAAGGGATGAACGCGATCAGCAGGCTGGCGCCGGCCATCAGCAGCATGGTGCTGAGCAGCACGGTGCGTCGGCCGAGGCGGTCGGCGAGGATACCGAAGACGATGCCGCCCAATGGCCGCAACAGGAAACCTGCGGCGAATACCGCCAGGGTGGCGAGCAGCGCCGAGGTGGGGTTGCTCTTGTCGAACAAGGCACTGGCAATGTAGACGGAGGCAACGGTGTAAAGGGTCCAGTCGAACCACTCCAGCAGGTTGCCGACGCCGGTAGCAAGCAAGGACTTGCGACGCAGGCGTGTGGCGTCAGGCGCGGCGTAGGCAACGCTGCCTGGCAGGGTCTCGGTCATGTTGTTCATTGTAGTCTCCGAGCGAATGGGGCGGGCAGCACCCGGGCTGGCGCTGCCCGTACTGCGGGGCGGGTCAGCTCGCCATGTGGGCCAGGGCCACTTCCTCGATACCGGCGGCATCGAGCTTGTAGTGCTGATACAGGTGGGTCGGCGGCGCGATCAGGCTGTATTCGTCGTAGATGCCATGACGCTTGAGCTTGACCCCGACGCCTTCGTCGGCCAGCACCTCGGCCACCGCGGCGCCCAGGCCACCGAGCACGTTATGCTCCTCGACGGTCATCATCCGCTTGCTGCGCGCAGCGGCCTGGAGGATCGTCTCGCGGTCGATCGGCTTGATCGAGGCCATGTCGATCACCCCCACCGAACGGCCTTCGGCATTGAGCTTGCGGGCCGCGGCAAGCGCCGGGTGCACGGTGATGCCACAGGCGATGATGGTCAGCTCTTCACCCTGCAAGTGCTCGGTGGCCTTGCCGAACTCGAAGGTTGTGCCGTGCTCGTAGATGATCGGGTCGCGGCCGCGGCCGATGCGGAAGTACACCGGCTTGTCGTAGCTGGCCGAGGCCTTGATCGCTGCCGCCAATTGCGGGCCGTCGGAGGGCGAGACCACCGCCAGGTCGGCGATCGAGCGCATGGTGGCGATATCCTCGGTGGCATGGTGCGAGGTGCCGTAGAAGCCCAGCGAGATCCCGGTATGGTGGCCGATCAGGCGCACCGGCTGGGCCGAGTAGGCCACGTCCATGCGGATCTGTTCGCAGCACAGCAGGCCCAGGAACGAGGCGAAGGTCGCCACGAACGGCATCACCCCACAGGTGGCCAGGCCGGCGGCAGCGGTGACCATGTTCTGCTCGGAGATGCCGAACTGGATGTAGCGGTCCGGGAACGCCGTGGCGAACTTGTTCAGGCCATTGGAATACTGCAGGTCTGCCGAGCCTGCCATCACCGGGTGGCCTTCGCGGGCCAGCTCGATCAGGACATCGGAGAGGTAGGACAGCCCTGGGTTCATGGCATTCAGGCCACGGTATTGCCAGGAGTTGGGGGACAGGGGGGCGTTCATGTTTCAGATCTCCTTGGCTTCGATTTCAGCGATCGCGCGTTTGGCGTCTTCAGGGTCCAAGTAGCCCAGGTGCCAGCCCGGTTCGGTTTCCATATAGGAAACGCCCTTGCCCTTGACGGTCTTGGCGATGATGCACACCGGCTTGTCGCGGTTTTCGTCGGCCTTGACCTTGCGCAGAGTGGTGGCAACCGCGCGGATGTCGTGGCCGTCGATGACGTGCACCTCCCAGCCGAAGGCGCGCCATTTCTCGTCCAGTGGCTCGACGCCGATCACATCGTCGACGCTGCCGTCGAGCTGGAAGCCGTTGCGGTCGACGATCGCGATCAACCGGTTGGCCTTGTGGTGGGCGGCACCCATGGCAGCTTCCCAGACCTGGCCTTCCTGCATTTCGCCGTCACCGAGCATGACGAACACGTCGTAGCTTTCGCCAGTGAAACGCTGGGCCAGGCACATGCCCAGGCCGCCGGAAAGGGCGTGGCCGATGGAGCCGGAAGAGAAGTCGATGCCGGGTACCTTGCGCATATCAGGGTGATCGCCCAGAGGGCTACCCAGTCGCGTGTAGTCATCCAGCCACGCCTTGGGGAACATGCCGAGGTCGGCAAGTATCGGGAACTGGCCAACGGCCGCGTGGCCCTTGCCCATCAGGAAGCGGTCGCGCCCGGCCCAGCCCGGCTCCTCGGGGCGCAGGTTCATCACGTCGTAGTACAGCGCCGAGAACAGTTCGGCAGCGGAGAACACCGAGGTGTAGTGGCCGGTCTTGGCGATCTCGATCAGGCGGATGGTTTCCAGGCGGACGAATTTCGCCCGTTCGCGCAGGTGGGCGACGGTCTCGGCGCTGGGCACGAAATCGCTGGCTTTCCAGGCCTCGAGGGTTTTACGGGGTGTAGCCATCTCTACCTCCAAATGCAGGCATAGCAGGGTGGGTGTTGCCGGGGGAAATCAGCGGGTCAGGGATTCGAGCGCGCGCATGGCTTCGATCAGTTCACCGCTGTGTAGGGGTTGGCCGTTGCCACGCACGAAATTGCGTGCGTGGGGTGCTTGCAGGGTGGGTTCGGCGACCTTGAGCAAGGTGGCGTCGTCGACGCCCGTCACACCCAGTTCGGCCAGGTTGCAGGGCAGGCCGATGCGTCGGTAGAAGGCCAGCAATTCGGCCATGAACGCCGCTTCGCGGTCTTCAAGTACCAGTTGCACCAACAGGCCATAGGCAACCTGCCAGCCATGCACCTGGTCGCGGGCACCGGGGATCTTCGACAGGCCACGGGTCATCGCGTGGGCGATGGACAGGCCACCACTCTCGAAGCCCAGGCCGCTCATCAGCAGCACGGCTTCGATCAGGCGCTCGAACGCTTCGTTGACCTGGCCGCTGCCGGCCAGCGCCAGGCCCTCTTCGGCATGGGCGCGCAGCACGGAATAGCATTCGCGGGCCAGGGTGACCCCGGCAATCGACGGGCGAGCGCCAAACATGTTCACGCCACCGGCTTTGAGGCACTGCTCGGCTTCGAACTTCTTGGTCAGTGCGTCGGCGATGCCGGCCAGCAGGTAGGGGCGCGGGGCCTGGGCTATCAGGCGGGTGTCGACCAGTACATAGCGTGGGCTGCTGAGCAGGTGGCCAACTTCGCTGAGTTGGTGATGCTCGTCGTAGACCACGAAGTTTTTCGAAGTAGGCGCATCGTTGGAGGCGACCGTGGGCATGCTCACCAGCGCCGCACCGCAGGTGTGGGCCAGCGCCTTGCCGGCATCGATCGATTTGCCGCCACCGACCGCCAGGACCACGTCGAAGTCAAAGCGCGCGGCCGATTGGCGCAGGCCGGCGATGCCCTTGGCGGTGATTTCGCCATCGAAGGTGATGTAGTGCAGTTGCACGTCGGCGCGGGCGCAGGTGGCGTCGAGGCGCTCCTTGACCAGGCCGATCACAAAGCTGTCGATGACCACGACGGCTCGGCGGCCGCAATGGGCCAGGTACTGGCCTGCCTCGTCAAGAACACCGGGGCCTTGCACATAGCGCCCGGGTGAGCCGAATACCAGATTCATACGGCACCTCTTTATGACTGCTTGTTGTTGTTATGCGAGACCTCAGGGGTCTGCGTCAGTTGTGATGCATCATATATCATGCGTGATGGCCGTCAAGCTTCTTCGGAGGGCAGTGGTAGCCATCTGTCTGTCGAATGGGATATCAGGCGATGGAGTAGCCGCCATCGATGGCCAGCGTGGTGCCGGTGATATAGCGGGCGCTGTCAGACGCCAGGAAGGCGATGGCATTGGCCACGTCCTCAGGTTGGCCCCAGGCGTTCATCGGGATGCGTGACAGAATGGTGGCCGAGCGGGTCGGGTCTTCATAGGCTCGGCGCGACAGCTGGGTGAGGATCCAGCCCGGGGCCACGGCATTGGCGCGCACACCGTCGGCGGCCCAGGCCACCGCCTGGCAGCGGGTCAGCTCGCTGATCGCGGCCTTGCTCGAGGCGTAGGCGGGGGTCTTGGCCGAGCCGAAGATGCCCCACATCGAAGCGAAGTTAATCACCGCGCCGCGCGCCACCTTCAGGCCCGGCAAGGCGGCATTGCTGATGCGCAGGACGGCGGTCAGGTTGACGTCGAGCACGCGGTTGAAACCGTCGATTTCCCATTCCCGGTTGTGGTCGATCACGCCGGCGGCATTGACCAGGGCATCGACGCGCTCGAAGCGGCTGAAGAAGCCATTGACCTCGGCATCGCTGGTCACGTCCAGCACCTGATAGTGGATGCCTTCGACCCGTGCCTCAGGTTCGCCCAGGCCCAGGGTGTGCACCTGATAGCCATCGGCAAGCAGGCGCTGCGCGGTTGCCAGGCCGATGCCCGAGCCGCCGCCGGTGATGATTGCAATCTTGCTCATGGGTGTAGCTCCTTTCGGGATGTGTACATGGGTGGGGCCTGACCCAGGCGCCCCGCGAACAGGCCGGCAAAGGCACAGGGCGCGTCAGCGACCGGGTGCTGCGCCAAACAGGTAATCGGCCAGCAGCTCGAGCTGCCCGGTGAGCATGTGCACGCCCTTGTGGATGGGGCAGCCACGGGCCTGGGCCGCTTCGAGCAACGGGGTGACATCAGGATTCATCACCACCTCGCCCACCAGCGTGCCCGGCTGCAGGGTATCGGCCGCCAGCGGCAGCGGATCGTCCGCCTTCAGGCCCAGTGCGGTGGCGTTGATCACCACATCGAAGCCGCGTGCATCGGCCGCACCCGCAGCGATATCCCGATCAGGGAACAGCCTGCGCAACTGCGCGGCGAGTGCTTCAGCCTTGGCCAGCGAACGGTTGGCGACCACCAGCCGGGTGATCGGCTCACTGAGCAGGGCTTGGGCGATACCGGTGGCGGCACCACCGGCGCCAAGCAGCAGCACACGCTGGCCGGCCAGGTCATGGCCCTGGTTCTTCAGGCCACGTACGAAGCCTTCGCCATCGAACATGCGCCCGACGAAGCGGCCATCGGGCAGACGACGCGCAACGTTGCACACCTTGAGCACTTCGGCGGTGCCCAGCAGCTCGTCGCACAGGTGGGCCACCTCGATCTTGTGCGGCACGGTCACGATTACCCCGGCGAGGTTTTCGATACCACGCAGGCCAGCCCAGGCCGAGGCCAGGTTGTCGGGCGAAACCTCCCAGGGCACCAGCACCCCGTCATGCCCCAGGCGTTCAAGAAGCGGGTTGAACAAGGACGGTGTTCGCAGGTGCTTGGCTGGGTAGGTGAGATGTACCACCACTCGGGTAGTGCCGGTGACAGGCATGGCTGTTTCCTTGAAAGCTGGCGTGGAAAGGCAGAGCGCGGGCCAGCGCCGCGTTCGTTATTAGATTCATAAATGCATCATATATCATTAGTCAATCCCCATCCGTGCCGCAAAAGTCTTTTGCATGAAAGTCAAAAGACTTGATCTTGCGAGTTGAAAATCAAACATGATATATCATGCCTCCAGTCGGCTGCGGCCGCTGAACGTCCTGATATCAAAAACAACAAGGCCTTCTACGAAAGGCGAGGATGACCTCATGCACGGAATGCTTCATGCATTGCCGGCCCTGCGTGACGGGAGGTGCGAATGACCCAGATATTCGCCGCGCCCGGTCGCTACATTCAGGGTTACAAGGAACTTGAACGCCTTTACCGGCATATCGCCTGGTTTGGCCAGCGCTTCCTGATCATCACCAGCCAGGGCCGTCTGGATAGCCTGCAGCAGACCCTGGCCATCAGCTTCGACAAACCTGAACATGCCCTGCATTACGCCGTATTCGAAGGCGAAGTCACCCGAGCCGAGGTGCAGCGGCTGTGTGCGTTGCGCGAGCGACTGGGCTGTGACGGAGTGGTCGGGGTGGGTGGTGGCAAGGTGCTCGACGCCGCCAAGGCGGTTGCCCAGCAGGGCCGGCTGCCGCTGTGCATCGTGCCCACGGTGGTCTCCAACGATGCCCCCACCAGCGCCTTGTCGGTGCTCTACCACCCGGACGGTGCCTTCGACGATGTGCTGTTCCACGAGCGCAGCCCGGACGTGGTGGTGGTGGACACCTGGATCATCGCCCAGGCGCCGGTGCGCCTGTTGGTGGCTGGCATCGGCGATGCTCTGGCGACCTACTACGAGGCACGCACCTGCGTGCAGGGCGACCACGACAACTTCCTTGGCCTGGCCGGCGGTGGCCTGCAATCGAGCGCGGGCGGCGGCAAGCCGACCCTCACCTCGATGGCCATCGCCCAACTGTGCCACCAGGTGTTGCAGGCCGATGCGGTGCAAGCCGTGCGGGCCTGTGCGCAGCAGCAGGTGACCAAGGCGCTGAACCGGGTGATCGAGGCCAACGCACTGATGAGCGGCATCGGTTTCGAGAGCAACGGGGTGGCCACCGCTCATGCCGTGTATTGCGGCTTCAGTGAGCTAGGTGCACGGGCCACGGCCTACCACGGCGAATACGTGGCCTTCGGCACCCTGGTGATGCTGGTGCTCGAGGGTGCGCCGGCCAGCGAACTGGATGGCCTGCTGCGACTGTGCCTGGCGGTTGGCCTGCCGGTGTGTTTCGCCGACCTGGGCCTGGCGGACCTCAGCGAGCAGGAGCTGCAACGGGTGGTGCAGGTGGCGGCCTCGCCGCAGCAGACCAGCCGCGTCGAGCCCTTCGACGTCACTGAGTGGGAGATGCGTGCGGCGCTGCTTGCCGCCAGCGACCTGGGGGAGTTCTACAAGAAAGGCGGATCGGTTCTGGCAAGTTCGGCCAGCCCGCGTTTGCCATCAGTCATTCGCCACGAGCAGAGGTAAGTAGATGAAAGCATTTCAGGCAAGCCTGCCGGTCAAACTGGACTTCGAGGCCGGTGCAATCCGCCGCATGGGTGAAAAGGTCGTGCCGTTCGGCAACAAGGTGCTGTTGATGGTCGACCCG
Organism: Pseudomonas sp. B10(2017); assembly: GCF_002113295.1. NCBI lineage: Bacteria > Pseudomonadati > Pseudomonadota > Gammaproteobacteria > Pseudomonadales > Pseudomonadaceae > Pseudomonas > Pseudomonas sp. B10(2017). The sequence continues at coordinate 77,635 of NZ_NEJU01000001.1, forward strand.
TTCCTTGAAGGCAGCGAGCTGGTCGCCCAGGTGCTCGGCAGTTTCGCCGAGCGTGGCATCAGTGTCCTCGAGTTCTACGACATCGTGCCCAACCCGCGCCATACCACCATTGACCGCGCAGTGGCACTGGTGCGTGACAGCGGCTGCCAGGCTGTGGTGGCGATCGGCGGCGGCAGCGCCATCGACTCGGCCAAGGCCGTGGCGTTCGTCGCTGTACATGGCGGCCGCTGTTGGGACTACACCGAGCGTCTCGGTGAGCCGGTGACGAGGCCGCAGTCCCGTGGTCTGCCGCTGCTGGTGGTGCCGACCACCTCTGGGACCGGGACCGAGGCGACACCATTCGCGGTAATCAACAATCCTGAGTTGGGCCTCAAGTGTGCCATTGTCAACCCGCACATCTACCCGGATGTGGCGTTGATCGACCCGCAAATCCTGGTTTCCAAGCCGCCACGGCTGACGGCGCTGACTGCCGTGGATACCTTCTGCCACGCACTGGAAGCATTCATCAGCATCCATGCCACACCCTGGGTGGAAATGGTCGCGCTGGAGTCGATCCGCCTGTTTGCCGCCAATGCCCTGCGCTGCGTGGAGCATGGGGACGACCTGGAAGCGAGGGCGCGCATGGCCTTTGCGTCGACCCTCGGTGGCATGGCCATTGCCGGCGCCGGGGTCACCGTATCCCATGCGCTGGGCCAGCCATTGGGCGCCATGACCGATGCGCCCCATGGCGGCACGGTGGCAGCCAGTACGCCGCAGGTGATCCGCTGGACCCTACCGGTGGCCGAGGACAAGTTTGCCCGGGTGGCCGAGATCCTCGACCCGGGCACTCATACCTTGCCGCTAAGCGAGCGCGCCGCGCGCCTGCCTGACATCGTCAGCGCCCACTTCACCCGCTTGGGCGTCCGGGACACGTTCGGCAGCTATGGCCTCAAGCCCGAGCAGGTCGATGAGTTCGCTCAAGTGGTGTGGACCAGCTTCAACCAGGACCTGGCCTGCCACCCCAAACCCATTCGTGACCAGCAGGAGGTGGCCGAAATCGTCCGCCAATGCCTGTAGTTGGCATCACCCAGCCCTGGCCGCCTTGTGCGCGGCCAGGGCAGTGACACCAGGCGCCCTCGTTGCACGCTCGCAAAGCTGAACAAAAACCACAAGAAAACAGTTTCGGGAACAGATCGCAATGACAAGAACCACCTTGATCGGGGTCGGGTTGCTGGGCGTGTGCGCCTTGCAGCAGGCCCAGGCCGACAACTACTCACCCGGCAATTTCCTGTTCGGTGACTGGCAGGGGCAGCGCACCCGTCTGCATGAACAGGGGGTGGACCTGCAGTTCACCTATGTCAATGAACTGGCCTACAACACCCAGGGAGGGGCGCAGCACAAGGGCACCTACAGCGACCAGCTGATGGCCGACGCCCGCTTCGACCTGCAGCGCCTGTTGGGTTGGCCGGGGGCCGCGTTTCGTATCACCTTCACCAACCGCAACGGTGAAAGCCTGACCCGCGAAGCCGACACCGGCACCCTGCTGGCCGCCCAGGAAATCTACGGCTATGGCAGTGTTACCCGGCTGGTGCAGCTCTATTACCAGCAGGCACTGCTCGATGAGCGTTTGCTGTTCAAGATCGGTCGGCTGCCCATGAGTGGCGATGTATTTCCGTTTTCCTGCACGTTCCAGAACCTGACCTTCTGTGGCACGGTGCCTGGCTACATCACCCCCAACTGGTTCACCTGGCCGGTCAGCCAATGGGGCGTGAGCCTGGCGGCGCAGTTGGCCGATGACTGGTGGCTGAACACCTCGGTGTACCAGGTCAACCCGCACTTTACCGAGAACAGCCAAGGGTTGAACTTCGGCAGCCCCTCGGGCACCACCGGTTACCTGGCGGTTGGCGAACTGGCCTGGAAGCCGGTGCTTGGTGGCCTGCCTGGCAGCTACCGGGTTGGCGTGTGGCGCAATACTGGCGACTTTGATGACCTGTACCAGGACATCGATGGGCAACCCATCGGCTTGACCGGCGCGGCACCCGCGCAGCACGACCAGGCCAGCGGCTACTACGCCATGGCCGAACAGCAGGTCTACCGCAACCCAGACAATGCTGCGCGTGGCCTGACGCTTTTCACCAACTTCATCCAGTCCGACCGGGACGTTTCCAGTGTCGAGCGGCTCTGGCACCTGGGCGCATTCATCCGTGGGCCCCTGGCCCAGCGCCCGCAGGACGAGATCGGGCTGGCGTTGGGCCGCCTGGAGGTCAACCCGCGTTCGGCGCGGCGTGTGCAGCAGGCCAGCGGCCTGCCCCGGCGGGCCGATGTCGAGTACCCGATCGAACTCTATTACGGGTTGCAGCTGACACCGGCACTGACCCTGCGCCCCAACCTGCAGTACGTACGCAATCCCGGCGGCTTCGAGCATGACCGCAGTGTCGTGGTCTGGGGCCTGAAGACCGAAATCAGCTTCTAGTGCAGTGCCGGCGTCAGGCCGACGTCTCGCTGTTTTTTATGATGCATCATGTATCCAATGGAGAATCCCATGAGCCTTGCCAGTTTCATTGACCTCACCACCGTGCAGCAGCGTGCCAGCGAACTCCAGTTGCTCGGCCAGGCCTTCATCGACGGCCGCTTTGTCGATGCCTTGAGTGGCGAGACCTTCGCCAACATTTCGCCGCGCGACGGGCGCGTGCTCAACCAGGTTGCCTCGTGCCAGGCCGAGGATGTGGAGATGGCCGTGAAGGCCGCGCGGCGTGCCTTCGACAGCGGTGTGTGGTCGCAGCGCACACCCAAGGAGCGCAAACGCGTCATGCTGCGCTTCGCTGCCTTGTTCGAGCAGCACATGGAAGAGTTGGCGTTACTGGAAACCCTCGACATGGGCAAGCCCATCAGCGAGAGCGCCGGGTTCGATGTGCACGCGGTGCTCGATTGCCTGCAGTGGTACGCCGAAAGCTGCGACAAGCTGTATGACGAAGTCGCGCCGTCGGGGCCCTCGGCCCTGGGCTTGGTGACCCGCGAAGCGATCGGCGTGGTGGCGGCGGTCACCCCCTGGAACTTCCCGATGCTGATGGCCATGTGGAAGGTCGCACCCGCCCTGGCCATGGGCAACTCGGTGGTCCTCAAGCCCGCCGAGCAATCACCGCTGACTGCCCTGCGTATTGCCCAGTTGGCCGCCGAAGCCGGTATCCCGGCCGGTGTGTTCAACGTGTTGCCGGGCTTTGGCCCCACCGCGGGCAAGGCGCTGGGCCTGCACATGGACGTTGATACCCTGGTGTTCACCGGCTCCGGCGAGGTCGGCAAGCTGTTCCTGCAGTACGCGGGGCAGTCGAACATGAAGCGGGTGTGGCTGGAGTGCGGCGGGAAGACCCCGAACATCATTCTCGATGACTGCCGTGACCTGGAGAAGGCCGCGACCACTGCGGCCCGCTCGATGTTCTTCAACCAGGGCGAAGTCTGCGTGGCGCCCTCGCGACTGATTGTCGAAGCTGGCATCCGCGTCGAGTTCGTTGCCGAGGTGCTGAAGGTGGCACGCACCATCGCCGTCGGAGATCCACTGGACCCAACCACCCAACTTGGCGCCATCGTCGATGCCAGCCAGCTGCAACGGGTGTTGGGCTATATCGACAAAGGTGTGCAGGAGGGCGCACAGCTGATCCTCGGTGGTGAACGGGTCAAGCACGGCCTGGGCGCCGAGGGCTTCTACATCCCGCCGACCATTTTCGACAACGTCAGCAACGACATGACCATCGCCCGAGAGGAGATCTTCGGCCCGGTACTTTCGGTCATCACCGCCCGTGACCACCTCGATGCCCTGCGCATCGCCAACGATACCCCGTATGGCCTGGCCGCCAGCCTGTGGACCCGCGACCTCTCGCGGGCCCACCAGATGGCCCGGGGCCTGCGTGCCGGCAGCGTGTGGGTCAACTGCTTCGATGGGGGCGACATCAGCATGCCGTTCGGTGGCTTCAAGCAGTCCGGCAACGGTCGCGACCGCTCGTTGCATGCCCTGGACAAGTACTCGGAGCTCAAGTCCACGTGGATCGAGTTGTGACCTTTTGCCTGGCAATCCTGGAGAACAACAATATGAAAAGCACAGTTGCCCGTACCCTGGCCACCTTCGGCCTTGCCACGCTGCTCGCCGGGCCGACCGCCGCCGAGGCGCGCCACCCGCTGTACCAGCTGATACCCAACACGGCGTTGTCCGGCCTGGTGGACCCGCAAATGGCCGATCGTACCGGCATCGACAAGGGTTTGCCCTTGAAGCAGAAGGGGGAGCGGTTACGCATTGGCTGGACCGACATCACCCTGGGCAACCCCTGGTTCGTCTCGATGATCGACGACGCGCGCAGCCTGGCCGAACGTTACGGCTATGACATGCAGGTGCAGGTGGCCGACGGCGATGTGGCCCGCCAGAGCGCCCAGGTCGACAACTTCATCACCCTGGGGGTGGATGTGATTGTCATCGACCCCACTGACATCCTCGGTTCCGTTGCCGATGTCGAGCGGGCGGTGGCGGCCGGGATCCCGGTAATCACCGTCGGCACTGCACCCGACGCGCGTGCACCGGTGATCACCACCAGCACCGGAAACCCCTACGGCAGTGGTGTCGAGGCCGGGCGCTATGTGGTCCAGCAGACTGACCCGGGCAGCGAGATCAACGCTGCCATGGTCATCGGTGTAATGGGCAACTCGACCTCCGAGAGCCGCCTCAACGGCATGATCTCGGGGATCGTCCAGGCCCGTGCCGAGCAGCGCAAGCTCGGCCTGTCGAAGGAGGATGCGCTGCTCAAGGGGTTCGAGCTGTTCCAGCAAGTGAAGACCAAGGGCAGTTTCAGCTGGCCTGAAGGGGGCTTCAACGTGCTGGCCTGGGGCCGAGGCGAATGGACCGAGGAGGGCGGCCTGGCCGCCACCGAGGACATCCTCAGTGCCCATGGTGAGCGCCTGAACCTGATCCTGGCGGAGAACGACTTCGTCGCCATCGGCGCCATCAACGCCGTGGACAACGCCGGCAAGGCCGGGCAGGTACGGGTCGCTGCGGCAGCTGGCAGCTTCAAGGTCGCGCTGGATCTGATCAAGCAGGGCAAGCTGCTGGTCAGTGCCAGTAACAGTGGTTCGCAGACCGGCGTGGCGGCCATCGAGCTGATCCACCAGATCCTTGACGGCCGGCTGCAGGCCAACAACCTGCCGTTGGCGTCGTACTTTCCGGTGGAGCTGATAACCCCCGCCAACGTCGACCAGTTCATCCAGCTCGAACAGGGCCCGGCCACGGTCGAGCGGCTACCGGCATTCCGCTCAATCGACCAGCTCAAGGCAGCCATGCGCTGATCCGACGGTTGCGGCGCCTGCCTGGGCAACGCGCCGCTTGCAGAGGTAAGACCGATGAATGTAATACACAAGACCGCCGTCGAGCTGCGCGACATCCACAAGGCGTTCGGCGGCATCAGTGCGCTCAGTGGTGCGAGCTTCAGTGCCAACGTGGGTGAAGTGCATGCGCTGATGGGTGAGAATGGCGCGGGCAAATCGACCCTGATGAAGATCCTCGCAGGCGCCTACGTGCGCGATGCTGGCGAGGTGCTGTTGCACGAGCAGCCAGCGAGTATCGGCAAACCGGCCGATGCGTTGCGCCTTGGCGTATCGGTGATCTACCAGGAGTTCGCCCTGGCGCCGCACCTGTCGGTGGCGGAGAACATCTGCATCGACGACCTGGGCGCGAACAGGTGGCGGGTGCAGTGGCCGATGCTGCGTGACAAGGCGCGGCGCATACTCGATGAGCTCGGGTTTGCCAACATCGACGAACGCCGGGCAGTGGGCGAGTTGCCGGTAGCCCATCAACAGGCGGTGGAAATCGCCAAGGCCCTGTCGCGCAACGCCTCGGTGCTGGTGTTCGACGAACCGACCGCGGTGCTCACCACCCACGAGACCGAGCAGTTGTTTTGCATCCTGGCGGAATTGCGGCGCAAGGGCGTGTGCATCATCTACGTCTCGCATCGCATGGACGAGATCTTCCGCATCTGTGACCGCGCCACGGTGCTCAAGGATGGCCGTACCGTCGGCACCCTGCCGCTGTCAGCCATCGACGAGCGCGGGCTGGTGCAGATGATGATCGGCCGTGAGCTGAGCGACCTGTTCCCGCCACGCCAGGCAAGCATCGGCGAGGCCCGCCTGCGGGTCGAGGGGCTGAGCGCCGGGCCACTGGTTCGCAATGTCAGTTTCCAGGCACACGCCGGTGAGGTACTGGGCTTCAGCGGCCTGGTCGGCTCGGGGCGTACCGAAACCATGCGCGCGCTGTTCGGCGCCGAGCGCTGCAGCGCCGGCACGGTTCACCTGGACGGCCGCCAACTGCGCAACCGCAGCCCGCGCGAGGCGATCGGCAATGGCATCGGGCTGCTGCCCGAAGACCGCAAGCAGCAGGGCGTGCTGCTGGAGATGTCGATCCGCGTCAACGCCGCTATGCGGCCCGGCTCGCCCTACACAAGTCGTTTCGGCTGGATCGATGGTGCCCGCGAGCGCGCCGGGGTCGAGGCGCTACGTCAGCAGTTGCGCCTGAAGACCAACTCGATCGAGCAGGCGGTGGGCGATCTGTCCGGGGGTAATCAGCAGAAGGTGGCGCTGATGAAGTGGGTCGACGCTGGCTGCCGGGTGCTGATCCTCGACGAGCCGACCCGTGGTGTAGATGTCGGTGCCAAGACCGAGATCTACCGCGTCATCAACGAACTGGCCGAGGCCGGGGTGGCGATCATCCTGGTGTCCTCGGAAATGACCGAGCTGATCGGCATGTGCGACCGGGTGCTGGTGATGCGCGATGGTGCCATCGCCGGCGAGCTTGGCGGTGATGCAATCGAAGAGCACGCAATGATCTGTCTGGCGATGGGAGTCGAACACCATGGATAACAACTTGAGCAAACTGGCTGCCACCTCGCTGTCGGGCGAGTCTGGGCAGCCGCTGGGGCGCGTTGTGCGCCGGCTGTTCCTGCAACACAACGCACTGGTGATGCTGCTGGTGCTGGTGGCCGTGGCCAGCAGCCTGTCGGCGGACTTTTTCACCTGGCAGAACCTGGGCAACCTGCTGCGGCAACTGACGCCGCTGATACTGGTCAGCATCGGCATGCTGATCGTCATCCTCACCGCCGGTATCGACCTGTCGGTTGCCTCGGTGGCAGCGGTGGGCGGGGTGGTCGTGGCGATGAGCCTGAATCTGCTGCCGCTGGAGGACAGCCTCGGGTTGTTGCTGGCGGTGGCCATCGCGGTGGGGGCGGGGGTGTTGATGGGCATGGTCACCGGCGGCTTCGTGGCCTACTTTCGCATGGCCCCGTTCATTTCCACCCTGGCGATGATGACCATTGCCCGTGGCCTGGCGTTCATCCTCTCCAACGGCCAGCCACAGCGGCTGGCCGACAGCCAGTCGGCTGCCGGCCTGTTGCGTGACTTCGGTCGCCAGGCCGATGGAGTGTTCGGGGTGCCTTGGCCGGTGTGGCTGGCGGTGCTGGTGATCGGCGTGTTCGCCCTGATCCTGCGCTACAACGCTTTTGGCCGGTTGATCATCGCCAGCGGCAGCAACGAGACTGCCGTGCGCCTGGCGGGGATTGCGGTGGAGCGCTACAAGCTGGCGGCCTATGCGATTTGCGGCGGGCTCAGCGCACTTGCCGGGGTGGTCATTGCCTCGCGTTCCGGGGTCGCCACGCCCAGTGCCGGCATGGCCCTGGAACTGGATGCCATTGCCGCCTGCGTGATCGGCGGTGCGCTGTTGTCCGGCGGCAAGGGCAGTTTGTTCTACACCGTGGTCGGGGTGCTGGTGCTTGGGCTGATCGGCAACATCATGAATCTGCTCAGCGTCCCGGCGTACCCGCAACAGATCATCAAGGGCGCGATCATCGTGGTGGCGGTGCTGCTGCAGGGGGTGGGCCGACGCGACGCACGGATCTGAACCGTTCGGGCGAGATGGCGCGGCATGGGCGATGATGTATCATGCGTCTTCGCCATGTCGCCCGGCGCTTCCCGCTGGCGGTCGGCCCTGTGCTATTCATCAGACAAGAGAGAACAAGCGTGACAGTTCACAAGCCACTGGATAAAGGCAACCTGAGCGAGCGGGTCTACAGCATCATCCGTACGGCATTGATGGACGGCCAGTATCAACCGGGTGACCGCCTGCGCATCAGTGCCTTGGCCGAGGAGTTCGGGGTGTCGATCACACCGGTGCGCGAGGCGATCTTCCGCCTTGTCAGTGATCATGCACTGGACATGAAGGCCGCCACCTCCATCTATGTGCCGGAGCTGACCGTCAGCCAACTGCGGGAAATCCAGCTGATCCGCCACTTGCTGGAGGGCGAGGCGGCGGGCATGGCGGCCGAGCGAATTTCCGCTGCCGAGCTGGGGCATCTGGAAGAGGTGCAAACGGCCTTCCAGGCGGCTGTCAGCACCGACTACAAGCAGGCTTCGCTGCTCAACCGCGAGTTCCACTTCGGTCTGATTGCCGCCGCACGCATGCCGGTGATCTTCAAGACCCTGGAGAACATGTGGGTGATGATGGGGCCGCTGCTCAGTACCTTCCATGCCGAAGTGCCCAAAGCGGAACTGGCCAGCGCCAAGCACAAGCACTTCGAAGTACTCGAAGCCTTGCGCAAGCGCGATTCGGCAAAGGCCAAGGCGGCCCTGCAAGCGGATATTGCATGGGGGGAGTTGATGGTGGAGTGGTTGGAGCGCAAGTCGCTGGCCCAAGGTTGATGACGGATGCCTTGATCGCCGTCCGGTCCCCATTGAGTCGGGGATAACATGACCGCCGTCAGCATCCGGCCGAACATCGTGTCGCCCAGCGTGGCCCAGGGGATAGTGACGAACGGTCAGGCACGCTTGTGCAGGGCACATCACCTGCACAAGCGTGCCAGGCCGCAATGCTTCACTGCACCTCGCACGCCTCCTGCGAAGGCACACCGTAGGACACGTAATACGCCAACCCCACGAAGATCGCCCCACCCACCGCATTCCCAAGGAACACGGCCACCAGGTTCTCCACCAACTGCCCCCAGCTCAAGTACCCGGCAAAGATCGCTGCCGGAATCAGGAACATGTTGGCCACCACGTGCTGGAAACCGATGGCGACGAACGCCATGATCGGGAACCAGATGCCGAGAATCTTGCCGCTCATTTCACGGCTGGCATACGACAGCCACACTGCCAGGCACACCAGCCAGTTGCAGCCGATTCCGGACACGAAAGCGTGGAGGAAGTCGGCGTTGGTCTTGCTGGTCGCAGCCGCCAACATCTTGTTCAGGTAGGCCCCCTCGGTCAGGCCCAGCAGGTGACCGAAGCACCCGGCAACGAATAGTGCACCGAACAGGTTGGCGACGGTCACCAGCAGCCAGTTGCGCGCCACGGCGCCTGGGCCGATGCGCCGGGCGAACATCGCCAGGGGCAAGCTCATCATGTTGCCGGTGAGCAGTTCGCCACCGGCCAGGATCACCAGAATCAGGCCGATGGGAAATACCGCGGCGCCCAGCAGTGTGCCGAACGAGGCCCACTGTACCGGGATCATGGTGCTGACGTGGATAGCCAGGAGAAACCCCAGCGAAATGAATGCACCTGCGAGAAACCCCAGGACCAGCGTCGCATGGGTGGATAGATGGGCTTTTTTGACGCCGCTCTCGATGACGAGCTCGGTGATACGGGTGGGGCTGTTGACGGACATTTCGGAAACTCGAACACAGTGACGGCGATGCAACTGGCATGCACGCCGTGGTGGGGCTTGATCAGTACGGGGTAGGCTGCGCCGCTGGCGCAAAAGGTGTGACACCCACCTTCGGGCCAGCGGCGAAGAGGGCGGCAAGCTACATGAGGCAATTTGACGCGGTCAAATCGATGGAATGGATGACCTGATAGACCGCGTCGATGAGGCCCGCAGGTCAGCGCGCGTAGATCAGCTTCCCGGCAAACCAGGTCTGCAGCACTTGGGTATCGCGCAGCGTTTCGGGATCGACGTCGAGCACGTCGCGGTCAACCACGATCATGTCGGCTTGCTTGCCAACCTTGAGCGAACCGATCTGCTGCTCCAGGCGCATGGCGCGGGCGGCGTTGAGGGTATAGGCCTGGAACATTACCTGGCGGTCGATGGCTTCAGCAGCGTTGAGCACACCTTTGGGCCCCTTGCGGCTGATGGCCTGGTAGATCGCCTGCCACGGGTCCGGTGTGGTGATCGGCCAGTCGCTGGCGCCAGCAAGGGTGGCGCCATGCTTGAGCAGCGAACGGGCCGGGAAGGTGTGCATGAAGGCCATGGCGTTCACGTACGGCTTGACCAGCTCCATGTTCGATTGGTCGGCGCTGGCCCAGTACAGCTGCATTGCTGCAATCACGTCGAGCTGCTTGAAACGGGCGTATTCCGTGGGGTTGACCATCTGCAAGTGGGTGATGGAATGGGGGATGCCGCTGTGGCGATCACGCCGTGCCTGCTCGATGCCGTTGAGCGCCTCGCGCACGGCGCGGTCGCCGATGGCGTGCACGTGCACCAGCCAGCCACGGGCGTCGGCGGCACTGACCAGCTCGCCAAAGTGCTTCGGGTCCAGCAGCAGTTCGCCGTGCTTGCCGGAGTTGCTGTAGGGCTCGAGCATCGCCGCCGTTTGCGCTGGCGCTTCGGCAACGCCGTCGGCAAACACCTTGATGCCCGGCAGGGTGAGGTTGTGCACGCCGAGAAATTGCCGGCGTACCTTGTCCAGTTCGTCCAGGTCGGCAGGGCGGGCCCTGGAATCGGCCATCAGCAGGGCGGCGACGTGGGCGGTCAGCTCGCCGCGCGCGGAGAGGTCCTTGTATACCGGCAACACGCCCAGCGAATGGTTGTTCACATCGGCCCCCGGTAGCTCGTTGGCCAGCGGGTCCATCCAGCCGGTGATGCCCAGCTGCTTGTAATGGTCAAGGGCCATGCGCCCCGCGCTCAGCAGGGTGGCATGGGGCAGCGCGGGCAGCAGGTCGGTCACCGGGTAGTAGCTGGCATCGGCGAGGAAACCGTTCGGTGTCCCGTCCGGGTGTTGGCCGATGGTGTTGCGTGCCTCGGCAGGCAGGGCTGCGATGGTATCGGCATCGATTGCGGCACGCTTGAGCATGGCCTGGTTGGCCCAGCCGGTGTGCATGTCGTTGGCGGCGAAAAGGATCGGTTGTGCGGCCCATTGGCCGTGGTTGAAGCGCTGTTCCAGCGCCGGAATGTCGTTCCAGTAGGTGCCCGGTACACCACCTACGACAAGGAACTCGCCGCGCACGGCCTTGCCGTCGCTGCGCCACTGGCGCAGGCGCCGTTCCAGTTCGTCCAGGGCAACCTGCTCACCAGCGAGGTCGGCCAGCACCAGTTGCAGGCCACCCTTGATGGCATGCGAGTGGGCGTCGAGCATGCCTGGCATCAGTACCTTGCCGCCCAGGTCGATGACCCGGGTGCCTTCGGCCTTCAGGCGTAGCACGGCCTGGTTGGAGCCTACCGCGACGATTTTCTCGCCTTCGACGGCCACGGCCTGCTGCAAGGGTTGGCCGGGCTCGGCGGTGTAGACCTTTGCGTTGTGCAGGATCAGGTCCACGGCCGCGAAACCTGGCATGCAGGTGCAGGCCAGGCCGGCGCTGATTGCCATCTTCAGGAGCTGCTTCATGCTGTGCCTCGTTCTTGTCGTGATGACGCCGCAGACTAGCCAGGGGGCAAGTGCGGATAAAGGCGAGGGCAGGCACAACTTCTTTCGTGATGGGGAAAGAATCCGGCGCCCGTATTTGCCAGAATGCAAGCAACGGACCTTGCCGTGCCTATTCAAGTCGCCGGCATTTGCGGGTTTGATAGGAGGGGCAGATACTCGCCACCCTCGCATCACCCACACCGTTTGTGCCGAACAGGAAGAAACCATGGACAAGATGATGGCCCTGACCATCTTCGTCGCTGCAGCCGAACACGGCAGCTTCAGCCGTGCGGCCGAGCAACTGGGCAAGACGCCGTCTGCCATCACCAAGGCTGTTGCGCACCTGGAGAGCGAACTGGGCGTGCGCCTGTTCGAACGTACCACCCGGCGCATGGCGCTGACCGAGGCCGGCACCTTGTACCTGGAAGGCGCGCGCCAGGCGTTAATGCACCTGCAGCGGGTGACCGAAGAGGTGGAGCAGTTGCAGCACGCGCTGCGCGGTACCCTGCGTATCACCGCGCCGCCGTCGTTCGGCCCCGCGTTTCTCAACCAGGTATGTTGCCGTTTCATGCGCGAGCACCCGCAAGTGCGCCTGGAGGTCAACCTCAACGATGCCAACGAAGACCTGATCGATGGCGGCTACGACCTGTCGCTGCGCGACGGCCCCACCGACCAGCCGGAGCTGATCGCCCAGCCGCTGATCGAGAACCGCGTGATCCTTTGCGCCAGCCCTGCCTACCTGGCCCGTCACGGCGAGGCGATCACTCTGGAGAACTATGCCCGGCACGACTGGCTGCTGTTGCGCCACCCGCTGCTCAACCGCAGCTTCTGGTGGATCGAACAAGGCGGCCAGACGCTGCGAGTGCGTCAGCCCACCCCTAGGCTGGTGAGCGACAACTTCGACTTCCTGCTGGCCTGCCTGCTCGATGGGCAGGGCTTGCAATTCGTACCCACCTGGTGTGCCGCCCCCTACCTGGCCAGCGGGCAACTGGTGGAGGTGATGCCCGACTACTGGCGGGCGCTGAGCGCGTTCGGCCCCTGGGTGCACGTGCTGTACTTGCCGCACCGGCGCAATACCCGCAAGGTGCAGGCGTTCATTGCCTTGCTGCATGAACACCTGCACGGGCAGGGCGCGCAGACGCTGGCACGGGGCTGAGTTTTTCCATCGGGGCACAAAAGTTGTGCGGGTTGTGGCGATGATCGATTGGGGGAGGCCTCGTTAGGCTAGCGGTGCTTGCCTACCACCGCGGCCTGTACCAGGAGTTCCCCGCCTTGAAGATCCACACCCATGTCAGCGACATCCGCAACCCCCTCGAGCGTGGCCATCAGATTGGTGCGCGTTTCGCCGAGCAGATCCGTACCACAACTGCACTGTACCTGGGCTTTTTCCCGCGGGTTGGCGTGCCCTTGAGTGAGGCGCAGCGTATCGGCGAAAACAGCTTGGCAGCCCTGGAAGCCTGGAGCCCGGGCCTGGCCGCTGAAGTGGCCGGCATGGCCAGCGGTGCCGAGCTGCCGCTGTGGCAGCTGGCGAGCCTGAACGCCCGCACCGAGGTACTGGCGGCCCGAACCCGCCACAGCGAATGCTCGACCACCGTGCATGCACCCCGTGGCGCGCGTGCGCCGCAGACCCTGCAGACCTGGGATTGGCATGACAGCCTGTGCCCCCATGGCCTGATGTTGGCGCTGCACACCGAGCGCGGCATGAACGTCAAGCTGTTCTGCGAGTTCGGCATGCTCGCCAAGCTTGGTGTGAACAGCGCGGGCCTCGGCCTGCACTTCAATATCCTCCACCACGCCAGTGACAACGACAGTGGTGGTGTGCCGGTGCACGCCATCGCCCGGCGCCTGCTGGAGGAGGCCAGCAGTGTCGAAGAGGCCATCGAGCTTGCCCGTTCGGCGCGGGTCAGTGCCTCTACCGTGTTGACAGTGTTCTCCCGCCTGGACCGCAGCCCGCGTGCGGCCAGCATCGAATTGAGCCCCGCAAGCACTGCCTTGGTCCTGCCACGGGAAGACGGCTGGCTGCTGCACACCAATCACTTCCTCGACCCACAGCTGAGCCTGGGCGAGCAGGTCGCCGACCATGCCGATACCCAATGCCGCCTGGGCCACCTCGAGCAGGTGGTCGGCCAGATGGCCAGCCCTGACCTGCGTGCCCGGGCCGAGGCCATGTGCGGCGCCGAGGGCGACAAGGCGCCGATCTGCTTCCACCCGGACATGGCCATGCCCGATACCGAACGCTGGGAAACCTTGCTCAGCGTCGGCATCGACACCGAACGCTGTGCCCTGCAGTACGTGGCCGGCACGCCCGTGCAACTGGCCAAGGCCGGCTTCGACACTTTCTGAGCCAACCCGGTGCTGCCAGCTCAAGGCGGCACCGCTGAACGAGAACAACAACAATGCATGCGCAACATTTCCGCCCTGCGTCATCCCGTTCCGCCTTGCGAACCTTCTGCGTCTCCGGACTGGGGACGGCGCTGGAATTCTACGACTTCATCATCTACGGCACTGCCGCCGCACTGGTGTTTCCCCAGGTGTTCTTCCCGCAGATGGACCACCTGACAGCCACGCTGGTGGCCTTCAGCGCTTTCGGCGCGGGCTTTCTTGCCCGACCGTTGGGTGGCCTGGTGTTCGGCCACTTCGGCGACCGCATCGGCCGGCAGAAGGTACTGGTCGCCACCTTGCTGCTGATGGGCATGAGCACCTTCCTCATCGGCTGCCTGCCCGGGCATGCCAGCGTCGGCGTGGCCGCGCCGATCCTGCTGGTGCTGCTGCGCCTGGTTCAGGGCTTTGCGGCAGGCGGGGAGTGGGGCGGCGCGGCGCTGTTCGGCATCGAGTCTGCGCCACCGGGACGGCGCGGGCTGTGGGGTAGTTTCACAAGCATGGGCATCGGCGTGGGTGGCATCCTCGGGGCTGGGGTGTTCGCCATCGTCAGCGCGGCCTTCGATGACAACCTGGTCGATTTCGCCTGGCGCATCCCGTTCTGGCTGGGCGGCACCCTGGTACTGATCGGCCTGTACGCGCGCCTGAAGGCACCGGCAGCGGCCACCACGCCCGTGACCAAACCTGTACATGCGCCGTTGGCCGCGGCCCTGCGCCAACGTCCGCGGCAGCTGATGCTGTGCACCGGGATCGCCTTCGGTTACTGCACCATCGCCTACATCGGCAGCACCTTCTTCCTGACTTACGCCACGCAGGTGGGCTTTGGCAGTACCGAGGCGTTGATGTTCGATTTGGCACTTTCGGTCGCTATCGTGCTGTCGGCGCCGTTGTTCGGCTACCTGTCGGACCGTTTGGGGCGGCGTACGGTAATGGGTTTCGGCGCAGTGGCCATGGCTCTGGGGCTGTTCGTGTTCTTTTCTCTGGTGGGCATGAAGAGCTTCGCCATCGCCTTGTGCGCCTACAGCCTGACTGGCCTGCTGATGGGCGCGACCCAAGGGCCTATCCCAGCCTTCCTCGGCGAGCAGTTCCCGCGCAGCATGCGCTATTCGGGTATCTCGGCCAGCTACCAGATCGGCGCCGCGCTGGGCGGCGGTACCGCGTCGAGCATCGCTACGGCAATCCTGATCCTCACCAACCAGAACCCACTGGGCGTGGCGCTGTATGGCGCGGGAGCCCTGGCACTGGTTGCGGTGTGTTCGCTCATGCTGCGCGAGACATCGCGGTTGAGCATGGCGCAGATCGATGAGGAGGCGCCGGCCGGAGCGCGTGGTGTCCTGCAACGCGATAACTGCGAAACAGCGGGATAGAGCATTCAAAGACATCTACCTAGTTTGGATCCAGTTGTTGGTAAAACTTTCCATTCGGTCAAGTTGCAATAACTTAGCAAACTAACTAACTTGATCTAGTGTACCGCCTGTCGGTCGTTTTGCTCGAGAAATGAACGATTTGGGCGACGCTGACTCCTATTTGCCAGCAGGTGCCTTCAATGTGATTGCACCTCGCGCCTTTCCCCCAGAACTTATGGACGTTCAACCTCATCGGCATCGCAGGGATGCTCATGGGGCTTTTTTTTTTCGAATAGTGGAGCAATGCCATGACCAACCGAGGCTCTTCGGGTGAGCCACTGTGTGTATTGAATAACAATCTGTTTTTTCATTTAACGATTCGAATTTGGCTTTGCCGCTGCGATTAAATCGTTCGCACGCCTATTGCAAAGTCATCTAGCGCTAACGCATTACGTGGAGAAAACGTCGTGGAGATTAATACAATTATTAGCCTGTTCGGGCAGAAAGAATCCATGGAGCTGGTGCGGTTGTCGGTGATTTACGTTCATTTGCTGGCCTGTTGCATTGCCATCGGCCTGGTGTTCGCCAGTGACGCCGAGATGGTCAGGAACTTGTTGAAAGGTCATAAAGATGCAGGGCATGACAGTAAGCATATGACGAGCTTGCAGAAGTCCGTGGCCAATGCCCTGATATTCTTGTGGCTCACGGGCGCCGCAGTGATTGGAATTGACTACCTTGATAAAGGTATGAACTATTTTGCCAATCCGAAACTTCAAGCGAAGGTCATTATTGTCATGCTGCTGACCTTCAACGGCATGTTGTTGCATCGTTATGTATTGCCTGCCTTGCTCAAGGCGGGCAACTTGCTGGACCTTAATTTTGGCGTGCGGATGTTCGCGCTTTTCTCCGGCGCACTGTCGGGTGTGTCCTGGCTGTATGCGGCGATGCTGGGCGTTGGCCGGCCACTGGCCTGGAAATACTCGCTGACCGAGTTGCTGCTGGCCTATCCGGTACTGATCCTGCTTGGCTTTGTCATGATGGCTGCCCTGACCCAGTGGGCACGCAACCGTAGCCAGGCCGAACCGGTCCCGGCGCCTGTCTGGCGATTGGCAGGCATTCCTACCTGATTGCCTGAATTACGCTTCAATTGCGCCGCGAACCGGGAAGCGTGGTTCGCGGCGAGCTCGTTTCATGCGCAGCGTCCGGGCGGTTCGCCTGGCGGCTCACACACCGAATGCGGCGGGCTTGCGGGCGGAGTTCACTGCTCGACAGCGCAGTGAGGAAGGGCTGGGTGATCTCCAGGACGCGCCAAACGAGCGATATCTGTTGCTCTGCGCGACAGTAGTACACCCACCCGAAATCTTCACAGTACGCAAGACTTGCACAAGCCCTGTGGGAGCGGGCTTGCCCGCGAAAGGGCCGGAACAGGCAGTCGAGAAATTTCAGGAGTTCAACAATGGCCATACATGGCATGCCCGTGTCGTTGAATTTGAACGTCGCGCCTGGGGAGGGCTCTTAAATGCAAAGGACATTGTGAGGGCTCCCTTATGAGCATTGAACGCAGCATCCCCGAGCTCGAGGCCTGGTACGCCCAGTACGACGACATCAGTTACCGCCGTGAGTCGCCGGATGCCTACCACCATGAACTGCTGCGCACGGCCGAGGCCCTGCGTGACGATGGCGCGATCGATTGGGACGACTGGCTGGCACTCAAGGCATTGGCTGATGACGCCCATGTGCGCGCCCTGGAAGATGCCGTGCAGGCCCATGTCAGCGACCCCGACGCATGAAAGCGCTGAAGATTGCCACGTTCAACATCAACGGCATTCGTAGCCGGCTGCCGGCACTGCTGGCCTGGCTGGAGCGGGAGAAGCCCGACATCGCCTGCCTGCAGGAGCTCAAGGCGGCGGATCAGCAGTTTCCTCGCCAGGCGCTCGAAGCGGCGGGTTATGGTTGCCTCTACCAAGGGCAGCCTTCGTGGAACGGCGTGGCCATTCTGGCGCGGGGCAGCGAACCGCTGGAAGTACGTCGTGGCCTGCCTGGCATGGAGGACGACAACCAGAGCCGCTACCTCGAGGCAGCGGTGCAGGGAGTGCTGGTTGCATGCCTGTATCTGCCGAACGGCAACCCGCAACCGGGGCCGAAATTCGATTACAAGCTCCGCTGGTTCGAAAGCCTGATCGCCCATGTGAAAGGGCTGCATGACAGTGACCATCCCGCGCTGCTGGCGGGTGATTTCAATGTGGTGCCTACCGACATGGATATCTACAACACGCGCTCCTGGATGAAGGACGCGCTGCTGCAGCCCGAATCACGCGCGTGCTACCAGAAACTGCTCCAGCAAGGTTGGGTCGACGCCATCCGCCATCTGTATCCGGACGAACGCATCTATACCTTTTGGGATTACTTCCGCAACCACTGGGCCCGCAATGCCGGGTTACGTATCGACCACCTGCTGCTCAACCCCGAACTCGCGCCTTACCTGAAGCAAGCAGGCGTCGATGCCTGGGTGCGTAACGAACCCAAGGCCAGCGACCATGCACCAGTGTGGATCGAGCTGAGCACGCGTCGTCGGCCGTAGGGCAGTTCGAGCGAAACTTCAACTACCGGAACTACCGCTGGAGCCCGAACCACCGGAGCCTCCGGTCCCGTTGCCGCGTTCCGATCCATTGCTGTCACTACCCGATCGGTCGGTAGTGCCATCGCCACCGGTATTGTCAGTATCATTGCTATCGGTGCCGCCAGAGCCCGTGCCCATGGCATCCGCAGGCGTGCCGGAACCAGTCGCTCCACCTTGGCCGTTCATATGCCCGCTGTCATGCGGTTGCGTGCCAGGGGCACGCTGATCGTTCAGGTCGGTGTCTGCAAACACCACAGGTGCGCTGGCCCCCAGGCACAGTGCGAGCAGTAACGAGTGAGGCTTCAATATCTTCATGGCGATGCTCCTTTGCAGATGGGTCACCTTCTGTTCGGCCAGCATCGTCCGCGGCCGTGCCGTTTATTCGACGGAATGCATGGGGCGCTGAAATGCACCGCGGCGGGTTATCCCACGTGAATGCTTTGAGGCCCGCGCTTCGATTCCTCTGGCAAGGCCGTGACCTTGATCGCGCGTACCGGTACGGCGAACTTGGCACCAACCTTCGAGAAGCGCTCGAGCAGGTGGAAATTGATCGCTTGCTGGATGTCCATGTACAGGTTGTAGCCGGGGTCCTTGACGATGTACACGCACTCGAATTCCAGCGCTTCCTTGCCGAAGCCGCGCAGGTGGGCACGGTCGAAGCGCACCTGCTGCTGAGCCTTGATTGCTTCCTCGACGATAGCGGGTGCTTTCTTCACGGCCTCGGTTGGCGTGTCGTAGGACAGGCCGAACTCGAACACGATTCGTCGTTCCTGCAGGCGCTTGTAGTTCTGGATGGTGCTGCTGATCATGCTGGCGTTGGCCATGACGATCTGCTCGCCGCCCAGGCTGCGGATGCGTGTGGTCTTCAGCCCCACGTGTTCCACCGTGCCGGCCAGGGGGCCGATGACGATGAAGTCGCCCACCTCGAACGGCTTGTCCACGGCGATGGATAGCGAGGCGAACAGGTCGCCGAGGATGTTCTGCACGGCCAGTGCAACAGCGATACCGCCTACCCCCAGACTGGCGACGAAGGCGGTGATGTTCACGCCCAGGTTGGAGAGCATCGCCAGCAGCACCACTGACCACAACAATACGCGCGCGCCCCATGCCGACAGCGTGGCCAGCGCGCTGCCCTGGTTCAACCCGTCGGTGCGATGCCGGGCGAAGTAGCGACTCAGGCCAAGGCCGATGGCGCGGTTGGCCCATAGCCCTATCTGCAATGCCGCGACCACGAACCACAGGCTACCAACCCGGGTCAGCCAGCGCTCGGGCAGGTCGAGCATGCTCAGGCCCACCAGCAGCGAGGCAAGGAACAGCAGAAAGTTGCTGGTTCCGGCAAGCACCTTGGCCAGTACGTGGCTGAGCGCGCCGTCGTGCTCGGACCAGCGCCTGACCCGATGCAGCATGAAACTGATGGCCGCCCGCGCCACGAGGAATGTCAGCACGGCTACCGTCAGCGCCAGCAACAGGTTGAGAACGGAAACTCCAAACAGTGTGGTATCGGTGAACAAGGCGATGATGCGATCACTCATGAGACATTTGCCTCCTTGCGTGGGACCGGGTGACTGGGGGAGCGGCATTGCCGGTGAAGCAGGCAATGCCGCTGGATCGGTGAGCCTCAGCCGTCGGACTGCTCCTCTGGCGGCACCTGGCCTTCGGGCCAGTCGGGTGCTTCCTGCTCCTGCTCCTGTTCAGGCACGGGCTCGCCTGGGTTGTGTGGTACTTCGTCCACGTAAGGGTCGGGGTGGTTGGGTTCGATCATGGTCTGGTTCCTCGCTGTCGGGCTATCAGGCATGTGTTCAGGCGTTCAGCCGGATTCCACTGCGGTGTTTTTCTTCCAGCCCCGCAGGTTCATGGCGCACAGGCAACCCTGCAGGATGATCAGCGCCCAGGCCTGCGCCTGCCACCCCCACACGGCCCACAGCACATTGCTGCCAATGAAGCAGCAGAAGCCCAGCTTGCGCCGGCCTGGGCGCCGTGAGCCGATGCACCAGGCGGCAAGTACTGTCAGGGCCATGGCGGGCCATTCAAGAAAGTCGATCCAGGCCTCCATCACGCGGCACGCTGTTCGCCTTTGAGCAGTTTCTTCTGCGCCTCCATGGCCTGGCCGAGCTCATCCAGCTGCTGCTTGCCCAGCAGCTTGCGGGCAGTCGGGAACAGCTCGCTTTCTTCTTCCTCGATATGGTGTTCCAGCAGCTCCTTCATCACCTTGACCCGCCCGGCAAACTCGACGGTGCCGGTCTCGGTTTGCAGCAGGTCCGGCAGCACCAGCGAATCTACGGTGCGGTGCTCTTCCTTGGCTTCGTAATACATCTTCGCTTCTTCCTTGCCGCCGGCCTGCTTGATGGCCGGATACAGGATTTCTTCTTCCAGAGCGGTGTGGATTGTCACTTCCTGCTTGATGCGTTCAAGCAACTCGGCGCGTTTCTTCACCGCGCGCTCAGTGGTGGAGGAGAGTTCCTCCAGCAGCTTCTTCACCAGCTCATGGTCCTGGATCAACAATTCGATAGCGTTCATGCAACACCTCTTCGGGGTTGGAAAAATCACGATTGCCTTCGATGGAGTAGGGCGCGGGCGCCAAGGTTCAAAGCGGATGATCAACGTACCGGTGTGTGGGAGGCCGGCCGCACGAGGTCCCGCGCAGGTTGCACCGGACGGGCAGGGTCATTCCTGCGCAATGATCGAGATCTTGCCGTTGCGCTCGACGATGGCGAACTTGATCTGCTCGACGCTTTCGATTCCCTGGCTGTCCCGAGCCGATTCGAGAATGTCGTCCTCGGTCAGCCGCGCCCGCCGCATTCGGTGGTGGAGAAAGCGACCTCGTTCCACTACCAGTGTCGCGTGGCCGTCGACCAGCCGGGCCAGGCGCCTGGAATTGAGCTTGGCCAGCGACAGGCCGACATCCAGGACGATCAGCGTGGCGATCACCAGCATGGCGTTGGTGAACGAGAAGTCCTCGCCGAGCAATGCCTGCTGGGTTGCTTCGCCGATGATCAGCAGCAGGACGAAGTCGAAGGTGGTGAGGTCTGCCAGCGAGCGCCTGCCAGCCACGCGAAACAGCAGCATCAGCGCGATGTACATGCCTGTCGCACGAAGAATGGAGTCCATGGCGCGCTCCTACGGGTAGAGAAAGGTCGAGAAGTGCACTGTGCTGTCCGGGCCCGCGCTGACAACACCGTCGAGAGTACCGACGTGTTCGCTGCGCAGGGTCAGGTAGAGGGTTGCGATGCCCTCTTTGCTGGTGCCGAGCTGGAGCAGCAGCGACCTGCCATGGGAACGCGACACTTGCGGCTCTGGCTGCAGCGTTTCGATACTGGCTTCGCGAAGGAGGGTCCCCCCGAGCAGCAGCATCACAGGCTCCCCGGCAGTACCGCGAACCGTAATGCGCAGGTTGTCGGTGGTGCCTGTGCGGCTGAGGCGCTGATACTCCACATGCACCCGGCCGTCCTCGCTCGTGACCTGCGCGTCACTGAGCGGACCATTGCCGAACACCCCGGCCAGGGCCAGCAGCACGACCAGCACCAGGGCATACCATCCCACCCGTTCGAAACGCCAGACCCGCTGCTGCATCCGCATGTCTTCCTCGACGGGGTGGCGCCTTGAAACCAACTCCTCTTCGTCCATGCCCGTAGCCCCCTCAGGTAACCCCTCAGGCGCGCTCACCACGCAGCCAGCGTTGGTGGTAATGCGCCAGGTGTGACAACCCGTAGAGCGCGCCCTGGCGGATTACCTCCGCGCGTTCGCCGAAAAAGCGCTGGCTACGCGTGAACACCGCCAAGGGCTCGCCGGCGAACGCCCAGGCAAAGCACACGGTGCCTGGGGCGATGGCATCCTGCGGCTCCGGCCCGGCGACACCCGTGCTTGCAATGGCAACGGTGGCATCGCTGTCTTTCAATGCGCCGAGCGCCATCTCCCAGGCTACCGCCTCACTGGTCAGGCCGTAGCGTTCGATGGTTTGTGGGCTGACGCCGAGCAGGCGCTTTTTGGCACTTGGCGAGTACACCACGTAGCCGCTTTCCAGTACCTCGCCGGTTCCCGGCACTGCTGCCAGCAGCGCAACCATGGCACCGGCAGTGCAGGACTCTGCCGTGGTCAGCACCAGTTTGTGTACCTTGAGGTAATCAAGGGCCTCGAGTACGGGGTCGGTCGCCATGGCGGTCACTCGTGCGTTGTTTTGTGGTGGACGTGTTTCCTGCGGGATTGGTTCATTGCGTGTGTACCACCCATCAACGGCGGGTAAAGCTTCCTGAACTTTGTTCCGCTTGCTGGCTTCCTCTTGGTAGGAGGTGGTGGCGCGGACCACGCGCTGCTGCTGGAACAAGCAGAGGAGAAGCGATCATGACCGAGCCTGTGACGTATTTCTGGATCGCTGTGGCGGCGATCATTGTGTTGCTCGATCTGGGGGCCATCGTCAGTGTTTTCCGCAGTGACAAGAGCGATGTGACGAAAGCGATGTGGGCACTGTTGCTGTTGGCGCTGCCCATTGTCGGCCTGGCTATCTGGGGCGTGCTTGGGCCGCGTGGAATCAAACGCGGTACCGGGCCGTCTTCGCCTGAACACAGCAAGGGGTAGGAGGGGGAGATGAAGAAAGAATCGGATGCACCTCGCAGCGGAACCCAAGGTGAAGAGGAACGGGACAATGATGCGCAGCGTCCTGATGGGTCAACCGGCACGTCCCATGATTCCACTGCGCAGAAAGCAGCTCGTGATGAAACGCAACGCAAGCGTTGAGCGGGCCGGCTTTAAGAACTGAATTCGCAAGCGGTCCGCGTAACCTGTGGGAGCGGCTTTAGCCGCGAACAATCCAACGCATGGCACCGGCTGCGCGGTGTTCGCGGCTAAAGCCGCTCCCACAGGGTCCCTGCTAACTCAATGAGTTATGGGCAGTTCCAGGGGAGCGGGTAACCCCGGGTGCAGCGCCGATCATCGCTGTATCCCACCGAATGTATGGTCAGGCCCCAATGTACCGGCGGCAGCGCCCGGCACGAGGATGACCTTGCGGCAGTCGTCCTGCTTCTGGTCGAACAACTTGTAACCCAGGGCCGCTTCTTCCAGGGCCAGGCGGTGGGTGACGATAAGTTCCGGTTGCAGGCGCCCGGCCTCGATATGTTCGAGCAGTTCGGGAAGGAATTTCTGCACATGGGTCTGGCCCATCTTGAACGTCAGCCCCTTGTCGAAGGCATCGCCAAACATGAAGGCGTGGATAAAACCCGCATAGACCCCAGGCACGCTGACCACGCCGCCCCGGCGCACCGCAGCGATGCTCTGGCGCAGCGCCTTGCCGCTGCTGCCCTCGATCTTCAGTGTGGTCAATACTGTTTCGGTGGTACTGCCCTTGGCCTCGAAACCGACCGCATCGATGACTGCGTCCACACCGCGCATGCCTGGGGTCAGGCGGATGATGCTGTCGGCCGGGTCATCATCCTGCTCGAAGTTGATCGGCACCACGCCGTAGGCGTCGCGAGCGAACGCCAGGCGGTAGTCATTGTCGTCGACCATGAAGATTGTCTGGGCGCCCAGCATGCGCGCGCAGGCTGCGCTCAGCAGGCCGACCGGCCCGGCGCCATAGATGGCCACAGTCGAGCCTGGGCCGACCTGCGCATTGGTAACGGCCTGCCAGGCCGTGGGCAGGATATCCGAGAGGAACAGCACCTTGTCGTCCGGCAGGGCGGTAGGCACCTTGAACGGGCCGACGTTGGCCTTGGGCACCCGCACGAAATCCGCCTGGCCGCCGGGCACGCCGCCATAAAGATGGCTATAGCCGAACAGTGCGGCGCCGGGTGGGATGCTTTTCTTGTTGATGATTGCACCGCGGCCGGTGTTGGTGGTTTCGCAAGCGGCGAACTGGTCGAGTTGGCAGAAGAAGCAGCTGCCGCAGGCGATCACGAAGGGAATTACCACGCGGTCACCGACCTGCAGGTTGGTCACCCCGCGGCCGGTCTCTTCGACGATGCCCATGAACTCGTGGCCGAAGATATCGCCCGGCTCTGTCTGTGGAATCTTGCCATGATAGAGGTGCAGGTCGGAGCCGCAGATGGCGGTAGCGGTGACCCGAAGGATGATGTCGTCTTCGTCCTGGATGAGCGGGTCGGGGACATTGTCGACCCTGACGTCCTGGGTTCCGTGGTATGTCAGTGCTCTCATTGGTTCATCTCCTGCAGAGGCGGGTCCGGATGGTCTATGCAGGGGAAGCCAAGGGGGGAGGTAAAGTTCAGCTGGAATCATCCAGTGGCAAGTTTCAGTGCTACTGGCCCCAGCCAACGTAGCGAAGTCGTTGGGGTGACATGGCATCAGCTGAAAACAGCTACCGGAGGAAACTTTAGCTGCCCTGTCAGGCTCAACCGTGCTCAAGCCGAGCGTAAAGCCATGAACAATAATCCAGCGTCGCAAACAAGCTCTGCCCCGTCGGCCACTCCAAGGCAGGTTGCGGGTGTGCTGGCATCGGCCACGTTGATGGTGCTTGCCTCGGGGGTTGCGCCGCATGACCGTGCAGATTGGTGGCTGGAAAACGTTTTGCCGCTGGCACTCCTGCTCACCTTGGCTGCAACCAGCCGCTATTGGCGCTTTTCGTGGCATGCCTACCTGGCAATCGTGGTGATGCTGGCGATTCATGAGCTAGGCGCGCATTTCACCTATGCCAAGGTTCCCTATGACGCTTGGCTGCGTGCGCTTATCGATCACTCTCTGAATGCCTGGATGGGCTGGCAACGCAACCAGTTCGATCGTCTGGTGCATCTGAGCTATGGCCTTCTGTTCGTCTTGCCGATCAGGGAACTGCTCCAGCGCCAGGCCCTTTTGCGGGGCGGCTGGTTGGCGTTGTGCGCTGTTTCTTTCGTGCTTGCGACATCGGCGCTGTACGAACTGCTGGAATGGATAGGCGGCCAATACCTGGGCGATGACCGGGCACAAGCCTTTCTCGCGACCCAGCAAGACCCTTGGGATGCGCAAAAGGACATGGCCTTGGCTTTGCTCGGCGCACTTTTCACCTTGTTGATCCAGTGGTTTGGGTCACGCAAGCTTTGGGGCAGAAGGGTAGTGTGTCTGGAGGACGGGCACGGGTGACGGGGCAGGACTTATTGCTGTGTAGGAGCGGCCTTGTGTCGCGAAAGGGCTGCGAAGCGGCCCCAGGGTTTCGGTGCAGACGCATAAGTTGCTGGGGCTGCTTCGCAGCCCTTTCGCGACACAAGGCCGCTCCTACAGGGCCAGCAGGTAGCATCCAGCGCGACACTGGAAAGGCCTTTCGCAATCAGCCAGTGACCAGCGAAAATCCCTAAAGTTTCCGTTGGGAAAACAGTAACTTGGAGAATTTTTTCAAGTCGTGTCACTCGTCGGATTTCCATGGTAAGGCCCTGTGCAGAGCCTCAGGATCGCCTCCGTACCCCTCTGAGGCTTTCACATATGAAGTACTCCTCGATTCTCTTGTTGTCACTTGGCCTGCTGAGCGGCGTTGCGTCGGCAGGCGGCAATACCGAAGCAGGTATAGGTGGCGCATTGGGTGGAGTATTGGGCTCGGTAGTAGGCCAGTCGATCGGCGGCAGCACCGGCTCTGCAATCGGCGCCGGCCTGGGTGGCGCGGCCGGTGGTGCGGTGGGTGCCGACAAGCACAGCCGTGGCGAGGCGGCCATTGGCGGCGCACTGGGTGCAGCTGGCGGTAACGTGGTGGGTCGCAAGATGGGCGGCACCACTGGCAGCATGATCGGCGCAGCAGCCGGTGGCGGTGTGGGTGGTGCCTTGGGCAACCACATGGGCCGGGAATACGATGACGAAAGCGGGCATCGCTATCGTGATTATGACGACGATGACGACGATCGGGGCTGGCGTCGTCACCGCCACGACCGTGGCCATCACTACGGCTGGCGCAACAAACACCGCCACGACGACTGATCTCGCCGAGGCGGTTACGCTGTTTTCTTTACCTGCTTGGGGCCGCTTTGCGGCCCTTTCGCGACACAAGGCCGCTCCCGCAAAGGCTCTGTTCCATGCGCGACAGCGCAGCCATGAGGTAGAGGGCTGTTGTGGTCTGCCGCGCCTAGTTCGTTGGCAAGAGGATCACGAAGTTCTTTTTCATGTCTTCCAGCACGGTCCATTTGCCCTTGGCGCCCGGTTCGATGATGAACGTGTCGCCAGCGGCCAGTTTGATGGGGGCGCAACCCTCAAGCTCGATGACGCAGCATCCACTCAGGACATGGCAGAACTCCCAAACCTTGTAGTCGATGCGCCACGCTCCGGTGCTGGCTTCCCATTCTCCGGAAATGCGACCTTGCTGTTCATCGTGATAGTACTTGGACGTCAGCGTATGAGGGGTGCCTTCCACCACCTCTTCAAAAAAGGGAAGGTCGCGTATCGGTTGGATATCCAGTTCGCGGAACACGGTCAGTTTCTTGTTCATGGCTTTTTCTCGAGCACGTTTTGGTTAGGGCGATACATCAAATAGGCTTCACCGGTTACGCCCAGCATCGGGTGCGGAACGATCTGGCAGGTTTTAACAATTTGAAAACCGTGACGTTCGTAGAAGCGGCGTGCACCGTGGTTTTCTGCATAATCGATCAGGCATAGCCCATTCAGGCCCGACTCCTCGGCGCGCTGCTGGGCGTGGCGAAGAAACTGGACGCCCAGCCCCTGGCTGCGCCAGGCTTCATCCAGGGCCAGGCTGGATATGTACAAGGTGTCGGGTATTTCCATTTCGGAATAAGGCGCGAGGACCGGGTCTGCCTCGACAGACCTGTCAGGGGTCTCGTGCAAGGCATAGCTATGCATCATGCCGATGACACGCCCTTCGAAAGTGGCCATCAGGCAGTTCTTGTAGGAAAAGTCGCCTTGTTCCCTGGCATAGCGAGACGCACCGACGCTCAGCAATGCTTCTCCAGGAGCGGCAAGCTTGCTCCATATGTAATCGGCCATGCCCTCCGATGTCAGTTGAAAGAAGCGCGCAATATCGTGCGCGTCCGAGGCTTGAGCGGGCCTGAAGTCGATAGGCATGTACAGTGCTCCCATGGGATCGGGTGGTTAGTTTTCAAGGATTACGCCTTTGGCAGGGAGGCAGGGTAGGCGGGTTGAACGGTGCCCATCATGCTGTGGGCGAACACCGTCAGCACGGTGTGCGACGCTGTCCCATGCACAAAGACAGGTTGCCGTCTGATGGCTCATGCCTGGGGAATTGATCGTGCAGTTACCGGAGGTGGTTAGGCGAGAAACGGGCGATGTGTACGCCCATTGGGGGGAGGGCCGGAAACAGAGCAGGGGTGAGCCCCGTATGGAGGTCGTATGTCACGAAAGGCAGCTACCGGCCCACGGCGGACACTGATCCAAAGCTCTGTAGTCAGTACCGGCCTCATCGCCGGCAAGCCGGCTCCCACAGGAATACCACCAGCCTTCAGGTATGCGCTGTACCTGTGGGAGCCGCGCTTGCCGGCGATGGGCCGCGAAGCGGCCCCGGTTACAGATTTCCGCTATGGGTCGTTAGCCGCCATTCGCGACTACGACAGACAAGGATCGATTGTGGGCAGCTGTGGATCACCCCTTTACCTTTTATCTTCGCTAGCCTGGAGCACCCCGGCAGCATGCCTTGGCAATGCGATAGAAATCAGGGCAGCCAGCAGAACAAACGCTGTGGAGATCCACAGGCAGGCTCCCAGCCCGTAAGCCTGGAACACCCAACCGGAAAGCAGCGTACCGACCAGCCGCCCTAGCGCGTTGGACATGTAATAGAAGCCCACATCCAGCGATACCCCGTCTTCCTTGGCATAGCTGACGATCAGGTAGCTGTGCAGTGATGAATTCACGGCGAACAGCACGCCGAACAGCATCAGCCCGCCCACTAGCACCACCTGCGCCGACCAGCCTGCCGACAGGCCCAGGGCGATGAGCGCCGGCAGCCCGGCAAGGGCGATCGCCCAGATGAAGGCCGCGCGACCGTCGGGCACATGGCCGCGTTTCTTGCCAGTGATGTGGGGCGCAAGTGACTGGACGATGCCGTAGCCGATTACCCATGCAGCCAGGAAGCCGCCGACCAGCCAGAAGTCCCAGCCGAAAGCCGTGCTCAGGTACACCGGCAAAGCCACGACGAACCAGACGTCACGGGCACCAAAAAGAAACAGCCGTGCGACCGAGAGAATGTTGATGGCCCGGCTCTTGGACAGCATGTCGCGGAATTTCGGTTTGGCCTTGGCCTTGCCCAGGTCCTTCTTCAGCAGGATCAGGCTGCCGATCCAGATCAATGCCAGTACCGCCGCCATGGCCAGCACCGCCAGGGTGAAGCCGAGCAGGGCGAGCAGGGCGCCGCCAAGGAAGAAACCAACGCCCTTGAGCGCGTTTTTCGAGCCCGTCAGGATGGCGACCCACTTGTACAGCGTGCCTTGCTGGCTGTCCGGCACCAGAAGCTTGATGGAGCTCTTGGCGCTCATCTTGTTCAGGTCCTTGGCGATGCCGGAAAGCGCCTGGGCCATCATCACCCAGGCCACCGTGAGCCAGGCTGCCGGTACCGTGAGCATCAGCAGGGCCAGGACCTGCAGGCCCAGGCCTATGTTCATGGTGCGATTCAGCCCCAGGCGGGCGCCGAGGTAGCCGCCTGCCAGGTTGGTGATCACGCCGAACACTTCGTAGAACAGGAACAGCGCCGCGATTTGCAACGGCGTGTAGCCCAGTGAATGGAAGTGCAGTACCACCAACATGCGCAACGCGCCGTCGGTGAGGGTGAAGGCCCAGTAGTTGCCGGTAACCAGCAGGTACTGACGCACTTCCATGGACAGGGCTGACAACGCCTTCATGATTGCCGTCTACTCCGCCATGCCGACCATTCGCGCCAGTTCCGCTGCGCGGTTGGCGTAGCCCCACTCGTTGTCGTACCAGGCATAGATTTTTACCTGGGTGCCATTGACCACCAGGGTCGACAGCGCATCGATGATCGAAGACCGTGGGTCGGTTCGGTAGTCGATGGACACCAGTGGTCGTTCTTCGTAGCCGAGGATTCCGTTCAACGGGCCTTCGGCAGCAACCTTCAACAACGCATTGACCTCTTCAGCCGTGGTCTCACGCGCCACCTCGAAAACGCAGTCGGTCAGCGAGGCGTTGGCCAGCGGTACACGCACGGCATGGCCATTCAGCTTGCCGCGCAATTCAGGGAAGATTTCGGCGATTGCGGTAGCCGAGCCCGTAGTGGTCGGGATCAGGCTCATGCCCGAGGCACGGGCGCGACGCAGGTCCTTGTGCGGCGTATCAAGGATGCTCTGGGTATTGGTCAGGTCGTGGATGGTGGTGATCGAGCCGTGGCGGATGCCAAGGCTCTCGTGAATCACCTTGACCACCGGGGCCAGGCAGTTAGTGGTGCAGGAGGCGGCGGTGACAATACGATGCTGCGCCGGGTCAAACAGGTGCTGGTTGACCCCCATCACCACGTTCAGGGCGCCTTTCTCCTTCACTGGAGCGCAGACCACCACACGTTTGACGCCCTGATCCAGGTAGGCCTGGAGCACCGCTACCGACTTCATCTTGCCGCTGGCCTCGATGACCAGGTCGCAGCCCGACCAGTCGGTGTCCGCAATGTTCTTGTTCGCGGTGACCTTGATGCGCTTGCCCTCGATCACCACCGAGTCGCCATCTGCCCCGGCTTCACGATCCCAGCGCCCGTGGACCGAGTCGAAGTTGAGCAGGTGGGCGTGGGTCTGGGCGTCGCCGGCCGGGTCATTGATCTGGATGAATTCGAATTCCGGCCAGCCCCAGGACGCGCGCAGCGCCAGGCGACCGATACGGCCAAACCCATTGATGCCTACTTTGATTGCCATGGTCTTGTTCTCGAGTTGTGACTTCAGATGGATCGTTGATTGACACGCCTGGACAGTTCCTCGGCCGACTCTTTGCGCTCGGAGTAGCGGTCGACGAGGTAGTCGGCGCGGTCGCGCAACAGCAGGGTGAACTTCACCAGCTCTTCCATGACATCGACGACACGGTCGTAGTACGGGGACGGTTTCATGCGGCCCGTTTCGTCGAACTCCAGGTAGGCCTTGGGTACGGACGACTGGTTGGGGATGGTGAACATGCGCATCCAGCGGCCAAGCACACGCAGCTGGTTGACCACGTTGAACGACTGCGAACCGCCGCATACCTGCATGACCGCAAGGGTCTTGCCTTGGGTCGGCCGTACGGCGCCCATGCTCAGGGGGATCCAGTCGATCTGCGACTTGAACACACCAGTCATGGCGCCATGACGTTCCGGAGAGCACCAGACCATGCCTTCCGACCACAGCACCAGGTCGCGCAGCTGCTTGACCATCGGATGGTCATCGGGCGCGTCATCTGCCAATGGCAGGCCGGACGGGTTGAAGATTCGCGTCTCGGCACCGAAGTGCTCCAGCAGGCGGGCGGCTTCTTCGGTCAGCAGGCGGCTGAAGGAGCGTTCGCGGGTCGAGCCGTACAGCAGCAGGATGCGAGGCTTGTGGGTGGACTTTTGCTCGACTGCCAGCTTGTCTGCTGTCGGCAGGTCGACCAGATCGTTGTCGATGTTGGGAATGTGGTGTTCGGTCATGATTTACTCCTGAGACAAGGCGCCAGATGGCTGATCGAACCAGCGACGCTTGAGCCACCAGGCCACGCCAACCAGCGAGATCAGTACCGGCACTTCCACCAAGGGCCCGATGACGGTGGCAAACGCGACCGGCGAGGCGAGGCCGAAGGTGGCGATGGCCACGGCAATGGCCAGTTCGAAATTGTTGCTTGCCGCAGTGAAGGCCAGCGCAGTGGTGCGGGGGTAGTCGGCCTCCAGCAGCTTGCCCATCCAGAAGCTGATGAAGAACATCACCACGAAATAGATGGTCAGCGGGGTGGCGATGCGCAGCACGTCCAGCGGCAGTTGCAGCACCATGTCGCCTTTCAGGCTGAACATGGCAACGATGGTCAGCAGCAACACCACGAGGGTCAGCGGGCTGATTTTCGGAATGAAGTGCTCCTGGTACCAGGTGGCACCTTTCCGGCCGATCAGGGTCCTGCGGGTCAGGAAACCGGCAAGGAACGGGATACCCAGGTAGATCAGCACCGATTGGGCTATATCGAGGAAACTAGTCTCGATGACGCTACCTTCCAGGCCGAACAGTGGCGGTAGCAGGCCCAGGAAGATCCAGGCGTACACGCTGAAGAACAGGATCTGGAAAATGCTGTTGAAGGCGACCAGGCCAGCCACGTACTGGTTATTGCCGCCAGCGATCTGGTTCCATACCAGCACCATGGCGATGCAACGCGCCAGACCGATGAGTATCAGGCCGGTCATGTACTCGGGCTTGTCGGAAAGGAACACTACTGCCAGCCCGAACATCAGCACCGGGCCGATCACCCAGTTCTGGATCAGCGACAGGGCGAGGATGCGCTTGTCCTTGAAGACCTGCGGCAACTCCTCGTATTTCACTTTCGCCAATGGCGGGTACATCATCACGATCAGGCCGATTGCGATGGGGATGTTGGTCGAGCCCACCGACAGGCTGTTCAGCCACGCTGGCAACCCTTGGAACAGGCTGCCGAGAGCGATCCCCAGGCCCATGGCCAGGAAGATCCAGACCGTCAGGTAGCGGTCGAGGAAGGAAAGCCGGCTTTTGCTCATGGTGTATCTCCCTGAATGTGAGAGCGTTTCGATGATCGCCAGCTCGGCCTTGAGCCGGGCGGCATCCAGTCGTTCGAAAGGCAATGCGAGAAATGCCTTTTTTCGACAGTAGTCAGCAGCAGGCAGCGACGCGCTGAGGGCGGTCACCCATGGTGTCCAGTCGTTTGGCGCTGGTGCCCAACCATTCGCGATTGGCTTCCAGCGTGGTTACCAGGACATCGCGTACCCAGGCGGGCAGTTCTGGATGCAGGCGGTAATACACCCATTGCCCCTGCCGGCGATCTTCAAGCAGGCCGCAGGTGCGCAGTTGTGCGAGGTGCCGGGAAACCTTGGGTTGGCTTTCTTCCAGGGCGCAGATCAGTTCACACACGCACAGCTCTTCCTCACGAGCGATCAGCAGCATCATCCGAATGCGGTTCTCGTCGGCGAGGCATTTGAATACCTGGGTCGGGGTCAGCGAGTCAGTCATGGTGGTTCTCGGTGTTTGCTTTTCATGCTTGATATATATGGTTTTTCAAATATACGAATTTTCGCATGTATTGCAAGGCCTGCCAGATTGATTCCTGCAGACGAAAGAAGGCCTTGCAGGAGATCGCCCAGCTTGTGGGCTGCGCTGACGCTTGGCGAACTGAATTCGCAAGCAGTCCGCCTACCCTGCCAATTCAATGAGTCATGTGCGGTTCCATGAGGGCGGGCCAGTTCCACCGTAGCGTCCTGTCGATCAAGGCTTGACCGCCCACGCTGTGCAAATACGTTTAACATGCGCCAGGCCTGCCCCCATCGTTGAAGAGATCTGTATGGAGTTACGTCAGCTTCGCTATTTCCTGAGTGTTCTGGAGTACGGCAGCCTTGGCAGGGCTGCGGTCGAACTCGGGGTCGGCGCCTCGGCATTGAGCCAACAGCTGTCCAAGCTGGAGAGCGAGCTGTGTACCCGGCTTTTGACACGTTCGAGCACAGGCGTGTCGCCGACGGCGGCGGGCCTGGCCTTCGAATATCATGCGCGGCTGGCGCTTCGCCAGGCGGAGCATGCTGTGCTGGCGGCACAAAGCGGCCGCATGAGCGGCTACGCCAGCGTGGGGTTGGCACCGACCACCGCATCGATTCTTGGCCTGGCGTTGATTGACCGTATGCGCGAACGCTATCCCGACATCCGTCTGCACCTGGTGGAAATGCTGTCCGGTTATCTGATGAACCAGCTCAATGCCAGGCACCTTGACCTGGCGGTGCTGTTCCAGGCAGAGACGGGGCCGCGGCTGGAGGTGCGGGCGCTTCTCACGGAGCGGCTGTTCGTGCTGGTTCCCGCCCCGCTGGTCAAGGCCGAGTGGGGCGAGTCGCTCACATTGCAACAGATCGCGACGCTCCCCTTGGTGATGCCCAGCACGCAGCATGGCCTGCGCACGACGTTGCGCTCGATCTTCGAGCGGGCAGGGCTGGAGGCCAGCATCGTCATGGAGGTCGATGGTTTGTCGTTGTTGATGGATTGCGTGTGTGCGGGTCATGCCGCGACCATCCAGCCCGGCGCGACGGTGGCCCGTGCGCATCAGGCAGGCTTGCGCGTGTTTGCCATC
Organism: Pseudomonas sp. B10(2017); assembly: GCF_002113295.1. Classification (NCBI taxonomy): domain Bacteria; kingdom Pseudomonadati; phylum Pseudomonadota; class Gammaproteobacteria; order Pseudomonadales; family Pseudomonadaceae; genus Pseudomonas; species Pseudomonas sp. B10(2017). The sequence goes on from NZ_NEJU01000001.1 coordinate 110,748, forward strand.
GATGAAGCACAGGCGCAGCGTCGCAATGTAATTGTCAGCCTGACTGATGACGAGCTTTCGCCAGCAGCGCTGGCAACGCGGATCGTACTGCAGGAGGTCGCTCGGGATCTGGTGGAACAGGGCCGATGGCCCGGGGCCCGGCTGCTTTGACCCAGACGCTGGGTGCGCTCATCCAGCCCCTTTAGAAAAACTGAATGCCTCCCCCCGACGATCGCGTTTCGCACCCATAAGGCACTCATTAAAGTCCCCGGTCACGAGGAGCAGCCGAACATTCGGCTCTTCGTGATCTGGAGGTGAAATGATCGATGTGCTAGTCATCGGAGGGGGCAATGCCGCCCTCTGTGCCGCGCTGATGGCGCGAGAGGCCGGAGCCAGCGTGCTGCTGCTCGAGGCCGCACCCCGCGCCTGGCGTGGTGGCAACTCACAACACACGCGTAACCTGCGGTGCATGCATGATGGCCCCCAGGACGTACTGCTCGAGTCGTACCCGGAAGAGGAGTTCTGGCAGGACCTGCTGAAGGTCACCGGTGGCCAGACCAACGAAAAGCTTGCGCGCCTGGTGATTCGCGCATCCTCCAGCTGCCGCGGGTGGATGCGCCGGCATGGCGTGCATTTCCAGCCGTCATTGTCTGGTGCGCTGCACACCGCACGGACCAATGCCTTCTTCATGGGCGGCGGCAAGGCGCTGGTCAATGCCTACTTCCGCAGCGCCGAAAACCTTGGCGTACAGATACGCTACGACACCCCCGTAGCCGACATAGAACTGCAGGACGGACGCTTCGTCGCGGCCCATGTGCCTGCGCGCGAGGTTCGGGGGCGTCAGCTGCCCGCCGAGCGCATCGAGGCGCGTACCTGTGTGCTTGCTGCCGGTGGTTTCGAGTCCAACCGCCAATGGTTGCGCGAGGCGTGGGGGCAGAACGAGCGAGGGGAGTGGCCTTCGGACAACTTCCTGATCCGTGGCACGCGTTTCAATGACGGTGTTCTGTTGCGCCGCATGATCGAACAGGGTGCCGACACGATTGGCGACCCGACGCAGGCGCACATGGTAGCGATCGATGCCCGCGCTCCGCTATACGATGGCGGTATCTGCACGCGCATCGATTGTGTGTCGCTGGGCGTGGTGGTCAACCGCGACGGCCAGCGCTTCTACGATGAAGGCGAGGACTTCTGGCCCAAGCGGTATGCCATCTGGGGGCGCCTGGTGGCGCATCAACCAGGGCAGGTGGGGTTCTCGATCATCGACCAGAAAGCGCTCGGTCGCTTCATGCCGCCGGTTTTCCCGGGCGCCACCGCCGATAGCCTGGAGGCGTTGGCCGGCCTGCTCGGTTTGCCTGTGCAGGCCTTCCTCGAAACCGTGCATGCCTACAACCGAGCCTGCCAGGTGGGTACCTTCGACCACACCCGCCTGGACGACTGCCACACCGTTGGCCTGGAACCTGTGAAAAGCCACTGGGCTCGCCCGATCGATACACCTCCTTACTACGGCTACCCGTTGCGCCCTGGCGTGACTTTCACCTACCTGGGGCTGCGCACCGATGAAACCGCCGCGGTTCATTTCGACAAACGTCCCAGCCCGAACCTGTTCGTTGCCGGCGAGATGATGGCGGGCAATGTACTGGGCAAGGGCTACACCGCAGGTGTCGGCATGTCCATCGGCACCGCCTTCGGCCGTATCGCCGGGACCAGCGCCGCTGCGGCGGCAGGTTACGAACATCCAGAAAAAGAGAACCGCCATGACTGCGCAACTGCCTGAACCACGCCAGCCTGATGCCGCCGGGTCGGCCCTCGAACTGATCCCGGTATTGAACCTGGAAGAGCGGGAAGTGGACCGGCAAATGCGGATATGCAACGCCTGTCGCTACTGCGAGGGCTTCTGCGCCGTTTTCCCGGCGATGACCCGCAGGCTGGAGTTCGGCAAGGCCGACATCCATTACCTGGCCAACCTGTGCCACAACTGCGGTGCCTGCTTGCATGCCTGCCAGTACGCGCAGCCTCACGAATTCGCCGTCAACGTACCCCAGGCGATGGCCAAGGTGCGCGGGCAAACCTACGCCGAATACGCATGGCCGGCCCTGTTCGGCCGGCTGTACCGGCACAACGGCGCCTATGTTGCCAGTGCCTTGGCAGTGGCCTTGTCGCTGTTCCTGCTGCTGGCGTTGTGGATCAATGGCACGCTGCTACCTGGTCGGCTGGCGGGCAATTTCTATGCGATCTTCCCGCACAACACCCTGGCGCTGATGTTCGGTTGCGTCTTTGTCGCTGCAGGCTTGGCACTGACGGTGGCGGTACGTCGCTTCTGGCGTTCGGTCTCGCCTGCCGAGGCGCTGGCGCAACCGGCAAAAGGGGCAGTGCTTGAGGCATCAAGCGCGGCGTTGACCCTGAAATACCTGGACGGCGCGCACGGCCAAGGTTGCAACAACGCCGATGATCGCTACACGCTCTGGCGCCGTCGCTTCCATCACTTCACCTTCTACGGCTTCATGCTGTGCTTTGCCGCCACGGTGGTCGCCACCGGGTATCACTATCTGCTGGGCCAGCAGGCGCCGTACCCGCTGCTGAGCGCACCGGTGTTGCTCGGAACCCTGGGCGGAATTGGCTTGATTGTCGGGCCGGCCGGGTTGCTGGCACTGAACCTGCGCAGGGCGCCGGAGCAGGGTGATGTGGCCCAGCGCCCCATGGACCGGGCCTTCATTGTGCTTCTGCTGTTGGTAAGCGCCACCGGCCTTGCCTTGCTGGGCCTGCGTGATACCGCCGCGATGGCGATCATGCTGGCGATTCACCTGGGTACCGTGATGGCGCTGTTCATCACGCTGCCCTATGGCAAGTTTGCCCATGGGCTGTTCCGCAGCGCGGCATTGCTCAAGTTTGCAATCGAGAAGCGCCGGCCCAACCGGCTGGGCCTGGGAGGGGAGTGAGCCATGAACACAGCTCGTATTTCCCCTGCACCGCGTCGAGCCAGAAGCACGCCGCTGCGTTCAGCGATTGGGCCACTTGTCCAGCAGGATCGATACGAACTTCTCCGCTGCTGGCGACAGCGACGCCCCTCTGCGGTAGACCAACCCCAGGGTACGGGTTACCTGGGGTTCGATCAGCGGCACGCTGACCAGCGTCGGGTGGTCGGCGTTGGGCATGGCCAGGCTGGGCATGGCCGATACGCCCAGCCCGGCCTCGACCATGCCCAGCGAGGTGGACAGGTGCTGAACCTCATAGAACCACTTGGGCCGCAGGTTGAGCCCGGACAGGGCATGGTCCAGCAACATCCGGTTGCCACTGAGCCGGCCTACGCCGATCAGGCGGTAGTCGGCCAGTTCTGTCCAGGTGACGGCTTCACGGTTCGCCAGCTTGTGGTCCCTGCGGCAGGCCAGGACGAAATGCTCCTGTACCAGGGAGACGAACTCGATGTCCGGGTGCTGGCCGCTCATCATGTTGATGCCGAAATCGGCTTCACCGCGCAGCACGGCTTCGAGCCCGTCGTTGGCGCTGAGGTCCAGCAGGCGAATGCGGATCTTGGGGTATTGCTCGTTGTAGTCGCGGATCACCGACGGCAGGAAATAGAACGCTGCGGTCGGAATACAGGCGAGGGTCACCTGACCGGTCTGTCGTTCTGCGAGTTCGCGGATGCTCAGGATCGAGTCTTCGAAGTCATCCAGCAGGCGCCTGGCCTTGGGCAGGAAATCGCGCCCGACGCTGGTCAGGCTGACGCGACGAGTAGTGCGTTCCAGCAACGAAGTGCCCAGGCCTTCCTCGAGCTTCTTGATTCGTCGGCTCAAGGCGGGCTGGGACAGGTGCAGCGCTTCTGCGGCTTCGTGGAAGCTGCCGAGTTCGGCGATTTTCACGAAAGATCGTATGTCTTGCAGCTCATATTCCATCTCGGATCGCTCTTGGCATTGGGCTCTGTATTGATGCTCAAATCGGAACAATGACTACGATATTTGCATTGGATTGATTTATCCATCCCTGTCAATCTTTTGTCCACAGCATCAATGATGTCCATTGATCAACAAGAGTGCGAAATCATGCAACGAATTCCTTGCGTACTCATGCGCGGTGGCACCTCCAAGGGCCCCTTTTTCCATGCATGGGACCTTCCTGCCAATGTGGTCGAACGCGACGAATTGCTGCTCAACCTGATGGGTTCCGGGCATGAACTGGAAATCGACGGCATCGGTGGCGGTAGCCCGCAGACCAGCAAGGTAGCGATTGTCAGCCCCTCGCTGCATGCCGACGCCGACGTCGACTACCTGTTCGTGCAGGTCATGGTCGCCCAGCGCCGGGTCGATACTGCGCCCAACTGCGGCAACATGCTGTGCGCCGTTGGCCCTTTCGCCATCGAGCAAGGTCTTGTCAAAGGGCAGGACGGCAAGACGCTGGTACGCATTCGCAACCTCAACACCGGCACTTTCGTCAATTCGCTGGTGGAAACCCCCGGCGGCATCGTGCGCTATGAAGGCCGCACGGCGATCGATGGTGTACCGGGCACTGCCGCCCCGGTGCACCTGACCTTCCTCGATGCGGTCGGCAGCAAGACCGGCAAGCTGTTCCCGACCGGCAAGGCCAAGGATGTGATCGATGGCGTACCGGTCACCTGCATCGACATGGCCATGCCGATGATGGTGATAGAGGCCAGCCAGCTGGGTGTCACCGGCTCGGAAACCCCGGCCGAACTCGACGCCAACGGCGGATTGCTCGAACGCCTCGAGGCGTTGCGCCTGAAGGCCGGCAAGGCCATGGGCCTGGGTGATGTCAGCGGCATGGTCATCCCGAAGCCTGTTCTGGTGTCCAAGCCCCGCTATGACGGCACGTTGCAGGTTCGCTACTTCATGCCGCACAACTGCCATCGCGCCCTGGCCATCACCGGAGCGATAGGGCTGGCGACTGCCTGCGTCAGCCCAGGTACGGTAATCGGCGAACTGCTGGGCGAGGGTGCCGAGCAACTCGCCGAGGTGCGCCTGGAACACCCAAGCGGCGGTATCGATGTCGCGCTGTCACGCAGCGGTGCCGATGGCAAGACGATCCAGGCCTCGGTGGTGCGAACTGCCCGGCGGCTGTTCTCAGGCTTCGTTTATGCCCCTACATTCCGCAGGTTGGCGGGGTAGGTCGGGCGACAGCCCACACTTTTACATTTGCAACAAGCGCATCCGCACAATTTCAACAATGGGTGATGCCTCATGAGACTCGCCAAATCGCTGTACTTCCAGATCCTCTGCGCCGTCCTGCTGGGCGTGGTGGTCGGTCACTTCTGGGCGCAACAGGCCGTTGCGCTCAAGCCCCTGGGTGATGCGTTCATCAAGCTGATCAAGATGATGATCGCGCCGGTGGTCTTCTGCACCATCGTCACAGGCATTGCCGGGATGACCGACAAGCGCTCCCTCGGGCGTTTGATGAGCAAGACCTTGCTGCTGTTCCTGGTATTGACCGTTATCAGCCTGATGATCGGCCTGGCAGCGGTATACCTGTTCCGCCCCGGGGTCGGCATGAACATCGACCCGGCCACGCTTAGCACCGAGGGGCTCGGCCAGTACGCCGCGTCTGCGGCGAAACTCAGTGTTGTCGATTTCTTCATGCACATCATTCCCGACACTTTCATCGGGGCGTTCAACAAGGGTGAAGTGCTGCCGGTGCTGTTCATCGCGGTGCTCAGCGGTTTTGCCCTGTCGTCCATGGGCGAGAAGGGCAAGCCGGTACTCGATGTGCTGGAGTCTGCCTCTACCATGGTGTTTCGCATCTTTGGCTACCTGATGCGCTTCGCCCCGGTCGGCGCCTTCGGTGCGCTGGCGTTCACCGTCGGGCAGTACGGTGTGACGTCCCTGGGGGCGCTGGCCAAGCTGGTCGGTACGCTCTACATCGCCTGTGCATTCTTCGTGCTGGTGGTACTCGGCGGCATCTGCCGTGCCCATGGCTTCAGCCTGTGGAAGCTGCTGCGCTATTTCCGCGAGGAGTTTCTGGTGGTACTCGGCACCTCGTCCACCGAGCCGGTGCTGCCACGCATGCTGGAAAAACTCGAGAAACTGGGCTGCAAGAAAGGCGTGGTCGGGCTGGTGCTGCCAACCGGCTATTCCTTCAACCTCGACGGTACTGCCATCTACCTGTCGTTGGCGGCGGTCTTCATCGCTCAAGCCTGCAACATCGACCTGAGCCTCGGCCAGACGGTGACGATGCTGGCGATCATGCTGTTGTCGTCAAAAGGCGCAGCGGGCGTGACCGGTAGTGGCTTCGTTGCACTGGCTTCGACCTTGACCGTCATTCACGACATCCCGTTGGCAGGGCTTGCCTTGCTGATCGGCATCGATCGCTTCATGTCCGAGGCGCGTGCCCTGACCAGCCTGGCCAGCAACGCAGTGGCCACCGTGGTCATCTCGCTGTCGGAGAATGCCTGCGAACGGGAAACCTTGCTGCGCCGCTTGAACGGCGTTCCGGTTGTACCGGACAAGGCGGATGCTGCGCAGGCCGACTGGTCTGCCGAGCCCCGGCATCACGGCTGAAAAGCCACTTCCACCTCCCACTGTTGAATTAGAATCCCACTCAGCATCCTGGCGATGCCGAGTGGGGTAGGGGGCCGTCTGCCTTGCCGATGGCCGCAATAGAATAAAAACAAGAGAAAAGACCATGCTCGCACTCCTGGGCCTGATCATGGTGGTGACCTTCACCTACCTGATCATGAGCAAACGCCTGTCGCCAATCGTTGCGCTCACCGTGGTACCCATTGTCTTCGCTGTGATCGGTGGCTTCGCCCCCGAACTGGGCAAGATGATGCTTGATGGCTTGAAAATGGTGGCGCCCTCGGCAGCGCTGCTGCTGTTCGCCATCCTGTTCTTCGGCCTGATGATCGATGCCGGCCTGTTCGACCCGCTGATCCGCAAGATCCTCAAGCGCGTCAATGGCGACCCGGTCAAGATCGCCATCGGTACCGCGCTGCTGTCGTTGCTGGTGGCGCTCGACGGTGACGGCACCACCACCTACATGATCACCTGCGCCGCCATGCTGCCGCTGTACAAGCGCATTGGCATGAACCCGATGATCCTGGCCACGGTGTCCATGCTGTCGCTGAGCATCATGAGTGGCATGAGCCCTTGGGGTGGGCCGGCAACCCGGGCCATTGCCGCGCTCGGGCTGGATGCGACCGAGTACTTCATCCCCATGTTGCCGACCGTGATCGGCGGTGCCGCCTGGGTGGTGTTCACCGCCTTCCTGCTGGGCCGAGCCGAGCGCCGACGCATCGGCAACATCGCCCTGGAGTCGGGTGGCGGCAACTGCTACATCAAGGAAATCCTCGGCGACAATCCGCACAAGCGCCCGCGTCTGGCGTATGTGAACCTGGTGCTGGTGATTGCCGTCATGACGGCGCTGGTGATGGGTGTCATGCACTCCGCTCTGTTGTTCATGATTGGTTTCGTCGCAGCGCTGATGATCAACTACCCGCAGCTGGAGCTGCAGAAAGAGCGCATCCTCGCCCACTCTGGCAACGCCATGACCGTGGTACTGCTGGTATTCGCCGCAGGCATCTTCGCGGGGATCTTCTCGGGCACCAAGATGGTCGATGCGCTGGCGCAGACCCTGGTCGACTGGATTCCCGAGGCGTGGAGCCACTGGTTCCCGCTGGTGGTGGCGCTGACCAGCATGCCGCTGACCTTCGTACTGTCCAACGACGCTTACTACTTTGGCGTGGTGCCGATCCTTGCCAACGCTGCGGCCGCCTACGGCATCGACCCGGTTGAAATCGCCCGTGCCTCGGTGCTGGGGCAGCCGGTGCATCTGATGAGCCCGCTGGTGGCCTCGACCTTGCTGCTGGTGGGCATGGTCGATCGCGACATCGGCGACTTCCAGAAGGCCACCGTGAAATGGGCGGTGCTGACATCGCTGGTCATCACCGCACTGGCCCTGGTCACGGGTGCCTTGTCCTTCTTCGTCTGATCTGCTTCGGGCGCCGCTGGCGCCCACCTCATCCAAGAACAACAACAGAGTATCGAAAATGTCCCGAACTGTTTTCCGTGGGGCCACCTGTGGCCTGCTTTGCGGCTGGCTGCCTGTGGCCGGCGCTGCCGGATTCATCGACGACGGCAAGCTCAAGCTGCAGTTGCGTAACGTTTACTTCAACGAAAACTTCCGCGACGAACAAGGCATGAGCGCCCGCGCTGCTGCAAATGCCAAGAGCGAGCGGGTGGAATGGGCGCAGGGGTTTCTGCTCGACTACCAGTCAGGGTTCACCCAAGGCCCGCTCGGGCTGGGGCTCGATGCCCTGGGGCTTGTAGGCGTAAGGCTCGATTCGGGCCGCGGGCGCAGCGGTACCGGTTTGCTGCCGGTGCATGACAATGGCCGTGCCGCGAACGAGTTCGCCAGTGCCGGGGTGACGGCCAAGGCGCGCCTGGGGCAGACCATCGTCAAGCATGGCACCTTGCTACCCAAGACACCGGTGCTGGTGTACAACGATGCGCGATTGTTGCCGCAGACCTACCAGGGCACGCAACTGACCAGTACCGATGTCGATGGCCTGACCCTGACCGCCGGCCACCTGGACCGCTTCAAGCAGCGGGACTCCTCCGACAGCACCGGCCTGTTCCTGGATGGTTACAGTGGCGGTGAGTCTGGCGATTTCAACTTTGCCGGGGCCGACTATGCCGTCAGCAAGCAGCTGCGCTTGAGCTATTTCCACGGCCAGCTCGAACACTTCTATCGTCAGGACTATTTAGGCCTGGTCCACGACCTGCCATTGGCCGGCGGTGTGTTGACCGCCGACTTGCGCTATTTCAAGAGCCGCGACAGCGGGGCCGCTCATGGTGGTCAGATCGACAACGACATGTTCAGTGGGCAGCTGTCCTACGCTCATTCCGGTCATACTTTCGGCGCCGGTTACCAGATTCTCGACGGCGAGGCTGGGTTGCCGTATATCAGCGGTGCGACGGTCTACTCGTTCAGCAACGTGGGCATCGGCAAGTTCATCGAGGAAGAAGAGAAAACCTGGATGGCGAGCTATGCCTACAACTTTGCCGCGGCCGGTGTCCCCGGGCTGACCTTCATGGCGCGCTACCTGAGTGGTGACAACGGTCGCTCCGCTGATGCCGGGCTCAGCGAGTGGGAGCGTGACATGGAGCTTGCCTACGTGGTGCAGTCCGGGCCTGTGAAAGGTCTGGGTGTGAAGCTTCGCAACTACGTCTACCGCTCTGACTTTTCCCGAGGGCGCGACAGCAACCGGATCTACCTGACCTACGATATAGCGATCTGGTAATGCGGCCGCGCGAGCATGCGCGCTTCGGGGCGCTTGTTCGCACGCGCTTCACGCTTCGGACGGCTGTGGCGCTTTCTTGCCCAGTCGGATCAACTCATTGGAGAAACACAATCCGAAGAGGATCAGCCCGGCCCCCAGGTACAACGTGTCTCGCGGTACCTCATTGAGGACCACGAACGCCAGCAGCGCGGCGAACAGCGGCTCAGTCAGTTCCAGTGCCTGGACTTGCGACGGCTTCAGATATTCGATGGCCTTGGTGGTACAGAAGAAACCGAGGATGGTCGGCAACGCGGCCAGAGCCAGCAATGCCATGACTGCCGCCAGCGACAGCTCTCCCACGATGAACCCATCGGTCGCAGCCGGCATCAGCAGGTAGAGGCTGCCGAAAAACAACAGTTGCCGGGTGAAATGCAGCCCCCCGGAAACGCCCATGCGCTTCATGGCAACCGAAAATGCGCCATAACCGCAGCCTCCGATCGAAGCGAGCACTGCGCCTTGCAGGGTGAAGCCTTGTTCCAGGTCGGCTCCAAAGATCACGGCAATACCGGCTATCGCCAACCCGGCGCCTACTGTCGCATTGGCGGTGATGGGGTCCTTGAGGACTATCCGCCCCAGCAATATCGAAGAAATGGAGGCGCTTGCCATCAGGATCACCACGACGCCTGCCGCGGCGTAATGGCTATAGGCCGAGGTTTCAAAATGGAACAGCACGAAAATGCCGAGAAAGGCGCAAACGGCTGCAGGAAGCCACTTGGCCGTATGCAGGGGCCGCTTGAGGAACATGAGCAAGGCTGACAGCAGCAGGCAGCCAAGTACGGTTTTTATCAGGGCGATGCTGCTGGAGCTGAATCCACTGTTCATCAACACCTTGCTGAGTACGCCGATCGTTGCATTCAGTGCCGCGGCGCTGAGTGCAAAGAGGACGCCTTTGCCGAAATGAGAGTGCATCAATACATTCCTTGTCATTGGCTTTGTACATTCGTTTGGTCGACATGCAGGCAATTACGGCCCGCTTGCTTGGCGATATAGAGCGCCTGGTCGGCGCGTTCAATCAGCGATGGCGGACTGTCGAGGGCCGTCCCATCGGAGCAGGCGATGCCGATACTGGCGGTCACATGTCCGAAAGGGCTGCCTTTGTGAGGGACGGGTTGCAAGGCCAGGCGCTCGAGTATCAGCCTGGCAACGACAGCTGCTCCGTCATTGTCGGTATCGGGCAGGATCACCGCCATTTCCTCACCCCCGTAGCGTGCCAGCAGGTCGCGAGGGCGGCGGATGCAGGAAGAGAGCAGGGTAGCCATCTGCTGCAAGCAGGCGTCGCCAGCCGGATGCCCGTAGGTGTCGTTGTAGCGTTTGAAGTGATCGATGTCGATCATCAGCAAAGCCAGCGTGGTCCCGTTTCGATGAGCCGTGCGGATTTCCTGGGTCAGCGCCTCGTCAAAGCAGCGCCGGTTGGCGAGCCCCGTCAGCGCATCGTGCATCGCCAGGCTTTCCAGCCGTTGATTGCTCTCAAGCAACCGCTGCTGGGTCAGTCGCAGCTCGTTTTCGACCGCGCTTCGCCGGCTCATGGCACGTATCAGCAGCCAGCCAATGGCTCCGATCAGTGCGAGCAGCGCCACGACCACCAGTGAGGACAGCAGCGCCTCGAGCCGCCAGGCCGAGAGTGCTTCCTGCTTGCCCAGTGCAACTGTTGTCACCAAGGGTAGCTTGTCGCTCTTGCGAAACGCATAGAGGCGCTCCACGCCGTCCAGGCTGGAGGTGAACGATGCGGTGCCGGCTGACTGGTCAACGAGATACTTGGTAAAGATGGGCGACTTCGAAAAGTTGCGCCCCATGTCCTGTTCCCGGAAAGGGTAGCGCACCAGCATGGAACCGTCGGTATAGGCCAGCCCGATGGCACCGTCATGGCCGACATCCAGTTTGCCGAAAAGCTGGAGGAAGTTCTCGACGCCAAGTGTCATGGCGACAACGCCGGCGAACTCGCCATGCTCATCGTTGAATCGCCGGCTGATGGTGATCACCCATTCCTGATTGACGCGGCTACGGATTGGCAGGCCGATGAAGGGGTCGCGGGATGGGTTGTCACGGTGGTGGATGAAAAAGGCTCGGTCGCTGCTGTTGGCACCGTCGGGGATCGGACGGTTGGACGACATCAGCCAGCGTCCATCCCTTGCGTAGATAGTGATGCCGCTCATCGGCGGCATCAACGGCTGCTGACGCTTGACCAGCTGACCCAGGCGTTCGATTTGCGCAGGTCCGGCGCCCTCGGTTTCCAGGCGCTCGACCAGGCCGAGCAACAGCATCGAGCTCTGTCGGACGATACCTTCCGAATAGGTGGACAGTGCCTGGGTCAGGTTAAGGCCATGGACATTGACGTCTTCCAGGGCGCGCTCGCGAGAAGCCATGACTTTCCACAGCGTTAACGAGGCGAGAGAACAACCGATGACCGATAGCAGTAGCACAACGAGATGGATGTCACGCTTCACGTCAATTCACACGCCTTTTTCCCCAAGGACCAAGTTGAGCGTCGACACGCTTTAACTAACCAGACGGTCAGGAAGTAACCATCTGGTTCACGCGCAATAATATAACACCTGTATTGCTGGAATGTCCGACAGAATCACGCGCTCTTTCAGGCCCCGTTGGTTATCTGCCGGCAAGGTCTGCAGAAGTGTGAACGTGACGATTGGGCAAGTTACCCTGGATGTAGCGCACGGTCCTTTCTAAAGTTCGCGCCATATCGGGATGTGCCAACTGATACTTCTGTTCCAGTTTCAGGCTGTCACTCATGTCGAAGCGCTGCGTCTGAATGAAGTTCAATGACTCGGCGCTGATCGATAATCGGGTGGCCAGCCCGGGAATCGCCAACAGCCACTTGAGCAACCCTATGGGTACATGGCGGCGGGGTGCCTTGATGTCCAGCGTTTGTGCCAGCTGCTCGAGCATCCCCTGCAGATTCGGGGTGTGTTCATACAGCGCCAGGACCTGCCGGTTGGCCATCGAAGGGTCGAACGCCACGCAGGTCATCATCTTTACCAGATAATCGACGCTGACCAATGGCAACCAGTGCCTGGCGGAACCCGGGACAGCCTTTAACCGGCCCAGTGCGAGATTTCGAATGAGGTCGGCCAGAGGTTGCCCTTCAAGAATATGCCCACTTTCGCTATGGCCACATACCGTAGCAGGATGAACGATCGTGTAATCCGCACCTACCTCCTGCATGTAGCGGATGACTGCGAAATGAGACTCCAGCTTGCTGCCTTCGTAGCCCCCCACACGGCCGTATACTGCAGGCCAATTGGTGTTTTCTGGGTGTTCGTTATCAACCCCGATACTTGCCAGATGGGTAAGGTTCTGCAGCATGTAGCCGCCCACCATCAGCAAGCGGATTCGCTGGCTCGCCGCGAGCCTGGCGACTCTCAGCGCTCCTTGCACGTTGACTGCACGGGCCTGCTCCATTGTCAGGCCCCAGGTAAACTGCGCCGCGAGGTGGAAGATTACAGTGGACGATGACACGCATTGCTTGTCTGCTTCGCTGAGTCCAAGTTCTTCCCGGCTGATATCTCCTTCGACTGCATGAATATACGCAGGGTCACCTCCCAGTTGCCGTACTTGCTCTTTGAGGCGCTTGATGTTTTCAGGGTTGCGCATGAGCACCCAGGTCTTGTGCCCTGTCGCAGTAAGACCGGCCAGTAAGTGTTGGCCGACAAACCCACTGCCGCCCGTGACGAAACATTCCACGCTCATATCTGAATCCTTGTCTGGATGATCGGCGCAGGCTAAGGTGTAGAGCGTACTCTACAGTCAAGGAATTTCTACCGTGAATGTTGGAGAGTTGGAGCGCCTGAGTGGAGTCGGCCGCCATACCTTGCGCTATTACGAGCAACTCGGGCTTATCGCGGCCCATCGGCAAGCCAACAATTACCGCAGTTACAGCGAACAGACCGTTATTGATCTGGCTTTTATCCAGAGTGCCCAGAGCGGCGGTTTTTCACTCGCCGAGATCGCCGACATCCTTGCGGCCAAGCGGGGTAACACGATCGATTGCGCTCAAGGCGCGGCCTTGGTGGCCAGCAAGATGGCCGAAATTCAAGCTAAGATCACCACGCTGCAAGCCGCCTATGTCTTTCTCGATGCGGAGCGTGCAAAGCTCGAAGCCAGTGCCATTGCCAACGGCCTGACGATTCCTTGCCCTCCTGCGATTTAGCATGGCCCGACGCCTTGGCTTGTTTATTCGCAATTATTTCTCATTTACACTTGTGTCTTGTTTCGGGGCCTCCCTCTTATCCAGGATGCATCGTGTCGTTCGATCCCGCCAAACCGACGCTGCTGTCTACATTGGTACGTCACTACGACGATCTGGTGGACCACATTCGCCGACGCTTCGGCGACAGAAGCATGGCGCGCGATGTGGTGCATGACGTGTGCGTGCAGTTGCTTGAGCGCGGTGAGAAAGACGACGTTCGAACCCCACTTGCCTTGCTACGAAAAATCTCCCACGACACCGCCGTGAGTCGCTATCGTAGCGATCGCCGCCGAGACGCCTGGGTAGAGGCTATCTCCGAGCTGCCTGAGGTGGCCTGCCCGGCAGCCACCCCGACGACCAGGTATGACAGCGAGCGCGAGTTTCAACTGCTCGTCAACGCTATCACAGGCCTCCCACCTCGCTGCCAGGCTGTTTTCGTCATGCACAAGATTCACGAAATCCCCCAGGCAGAAGTAGCCGCTCGCCTCGGTATTTCCGTCAAGACAGTGGAAAAGCACCTGCGGCTGGGGTTGGCGGCGTGCAGGCAAAGGCTTGGGCGCGATGAGGTGCATCCATGACGAAGCAGCCCGAACAGGCTCCACTGGACGAGGCTCTGGGGCGACATCGTGAAGAGCTCAAACAGCTGTTCCCCATGCCGCCAGCCAGGCCAGCGCCCTCGAAAGCGGTAAAGTCGGCAGGTATCACGCTGGCGCTTGCGGTCGCCTTTGCAGCCCTGGCGTGGCTGAACCCTGCCTACAAGAGCGAGCGTTTCGCTACCGCCATTGGTGAGCGGCGCGCTGTGCTGCTGAGCGATGGAAGCAATCTGCTGCTCGACAGTGGCACGCACCTCGATATCAGTTGGCGTCTGCTCAGCCGCGAAGTCGACCTGCGCGCAGGGCAGGCGCTATTCGATGTGTCCTCGGCCGTGTACCGCCCCTTCGTGGTGTCTGCTGGCCAGGCGAAAGTCGAGGTGCTCGGTACGTTGTTCAATGTCCGCCGCCTGGATAACGACGTGGTGCGTGTGACCTTGGCCCGTGGGCGCGTGGACGTTGCGGCAGCTGCAACACAAGCACCAGTTACCCTCAGGCCAGGGCAACAGGTCGACTCGATTGGCGGGCGACTGACGCCGGTTGCGAAGGCCGATGCCTCCAGAGCGATGGCATGGAAAGATGATCGCATCGTGTTCGAGCAGACGCCGCTGGATGAAGCGGTGCCGTTGCTGCGCCACTATCGCAAGGCGCCCATCGAGCTGAGCGACCCAAGCCTTGGCGCACTCAAGGTGACAGGGGTGTTCGAGGCGCACAATGTCGATCTGCTACTGGATCTGCTACCGAGCATCCTGCCCGTCGCCGTACTGCAACAAGAGGATGGCAGCGTCCGGATCCAACGCAAACCGACAAGAAAATAATTCTCAGGTGCAGGTAGGGTTTCTCGATCCCCATGGCGGCTAATGAAAAAAGCCCAACCAGAAAAAGGAACTCGAGAAGTGCATTTTCCCCTCCGCAGTCGCCAACTACGCCTGTCATTGCTCGCCAGTAGCCTGCTCATCGCAATGTCGGCCCAGGGCCGGGAAAAGGTGAACGTGGATCTCCCCGCCGCACCGCTGGGCGAGGCCATAAACGCGCTCGCACAGCAGTCTTCGGTTCAGATCATCTTTGCCAGCGATCTCGGTGCAGGTCGGAACGCGCCTGCGGTGAAAGGGCGGTTCACACCTGAGGAAGCCCTTCAAACGCTGCTCAAGGACAGTGGCTTGCAAGTACAGGCCAAGAATGAGCGCACGTTCGTCATCGTCGCGCAGGGTGCCCCTGCAGCCAGCCCCGCAACCCAGAGCGTGCCCGTGGAAATGGCACAGATGGAAATCACCGCCTCGCGCACCAGCAGCAGCCTGGTTTCCGCAACGCGGCAATCCACCGTTCTGGAGCATGAACAACTGCAGGAGCTGCGCCAGGGTTCAGAGAGCCTGGCCACGTTACTCGCCAAGGCGATTCCTGGCATGTCCGACTCCAGCCGCACCGTCACCGAGTATGGCCAGACCCTGCGCGGGCGCAGCATGCTGGTCATGGTCGACGGGGTGCCGCTCAATACCAACCGCGACTCTTCGCGCAACCTTGCCAACATCGACCCGGCACTGATCGAACGGGTCGAAGTCATTCGCGGCAGCAGCGCCATCTATGGCAGCGGCGCCACGGGGGGCATCATCTCCATCACCACACGGCCTGCCGGTGGCGAAAACCGTGCCGAAACCAGCCTGGGCGCCACCTCGCCACTTAGCCGCCTGGGCAGCGACGGCCTGGGTGGGCAGTTCCAGCAGTATTTCGCAGGCTCCCAGGGCGCGGTGGACTACTCGTTCGACTTCGGCACCCGCCACATCGGTGCCTCGTACGATGCGCACGGCGACCGGATCGCTCCGGAGCCCAGTCAAGGCGACCTGTTCGATTCGAACATCTACAACATTGGCGGCAAGCTGGGGCTGCACATCGACGAGAACCAGCGAATCCAGCTCGCAGTCAGCCACTACGACGCCCGCCAGTACACCGACTACGCTACAGACCCAAGCGTCGCGAAACTTCCCGCAGGCTCTGTGCCGGCCAATGCGATCAAGGGCCTGGACCTCGACGAGCAGAACCGCATTCGCAACACCCTGGTGAACCTGGAATACGAGAATCTCGACATTCTCGGAAGCCGGCTTTCTGCCCAGATGTACTACCGGGACTACTTCACTCGCTTCACCCCGTTCGACGCCCGGGCCGTCGCCACCCGCGGCGGCAACGTCGACCAGATCATGCAGAACAGTGAAGTCTTCGGCAGCCGCCTGACCCTGCGCACGCCACTTGGCGACAGCGGCAGTACCGAGCTGGTGTGGGGTGGCGACTATAACCAGGAGCGCAGCGACATGCCGCTCGACGTCTTCGACCCTGCGACTTATGACGCCAGTGGTGGCCTGGTATTCGACAAGACCGGCAAGCTCACCTACATGCCCCCGCTGAGAACGAGAAGCGCCGGTGCGTTCGCCCAGTTGCAGCATCGCTTCGACGAGCATTGGTCTATCGACGGCGGCCTGCGCTACGAATATTCCACCGCCGAATTCGATGACTTCGTTCCGTTGTCCGAATCCACGGCTGCGTCCCCGGTGGCGGTGAAGGGAGGTGACATTCATTACGATGCGGTGCTGTCGAACCTGGGTATCGTCTACTCACCAGTACTCGGCCAGGAAATCTACGCCTCTTTCAGCCAAGGCTTCCAATTGCCCGACGTGGGCATTCAGTTGCGCAATGCGCGCCGTGGTTTCGATATCGACGCATCGAACCTGGAACCGGTCAAGACCAACAATTATGAGCTTGGCTGGCGAGGAGAGCTGGGCAGCAACACCCTCGGCACTCTGGCGCTGTTCTACACCACCTCCAAACTGGGGGACGTGCAAAGTTTCAACAATGGCCTGATTC
This sequence comes from Pseudomonas sp. B10(2017), assembly GCF_002113295.1. Lineage (NCBI taxonomy): Bacteria > Pseudomonadati > Pseudomonadota > Gammaproteobacteria > Pseudomonadales > Pseudomonadaceae > Pseudomonas > Pseudomonas sp. B10(2017). The sequence goes on from NZ_NEJU01000001.1 coordinate 127,657, forward strand.
TGACCCGCACCAAGGAGCGCATCTACGGTGCTGAAGCCAGTGCCGATTGGCTATCGGACGATGCGGTGTGGGGCGCAGGGGGGAGTGCGACCTGGATGCGCGGGCGAGAAAAACCGGACGGCAAAGGCTGGCAAGACATGACCGGCTATCGCGTTCCGCCGCTGAAGCTGACCGCCTACGTGCAATACAAGCCGACCCTGGACTGGAGCAACCGCTTGCAAGCCACGTTCTTCGACGGCAAGGACTACAGGCTCGATGGCGTGGACAGCTTTGGTCGGCATCAGGTGAGTAGCTATACGACAGTGGACCTGGTCAGCCAGTACCAGATCTCCGCTGACGACAAGGTAAGCGTCGGTATCCAGAACCTGTTCAATCGCGACTATTACCCGCTCTACAGCCAATTGCTGCGCAATAACAACAACACCAGCCACTTGCCGGCACCCGGCACTGTGTTGACTGCCAGCTATACGCACAATTGGTAAGGTGGTGAGCAATCACCGGGCCGGTATCGAGCCCGGTGGTCTTTACATGTTTCGCTCTGCCAGGCATGAGGAAGGTGGAGCGGACTATCTATATTGGGTAGCCGCGGTCGATCCGCAGCTGGCATGCTTGTCTCATTGCTAGTGGGAAGACGCAGGGAATCAATGATGGAACGTTCTTGCATTACTTATTACCTGGAAATGACTTCGGTTTCCGAGCTCAAGGAAAAGCCGCAGCGCCACGACCTTCAGATCATCGAATGTGAAGTGCCCCAGGGAGAATTCAATCGGTTTCTCTACAAGCTGGTAGGCGCGCCTTGGGGTTGGGTCGATCTTGATAGCTGGAGCAGTTCCCAATGGCAGGCGCTGGTTGAACAGGAGTGCCATCGCACCTGGGTTGCCTATCACCGTGGTGCGATAGCCGGTTACTACGAGCTTTATCGCCCTGACGGTTGTAACTGCGAAATCCGCTACTTCGGGTTGGCACCTCAGTTCCTGGGAGGTGGGTTCGGCGGAGCGCTCTTGAGTCACGCTATTCGATCTGCGTGGGAATGGCACGGTACAGAGCGGTTGTGGGTACACACGTGCACATTGGACCATCCTGCCGCGCTGCAAAATTATCAAGCGCGCGGATTGCGTATTTTCAAACAGCAGGAGGCAGAGCCAAGCCAATCAGCTCCGGGTTGAATCTGCTCCATGCCAAAGGAGGCCATGGGGTGAACGCAGCAGGACGCGACTGACCGTTTCCGACCCAGAGCGAACACTGACCCAAAGCTCTGTTGCCAGTGCAGGCCTCATCGCCGGCAAGCCAGCTCCCACAGGAATATGACCAGCCTTCAGGCATGCGCTGTACCTGTGGGAGCCGCGCTTGCCGGCGATGGGCCGCGAAGCGGCCCCGGTTACAGATGCCCGCTATCGACCCAAAGCGACGCCTTTTTCAGCCCCGCTCCGATCCATCACTCTTTATTGGCATTGAGCTTGCGCAGATCTTCATAGGTAGCCGAGTGCACAAACCAGAAGCCGGAAACAATGCACCCACTCAAGCTGCCCAAAGCGGGCAGCGCACCGAGAGTGGTTAGCTGCCATTCTTGACTGAATCTGGAACAGCCCGCCCAGGGAAATCGTCGCGCCAGCACCGGCCTGCAGCCCTGCGTTGAGTCCGGCAGCCATGATCACGTCCTTGGCCGAGCGCAGCAGGCGCACGGCACTGTCGTTTGGCAGCAGCAGGTTGCCTACCGGCGTTAGCGTAGCGGCAGTCATCGCTAAAAGCTTGGCGTCCAGGCCGAACAGCATTGCCGCTCCGCTGGCGCCACCAATCAGCCCTATGCCGCCTTCGATGAACATACAATGGCCTTCAAGGTCCTCGCGAACCAGGCCCCGGGCAGCGACCGAATCAGCCACCAGCACCCTGCCGACTGCGGGGAAGTCCTCGCTACCCTTCGGCGGTCATCGCCCCATGGCAAACCTTGTGGAGCATGCCGGCGGGGTGATTGGTAGTCATCCTTGCCCCCGTTTCTTGTCATCAACCGTCTATGGCGGGCAGGGTCACCAGCCTGTTGATCAGGGAGGCCAGATCAGGGATACCCCACGGTTTGGCCAGGAATGCGGCCCTCACGGGAAGTGAATGGGTATCAATGATCGTGTCGCCTGAAGTCAGAATCACGGGTAGGGTCGGCCACCTGCGCCAAATAACGTGCGCCAGGCCTAATCCGTCCATGCGGCCAGGCATGTGGATATCGGTCATGACCAACGCTGGAGGTTCTTCATGCGAAAGGTGGAGAAGCGCCTCGTCAGCATTTGCTGTGGATGTGATGCTTACCGCGTAAAGTGACGAGAGACTCTCTGCAGTGAGATCTCTGAGTAGCTCGTCGTCTTCCACGATCAGAATGGTTTTGGGCATGCGTCGTTCGCTCGCTTCTCGTATGCGTTAGGGCGTCCAGGCCTTACGACGTTGCTCCCAAGCGATGAGTGGTGCTCAAGCGCCGTGATGGATTAGCGGCTATCGTAGGAGGGCGCCAAGTGAACCGCCTTCACGCTCTGCACGGTTTCCGGCGCGTAAACCGTCAATCCGAAAGGGAAGACCATGCAGCAGCTACCAGTTGACGAAACCATCCGAGCGGCCTTGAAAAAGTCCCATGTGCGCCTGCAACGCCAACATGAACTGGTGGTGGAATTTGGCGTGATGGCCTTGAAAGCGACAGACCTGGACTTGTTGTTGACCCATGCCTGTGAAGTCGTCGCTGAAGGGATGAGCACTCGCTTCGCCAAGGTGCTGCAGCCGGCAGAGGAGGGGGAAGGTTTCGTCTTGTCACACGGCGTGGGCTGGGACGCTTCTGATATCGGTCGGGCTGCCGTGGGTGCCGATGAAGCAAGCCCGGCAGGCTATGCATTGGCTACCTACAGGCCCGTGCTCTCGAACCATCTGGGCATGGAGAACCGCTTCCGAACACCGGAGTTGCTGAAGAAATACGGAATCGAGCGGGCTATCAACGTCCCGATCCGGGGCGTGCTTGGCCCCTTTGGCGTCCTCGAAGCCGACAGCAGTGACGGGGAAGACTTTGTAGAAAGCGATCTGGTATTTCTGGAGGGTATCTCCAACGTCATTTCCATGGCCCTTGAGCGAATATCTGCGGGAGCAGATGTCTCTGTTCCCGATCCGTATTCGGAAACCCTTCTGAACGCGAGCCCCGATTGGGTCGAGATCCTGACGTCAAGCGGCGAGATCGAGTTCATGAACGAAACGGGGCTCCTCTTCCTGGCTACCCATTTGGCGGACGTGAAAGGTCAGCAGTGGCATGATTTGTGGCCCGAGGAGTCTCGTTCGCTCGTTTGGGAGGCAATGGCAAAAGTGAGTGGTGGCGAAACCGCTCGATTCGAGGCATATCACCCCATCTCTGCAGATGATCCAAAATGGTGGGACGTGACGGTGGCGCCAATCCTCGGAGTGGACGGCAAGGTCGAGCGGATCATCGCAGTATCGCGAGATATCACGGAACGTCATCAGTATGAGGCTCAATTGCTGTCGCTGATCGAGGCTCAGAATAGCAAGCAAAACCGAAGCGACCTCTACCTGGAAGAAATCCACCATCGCGTCAAGAACAGCCTTCACCTGGTAAACACGCTACTGTTGCTGCAGGCCAATCTCACGCCTGACGCAGCGGTCAAGTTGCAACTTGAAACCGCCGCCGGGCGAGTGGTGACCATTGCCACGGTTCACGAGCGGCTGTATCAAGCTGCCGAAGACCAGGAACTGCGCGCTCGTGATTACCTCGATGCTCTGCTGGGGGATCTGGGCAGAGCCTTGGCCGACCGGAAAATTGTGCTGGAGGCTGACGATTTCGTCTTGCCCCCAGAAAGAATGGCACCTTTGGGATTGGTAATTTCTGAACTGATCACGAATGCCCTCAAATACGGCAAGGGCGCCATCGAGGTGACCGTCAAGCATGCCGGCGACCATGCCCTGCTCACCGTCAGGGATGAGGGCGATGGATTCCCTGATAATTACCCTAAGCCGACGGGCACGGGCCTCGGCATGCGCTTGGTCAAAAGCTATTCCGGCTACGGCAGTGCGGCTGTCGAGGTGGATCGGACAGATAGTAAAAGCTGTATACACGTCCGTTTCAAGCTGTAGACACCGAGCGTTTGAAAGTGGCCCCATTGTCTTGCCCGGTCAGGCTGAACGAGGCTGTTGATCGCGTTCTTTCATGAGGGCGCCACAGGTCGATCCGATTTCACAAACCGAGCATGTTGTAGTGCACGTAGTACATGATCCATAGCGACAACCCCACCAGCAGCACGATGATCACTACCGTGAACACCAGCGTCACCAGGCTCCAGCGTTGCTCACGCGCCGTGGTCAGGTGCAGAAAGAACACCATGTGCACCAGAATCTGGATCACCGCGCAAGCCAGCACCAGCAGGAACGTGGCGGTGCGCGGTAAGCTTGGATACATGGCCAGCCCGAAAGGGATCAGCGTCAGCAGGGCAGCCAGCACAAAGCCGACGTTGTAGGACTTGTGGCTGGACTGGCTGGCCCCGGCGCTGCTATGAACCTGGCTTTCGCTGCTCATTGGATCACCCCGAACAAGTAGACGACGGTAAACACGCACACCCACACAATGTCGAGGAAATGCCAGAACAGGCTCAGGCAGCTCAGCCGTGTGGAATTGACGCAGCACAGGCCGCGCTGCTGCACCTGAATCATCAGCAAGGCCATCCACACCAGGCCGATCAGTACATGCAGGCCGTGGGTGCCAACCAGGGTGAAGAAGCCGGTGAGGAACGCGCTGCGCTGCGGGCCGTAGCCTTCGGCGATCAAGTGATGAAATTCGTTGAGCTCCATGGCGATGAAACCCAACCCGAGCACGAAGGTGACACCAAGCCACTGCAACACGCGGCGTTTGTCGTTGCGGTGATTGGCGAGCATGGCGTAGCCGTAGGTGATACTGCTGAACAGCAGCAAGCCGGTTTCACCGAGCACGTAGGGCAATTCGAAGATGTCTGCCGCGCCCGGGCCGCCTGCCACCGACTGGCCCAGCACGGCGTAGGTGGCGAACAACGTGGCGAACAGGATGCAGTCGGTCATCAGGTAGACCCAGAAGCCAAACAGGCTCAGCGAGCCCGCATCCTCGTAACCTTGCTCTTGCTGATGGGCAGTTTCGTTCAGGACGATATGCGACATGGCTCAAGCCTCCGCCATCAGTTGGCGCCGTTCGGTTTCCACGCGTTCGACTTCCTCGGCCGTCACGTAGTACTCGGTATGCTGGTCGTAGCTGCGCACGATCAATGCTGCCACCGTAGCCAGCAGGCTGGCGATCACCAGCCACCAGATGTGCCACACCAGGGCGAAGCCCAGCACCGTGCTCAACGCGCCGATCACCACGCCCAGGCTGGTGTTGCACGGCATGTGAATCTTGCGGAAGTCCGCCTCGACAAGTGTCTTGACCCCGCGTTCCTTCATGCCCCAATAGGCGTCGATGCCGTGCACTACCGGTTGTTCGGCGAAGTTGTAGAACGGCGGCGGTGAAGCGGTGGCCCATTCCAGCGTGCGGCCGTCCCAAGGGTCGCCGGTGCGGTCGCGGTTTTCGTGGCGCTTGCGGATGCTCACGATCAGCTGCGTCAGCTGGCAGGCCACGCCGCAGAGGATGATAAGCACGCCAACCATCTCCAGCAGCAGAAACGGCCGCCACTCGGGCACATTGAAATGGTTCAGGCGCCGGGTCATGCCCATGAAGCCGAGGAAGTAGGACGGCATGAAAGCGAAATAGAAACCTGCCAGCCAACACCAGAACGCCGCACGCCCCAGCGGGTCGTGGAGCTTGAAGCCGAACGCCTTGGGGAACCAATAGGTCAGGCCACACATGTAGCCGAATACTGCGCCGCCGATGATCACATTATGAAAATGCGCGATCAGGAACAGGCTGTTGTGTAACAGGAAGTCGGCGCCAGGCACTGCCAGCAGCACACCGGTCATGCCGCCGATGCTGAAGGTGACGATGAAGCCGACGGTCCACAGCATTGGTGTCTCGAAGCGCACCCGCCCGCGGTACATGGTGAACAGCCAAGTGAAGATCTTCACCCCTGTGGGCACGGCAATGATCATGGTCATGATGCCGAAGAACGCGTTCACGTTCGGCCCGGCACCCATGGTGAAGAAGTGGTGCACCCAGACGATGAACGACAGCACGGTGATGACGATGGTCGCCCATACCAGCGAGTAATAGCCGAACAGCCGCTTGCGCGAAAAGGTCGAAGCCACCTCCGAGAAGATGCCGAACGCCGGCAGGATCAGGATGTACACCTCAGGGTGGCCCCAGGCCCAGATGAGGTTGATGTACATCATCGGGTTGCCGCCCAGTTCGTTGGTAAAGAAGTGCATGCCCAGGTAACGGTCCAGGGTGAGCATGAACAGCGTCGCGGTGAGGATGGGGAAGGCGGCCAGGATCAGGATCGAGGTGCACAGCACGGTCCAGATGAACACCGGCATGCGGAACAAGGTCATGCCGGTGGTGCGCATCTTGAGAATGGTGACGAAGAAATTGAGCCCCGTCAGCAAGGTGCCTATCCCCGATATCTGCAACGACCAGATGTAGTAGTCCACGCCCACGCCGGGGTTGTAGGCGATGCCGGATAACGGCGGATAGGCGACCCAGCCCGTGCGGGCGAACTCACCAATGCCCAGTGAGATGTTGACCAGCACCGCGCCGGAAACGAACAGCCAGAAGCTCACTGCGTTGAGGAACGGGTAGGCCACGTCGCGGGTGCCGATCTGCAGCGGCACCACAATGTTCATCAAACCGACCACGAACGGCATGGCCATGAAGAAGATCATGATCACGCCGTGGGCGGTAAAGATCTGGTCGTAGTGCTCCGGCGGCAGGTAGCCGGGCGAACCGTCCGAGGCCATGGCCTGTTGGGTGCGCATCATCAAAGCGTCGGCGAAACCGCGCAGCAGCATTACCAGGGCGACGACGATGTACATCACGCCGATGCGCTTGTGGTCGACCGAGGTGAACCACTCCTTCCACAGGTACGTCCACTTGCGCTTGCAGGTGATGGCCGCGACCCCGCCTATACCCATCAGCCCGACCACGGCAAGGGTGTACATGATGATGGGCTCGTCAAAGGGGATGGCATCCCAGGTCAATTTCCCGAACATGTGTGTCACTCCTTGCTGCCTTGCGGCGATTCATCCTGGGGGGCATTCAAGCGCCGCTCGACCTCGCGGGACCGGTTGATGCCCTGGTACTTGTCGATCAAGGACTGGAACAAGCCGGCATCGACCGCAGCGTAATGCTCTACCGGATGGCCGACGCTGGGTTCGGCCAGCTGCTTATAGCGCCTCTGATCGAGCTGGCGTTGCGAGCCGCGGACCTTGGCCACCCAGGCATCGAAACCGGCCTGGTCGAGTGCAAGGGCCTTGAAGTGCATGTCGGAGAAGCCGGGGCCGTTGTAGTTGGCGGCGATACCGGTATAGCTGCCCGGCTCATTGGCGATCAGGTGCAGCTGGGTCTGCATGCCGGCCATCGCATATATCTGCCCGCCCAGCGCAGGAATGAAGAACGAGGTGATGGCGCCATCGGAGGTCACCCGGAAATCCACGGGTGTTTCCACCGGCATGGCCAGTTCATTGACCGATGCGATGCCCAGTTCGGGGTAGACGAACAGCCACTTCCAGTCGGTGGCGATGACCTGCACCTTGACCGGCGCCTTGTCGGCATCCAGCGGACGATACGGGTCGAGCGCGTGGGTAGAACGCCAGGTCACCACCCCGAGCACGATGATGATGAGCAGCGGCACGCCCCAGACCACTGCCTCGATTGCGCGCGAGTGGCTCCACTCTGGCGTGTAGCGCGCCTTTTCGTTGGAGGCGCGGTAATGTACCGAGAACACCAGCGCCATGATCATGACCGGGACGACCACCACCAGCATCAACAGCGTGGCCAGGATGATCAGATTGCGTTGTTCCAGCCCGACCTGGCCCTTGGGGTTGAACAGCACCATGTCGCAGCCCGAAAGCTGCAGCGTGATGACGCCCAGCATCAACAGGCCGAATAGTCGTGTGGCTTTAGTAGTTCCCTCTGCCATGCGCGGATCCTGTAATTGTTGCCGAATGTTTGTTGTGTTGATGTAGAAGGACGACCCGGGCAGGAAGGTTGTATGTAAATCCCGTAATCACGACGAATGGTGTTATGCAAACTCGAGGAATTTTCTTTCCACAGCCTCGGCGAGGGGCGAGCGGTGTTTGCCCCAAAGCAAGCGGATCAAACTCTTTGCCGCCGTCGGACTCTTCTGCAAACATTCATTGATGCGAGGAGAAGCGCATGAAACCTGATGAAGGCAAGACCGGCGACAAGGTCCCAAGGCCGCTGTCTTCTGAAGAGGCGCAGCAAGGGCACCGGGCGCCAGACCCGCTGCTCGAGCGCCCTGACCCGGATACCGAAACGGTGGACAAAGTCATTACGCCCACCTCCATTCATGAACAGGAAGAACAGACGCGCCAGATCAATCAGCACCTCGAGGAGGCCGACAGGAAACGCCGCCGCTGAGGCAACGGCAACAGATCAAAGGCGCGACGATGATTAGCGCCACTGATCTGCTATTCACGTACAGCACTGAACACCGGGGGTAAATCGATTACCCCAACAGGGTAGGGCGCTTTCCATCGCCCCTGACTTCTGGGAGTTCAGCATGAAAGCAATCGTATACAACGCACCGCGCGACGTGGCCGTCAAGAATGTCACCGATGCAAGAATCCAGAAACCAACTGATGTGCTGGTGCGCATCACCACCACCAACATCTGCGGGTCCGACCTTCACATGTATGAGGGGCGCACATCGTTCGAGGCCGGGCGTGTGTTCGGCCATGAGAACCTCGGTGAGGTGATAGAGGTCGGGGCAGGGGTGGACCGCGTCAAGGTCGGCGACTGGGTCAGCCTGCCTTTCAACATCGGCTGCGGGTTCTGCGAAAACTGCGAAAAAGGCCTTACAGGGTTTTGCCTCACCGCCAACCCGGGGACTGCCGGGGCCGCATACGGCTTTGCCGACATGGGACCCTACCAAGGTGGCCAGGCCGAGCTGTTGCGTGTGCCATACGCTGATTTCAACTGCCTGGTGTTGCCGGAGGACGCCCAGGAACGTGAAGATGATTACGTCATGCTTTCGGATATTTTCCCCACTGGCTGGCATGCAACAGAGCTTGCCGGCCTGCAGCCGGGCGAGAGCATTGCGATCTATGGAGCGGGCCCTGTCGGGTTGATGGCGGCTTATTCGGCAATCATCAAAGGTGCCTCCGAGGTGTTCGTGATCGACAACCAGCCGGATCGTTTGAGGCTGGCCGCGCAGCTTGGGGCAACCCCCATCAACGCGGTCGAGCAAAAGGCCGTGGACGAGATCATGAACCTGACCCACGGCAGAGGCACCGATCGGGGATGCGAATGTGTGGGTTACCAGTGCTGCGACAAGCATGGCCATGAAGCGAACTACCTCACCATGAACAACCTGGTTGCCTCAACCAAGGCTACCGGTGGCATAGGTGTCGTGGGTGTGTTCGTGCCAGAAGACCCGGGTGCGAAGAACGACCTGGCGAAGCAGGGCAAGATGGCTTTCGATTTCGGAGCGTTCTGGTTCAAGGGCCAGTTCATCCGCACAGGCCAGGCGAATGTGAAGGCCTATAATCGCCGCCTGGCGCAGCTCATTCATCATGGGCGCGCCAAGCCTTCCCAGATAATTTCCCATCGTTTGACGCTTGCTGAAGGCCCCGACGCCTACAAGCATTTTGATGCGCGCGATGATGGCTGGACGAAGGTGGTGCTCAAGCCTGCTGCCTGACTCGCACCCCGAAGCTTCCAGGGAAGGAAACTCGGCGAGGGAGGGGTTCGTCTGGTGAGCTAACTGGCACCTGCTTGAAACAAGCCCCGAACCACCTCCCTCATCCAGCGATTCCCGCTGTCTTGCTGGTAGCGCGCGTGCCAATGCTGCTTTACCGTGAAACCCTCCACTGCAAACGGGCAATCGTGCACCTGCAGACCATGCATGTCGGCAAGTGTCTGCCCGATGTGCCGTGGCAGCGTAGCCACCAGGTCGGTCGACCCGACAATCATGCCTAACCCCAGAAACGCCGGCAGCTCCAGCATTATCCTGCGTTCGATGCCGGCCCGTGCCAGCCCAGCCTCGAGCAACTTCTGCCCGGTCCCGGCACTGATTTGTACATGCCCCTCGGCCTCGTAGCGCGCCACGGTCATGCCTTTGCCCAGTCGAGGGTGTCGTGTGTCGCTCAAGCAGACCCAGTCCTGTTCGAACAACACTTGCTGATACATCCCCGCACCCAACCAAGGCACGAAGCCGATGGCCAGGTCCGCCTCGCCCGACTCCAGCGCGCTTTCGGTATTGCCATCTATGCGCGCCGCCTCCAGGCGAATACCCGGCGCATGCGTACGCAGGTGGTTGAGGATGCTGGGCAGCAGGGTGATATGGCTGGCATCACTGACGCACAGGCGAAAGCGCCGTTGCGCTGTGGCCGGAACGAATTGCGGCTCCCAGGTAGTCAGGCGCCGCAGCGATTCCAGCACCTCGCGGCATGGACCGATCAACTGGTCTGCCCGCGGGGTAGGGGCCATCCCCCCAGGGGTACGCACGAACAGCGGATCGTTGAGTTCTTCACGCAAGCGCCCCAACCAGATACTCACGGTAGGTTGGCTCTGGCCGAGCTGTTCGGCGCTGCGGGTCACACTACGGCATTGGTAAAGCACATCGAACAGCTGCAGCAGCTTGGGATCAGGCAAGGCATCGAGCGTACTCATTATTGCAAAACTCAATAGGACTATTGATCTCATTGTATAGCCGAAATAAGCCTCGCTGCATAAGGTGGTCGCAAACCACAGGAGGTCCGCGATTTGAAAATCTGCATTCTGGGCGCCGGCGCCCTGGGTTGCGCCATTGGTGCGGCCTTGAGCGAGGCGGGGCACGAAACCTGGCTGTTGAATCGTGGCCAGGCACATGTCGAGGCGATGAACCTGCGCGGGCTGCGGGTACAGGACGAGCGCGGCGAGCGGCAGGTCCGGGTTAGGGCGGCTTGCGATGCGGCAACCGTGGGCGTGGCGGACCTGGTAGTGGTGCTGGTCAAGTCGTTCCACACCAGCGAGGCGATTGCCGGTGCCAAGGCGCTGATCGGGCCGCAGACGCTGGTGCTGTCACTGCAGAACGGTCTTGGCCACGAAGACATCCTGGCCGAGGCCGTGGGGCGTGAGCGGGTACTGGCCGGCAAGACCTATGTCGGTGGCGTGCTGCTGGCGCCGGGTTCGATTCGTGCCGGTGTAGCAGGCAAGCACACCTTCATCGGCGAGCTCGATGGCCAACGGACCTCCCGTGTGCAGGCCATTGCCGAGGTCTTCAATGGCGCCGGGCTCGCCACCACGGTCAGCGACAACATTCTCGGCACCATGTGGGACAAGCTGCTGGTCAACGTCGCGACAGGCGCGCTCAGCGGCATCACCATGCTCAGTTATGGCCAGCTGTACAGCGAGCCGCTGCTGGAAAGCACCGCCAAGGCAGCGGTGAGCGAGGCCATCGCCGTCGCCGAGCGTGCCGGCATCCGCCTGAACCTCACCAGCCCGGACGCTGCGTGGCGCCTGGCAGCTGAAGGCCTGCCGGCAAGCTTCCGTACCTCGATGCTGCAGAGCCTGGAAAAAGGCTCGGTCACCGAGATCGATTTCATCAACGGCTCCGTCGTGCGCTGGGGCCAGCGCCATGGCGTGGCTACGCCGGTCAACGCGACCCTGGTTGCCTGCATCAAGGGTATCGAGCGCGCCATGGCCGATCAGCAGAAGGGAAGTAATCCATGAGCCAGCCAAAAGCCTACCTTGAACACGTTGCGTTCTGGGTGCGGGACATCCAGTGGCACATCCGCTTCTTCAGCGAGGTGTGCGGCATGACCATGCGTGAAATACAGGGCGACGTCGAGCAGCCTGCGCAGTACTGGACCCTCGGTGGCCTGCAGTTCATACACCAGCCGGACTTTGCCGGGCCGGAAGGGCGCATGGCACACCTGGGCATCATGTGCGAGGACCTCGAAGCTGCCCTGGCCGCCGCACAGCGCTTCGGCGTCAGCGAAATGCCCCAGGGCCGCAACTGGCTGCGCCTGCCTGACGGCCTGGCGGTCGAGTTCATTCAGGCAGTGCCGGCGAAATGCGTCGCCCAGGCTCTGGCCATCGACCCACGTGCAGAGGTGGTGGCATGAGCGTGGTTGAAAAATACTGGGACGATGCCCGTGAGGGCGATGAATGCATCAGCCCCACCTATACCGTGACGCGCGAACGCATCCTGGCCTACGCCGAGCTCACCGGCGACCATACCCCGGTGCATGTCGACGAGGCGTATGCCAACGCTAGCCACTTCGGCTGCCTGGTTGCCCATGGTCTGTTCGGCCTGTCGATCGCCGACGGCCTGAAGACCCAGTGCGAATACCGCTTTGTACCGGGCATGTCGCTGGGCTGGACGTGGGACTTCGTGCTGCCGATCAAGGTCGATGATGTGCTGCACGTGCGCATGCGCGTGGGGGCGATGCGCCCGAGCAACAGCCGACCGGGCTGGGGCATCGTGGTCTTGCCGTCGGAGCTGATCAACCAGCACGGCGAAGTCGTGCAGCGTGGCGAGCACCGGCTGATGGTGCCGAGGAGGGTGCAGGCATGAGCCAGGCATTGCCATTGGCGGGTATCCGCGTCATCGACTATAGCCACTTCCTGGCCGGGCCCTATGTGGGCCGCTGCCTGGCAGCACTGGGCGCCGAGGTGATCAAGGTCGAACGGCCGGGCAGCGGCGATGCCGGCCGCCAGCACGCGTTTACCCTTGATGAACAGCAGAGTGGTTACTTCCTGCAGCTGAACATGGGCAAGCAGGGCGTCAGCGTGAACATGAAGGACCCGCGTGGCAAGGCGTTCATGCAACGCCTGACCGACTCGGCCGATGTGTTCGTCGAAAACTATCGCCCCGGCGCCCTGGACAAACTGGGCCTGGGCTATGCAGAGCTGTCGACGCGCAACCCGCGACTGGTGTACTGCTCCATCTCCGCGTACGGCCATACCGGGCCGGATGCCCACCGCGCCGGTTTCGGGCTGATTGCCGAGGCCAAGAGCGGGATCATGCAGATGGTCGGCGTGCCAGGCGAAGCGCCGCCGTTGCTGCGCATTTCCCTGGGCGACATGTACACCGGCATTCATGCCGTGGCGGCGATCAATGCGGCGCTACTGGGCCGGGTGAGCAGTGGTCGTGGCCAGCACATCGACATGGCCCTGTACGACACGCTGGTGTCGATGCATGAATACGCGGTGCAGTGCTACACCTTGTCCGACGGCACCGTCCTGCCCGAGCAGACCGGCCATGACATGCCCACCTCCACCCTGTATGGCGTGTTTCGCGCGGCCGATGGCGACCTCGTGATCGCCGCCCAGGTAGACGACGCCTGGAAGCGCTTTGCCGCGATGCTCGAGGCCAACGGTGGCCCGCCCGGGTTCGGCAGTGACAACCGCTACCACAGCCTCAATGGTCGCAACACCCATCGGCAGGCGATCCTGGCCGTGGTGCGTGACTGGGTCGGTGCGCGCCGGGTAGCCGATATCCTGCAGTTGCTCGATGCCATCGACATCCCCAGCGCCAAGGTGCAGCGCATCGACGAAGTCGTGGCCGACCCGCAGATCCAGGCGCGCAACATGGTCATCGAGCAGCAGCACCCGCGCTACGGTACCTTGCGCCTGCCCAACCTGCCGTTCCGCTTTTCCGACTGCGATACCACGATCCACCAGGTGGCCCCGGACCTCGGTCAGCACAATGCCGAAGTGGCCGCCGGCCTAGGTTTCAGCCCTGAAGAAATCACCGCCATGCAAGCAGACGGTGTGCTGTTCACCCACGGAGATGCCCGATGAGCGACCGCTATGCAGTGATCGGCCGACCGATCAACCACACCAAGTCCCCGTTGATTCATGGCCTGTTCGCCCAGGCCAGTGGCCAGTGCCTGGAGTACGGCGCCATCGAGGGCGAACTCGAGGGCTTCGAGGCCCAGGTGCTGCAGTTTCGCGATGAGGGCGGGTTGGGCATGAACATCACCGCGCCGTTCAAGTTGCGTGCCTTCGAGCTGGCTGACCAGCGCAGCGAGGCCGCCCAGCTGGCGCGGGCGGCCAATGCACTGAAGTTCGAGGATGGCCATATCGTTGCCGAGAACTTCGACGGCATTGGCTTGTTGCGGGATATCGAGGAAAACCTCGGTGAACCGCTGGGCAATCGACGGGTACTGTTGCTCGGCGCCGGTGGCGCGGTGCGTGGTGCGTTGCTGCCGTTCCTGCAGGCAGGGCCGAGCGAGCTGGTACTCGCCAACCGTGACATGTCCAAGGCGCTCACCTTGCGCAACGAAGTGGATCATCCGAGGCTGCGCATCAGCCGTTATGAGGAGCTGGAGGGACAGTCCTTCGACATCGTGGTCAACGCCACCTCCGCGAGCCTAACCGGCGAGCTGCCGCCACTGCCCGAGGGCGTGCTGGGCGAGACGCGGCTGGCTTACGAGCTGGCGTATGGCAAAGGCCTGACGCCGTTCCTGCGCATGGCCCAGGCGCAGGGTGTGGCGCGCCTGGCCGATGGCGTCGGCATGCTGGTCGAGCAGGCGGCGGAGGCTTTCGCCTGGTGGCGCGGGGTGCGGCCAGAAACTCGGGCAGTGATCGATCGCCTGACCATTCCCCTCAAGTAGGATCACGGCCCCTGTGGCAGCGGTCGCTTTCGAATTGAGTTCTTTACGCGACAGCGCAGCCCACAGGGACCCTGCCAATCAGTAGGGCGGCGCAGGCAGTTCGGCCAACAGCCTTCTCAGCCCGTCGCTCCACTGCCTGCGTATCTGCTCGTAATAGGCATCGTCGCTGGTGATGCGCTGGCGTTTCGGTATTTCCAGGCTGTCCTTCTGATACACCAGCAGGTCCAATGGCATGCCCACCGACAGGTTGCTGCGAATGGTCGAGTCGAACGAGATCAGACCACAGCGCAACGCTTCGTCGAGTGGCATATGGTAGCCAAGGTTGCGATCGAGAATCGGCCGCCCATACTTGCTCTCGCCCAGTTGCAGGAACGGGGTGTCCGGCGTGGCCTGGAAGAAATTGCCCTGGGCATAGACGTTGTATATGCCCATGGGGCCACCGGCTATCTGGCCGCCGACAATGAACGAACTGCTCAAGTCGATTCCGGCCGACAGCTTGCTGCGATCACGGCTGACCACTTCACGCAGTGTATCTGCGACCAGTACCGTTGCATCGTAGAGCGTGGCAACGTTCAGCAGGTGGGGGCCGGGGCCCCGTGTGCGTTGCTGGAGCAGGTTCACCACCGATTGCGAGGTCGCCAGGTTGCCGGCGGTCTGCAGCACGATCAGGCGCTCCCCCGGCACGCCGAACACGAACAACTTGGCAAAGCTGGCGATCTGGTCGATGCCCGCATTGGTGCGAGAGTCGCTGATGAAGACAAGCCCGTCCGCCAAGTGCATGGCGACACAATAGGTCATGCTGTTTCCCTTTTTTTATGAACGGGTGCTGCGCCTGTCACTGGCGGTGCACGTGCACGCTGGCCTGCATCGATTCGGCGCCACCCCCGCGGCGCACGCCCCTGACCGGGCAGGCATCGAGGTAGTCCAGGCCCACTGCCAGCTTCAGGTGACGCTCTGGCCGAACAAGGCGGTTGGTGATGTCGAAGCTGTACCAGGCGTCATCGACCCAGGCCTCGGCCCAGGCATGGCTGGCCAGGTGCTGCTCGTCTTCGGTGCACAGGTAGCCGGAGACATAGCGTGCCGGAATACCCAGGCTGCGTGCGCAGGCAAGGAACGCGTGGGTATGGTCCTGGCAAACCCCGGCCGCGCCGTTGAACGCTTCGATGGCAGTGGTGCCCACCGATGTGGCGCCGGGGCTGTACGGCATGTGCTCGGCCAGGCCTTGCATCAGCCCGATCAGCGCCGCCCGGTCGCGGTGTTCGCCACAATGTCGGCTGGCGAAGGCCTTGAGTGCGTCATCGGCCTGGGTCAGGTGGCTGCCGCGCAGGAATGGCAGGGGGGAATGTTCGCCGGCCTCCTGCTCGCGCTCCGGGTCGATCTCCACCTGGCCGCTGGCGGTCAGCGCCAGGTGGCCATGGGGTTTGTCCAGGGTCAGTACATGCAGGATGTTGCCATAGGGGTCGATCTGGGCCTTGACCTTGCAGGGCAGGTCCAGTTGCCATTCATTGATGCGCTGGCGCTCGCTGCTGCGTGGTGTAAGGCGCAGGAACTGGATGCTGTTGCACACATCGCTGGCATAGCTGTAGGTAGTGTCGTGGCGAATGGACAGTTTCATACGACCTCCAGATAGGAGTGATGGACCGCCTGGCCCAGTTGATTGATGCGCCCGATGAAGTCGCTCAACCACGGGTGCAACCCCGCTTCGAGAATTTCGTCGATCGCGGTGTAGCGCAGGCGAGCGTTGAGTTCGGCGGCCATGCGTTGGGCGGCGCGCCCGGTGCTGCCGGGCAGGCTGGCGAGGATCTGGTCCAGTTCCTCGATACAGGCATGCAGCGAGCGGGGCACGTCGACCCGCAACAACAGCAGCTCCGATACCGGCCGTGCACTGGGCGCGGCGCGATAGAGTTCGTTGAAGGCTTCGTAGGAGGTCAGCGCGCGCAGCAACGCGCTCCATTGGTAATAGCCACGGGCGGAGTCATCGCTGACCTCCTCGGAGGCCTCACCGAACATTTCATAGCGTGCATCGAGCAGGCGCAGGGTGTTGTCGGCTCGCTCCAGGAAGGTCCCCAGGCGGATGAAACTGTACGCGTCGTTACGCATGATGGTGCCTGAGGTCGCACCGCGGAACAGATGCGAGCGTTCCTTGACCCAGTCGCAGAACTGGCTGATGCCATAACGGCCGAGGCCATTGCTGGCAATGTTGCGCATCTCGATCCAGGTAGCGTTGATGTTCTCCCACATGTCGGCGGTGATGCGGCCACGCACTGCGTGGGCATTGGTCCTGGCCGCCTGCAGGCAGCAATAGATGCTGCCGGGGTTGGTCGCGTCGAGGGCGAAGAAGTGCAGCATGCGCTCGGTGTCGAGTTCGGTGTGCCGGCGGCGGTAGTCGTCCAGCGTTCCGGATGCCAGCAGTGACATGGCCAGCTCGGCATGGCCGTCACTGCGGCCGGCCTGGGGCATCAGCGATAGCGAATAACTCACCTCGAGCATGCGCGCAAGGTTTTCTGCGCGCTCCAGGTAGCGCGACATCCAGTACAGGTCGGAAGCAGTTCTCGAAAGCATGGTTCAGTCCTCCACCACCCAGGTGTCCTTGGTACCGCCGCCCTGCGACGAGTTGACCACCAGCGAGCCTTCCTGAAGGGCCACCCGGGTCAGGCCGCCTGGCACCAGCCGCGTTTCACTGCCGGACAGCACGAACGGGCGCAGGTCGATGTGGCGCGGGGCGATGCCGTTGTCAACGAAGGTCGGGCATGTGGAAAGGCACAGGGTGGGTTGGGCGATGTAGGCGTGCGGACGGGCCTTGATGCGGGCGCGGAAGTCCTCGATCTGCGCACTGGTGGCCGCTGGCCCGACCAACATGCCGTAGCCACCGGAGCCCTGGGTTTCCTTGACCACCAGCTCGGGCAGGTGGGCCAGGACATGGGAAAGCTCTGCAGGCTTGCGGCACTGCCAGGTCGGGACGTTGTTCAGCACTGGCTCTTCGCCCAGATAGAAGCGGATCATGTCGTCGACAAAGGGGTAGATCGACTTGTCGTCCGCCACCCCGGTGCCTACCGCGTTGGCCAGCACCACGTTGCCGGCGCGGTACACCGAGATCAGCCCCGGCACGCCCAGCATCGAGTCAGGGTTGAACGACAGCGGGTCGAGGTAGTCGTCGTCCAGGCGCCGATAGATCACATCCACCTGTTGTGGACCGGCGGTGGTGCGCATGTAGACATGCTCGTCGCGGATGAACAGGTCCGCGCCCTCCACCAGTTCGATACCCATTTCCCGAGCCAGGAAGGCATGCTCGAAATAGGCACTGTTGAAGCGACCAGGGGTGAGCAGCACGGCGGTGGGGTTGTCCAGTGGGCTGGCGCTCTTGAGCGTGTCCAGCAGCAGGTTGGGGTAGTGGTCGATCGGGGCGATCCGCTGTGCGGCAAACAGCTCGGGGAACAGCCGCATCATCATCTTGCGGTCTTCGAGCATGTAGCTGACCCCGCTGGGGGTGCGCAGGTTGTCTTCCAGCACGAAGTAGCTGCCGTCCCCGTCGCGGACCAGATCGACCCCAGCGATGTGGGCATAGAGCCCACGGTGCAGCCCCAGGCCCTGCATGGCGATCTGGTAGCCTTCATTGGCCAGCACCTGCTCCGGCGGGATGATGCCGGCCTTGAGGATGCGCTGGTCGTGGTAGATGTCCTGCAGGAACAGGTTCAGGGCGTGCACCCGCTGGATGCAGCCGCGCTCGACCATGCGCCATTCACTGGCACGAATGCTGCGCGGGATGATGTCAAAGGGGATCAGGCGCTCGGTGTCCTGTTTGTCACCGTACAGGGTGAAAGTGATACCGGCGCGGTGAAACAGCAGGTCTGCTTCACGTCGCCGTTGCTCCAGCAGCTCCAGCGGGGTGTTTGCCAACCAGCGGGCGAACTCCTGGTAATGCGGGCGGCAACTGCCGTTCGTTTCGTACATTTCATTGAAAAATGCCCGGGACATACCCACTCCTTGCCGCCGTTGCCGGCAGCTTCATTGCGGTTCATCTACGTGTTTCAGGGTGCGGCCTTGCGGGTAGGTGGGTGCTGTGTCTGTGGCGAGCCTCGAATCCGATCAATTGCTGCGTTGTGCACGCAGAAGCCGTTGCAATGAAGGTGCCGAAAGCCCGGCGTAGTTCCGGGATGGCAACCATGGGGCGCTAAGGCTTTGAAATGGTAGGGGTTTATCGCCGCATACAATGATTGAGCCGCGTGCAGGGCACTGGAGCGGCCTGCAGGCATGCCTCAAAAAAAGGCGTGTCCTGCACCCAGCTGCAGTTTTTGGCCCGAATTGGAGCAAGCCAATCCTCGCCTCGGCACGAGCCTGTTGATTTTCCACAGTTTCTGTTTAATGTAGAGATACAAACATTTAATGTTGAGTAATCTACATGGTCGACTGGTCGCTACTGATCCTCGGATTGCCGACGGCCAATGCCACCGAGCGCATGCGTGCCTGGAGAAGCCTGAAGGCCTCAGGAGCCGCAGTGCTGAGGGATGGTGTTTACCTGCTGCCCGAACAATGTGCAGGCCGGGAGGTTTTCGCAGCAGTCGAGCGAGACGTGCTGGCTATAAACGGCACGGCATTTCTCCTGTCGCTGCCTGAGCGTGAAGAGCGCTTCAGCAGCCTGTTCGACAGGAGCGACGAGTACGCCAGGCTGATGGAAGAAATTGCAGGCTGCAGGGCCGAGTTGGCGCCAGAGAATGCGCTGCAGACCGCACGGCAGGTGCGCAAGCTCAGAAAGGCCTTCAGCCAGTTGGCGTCAACCGATTTTTTCCCGGGCGAGCCCAAGGCGCAAGCCGATGCGGCGCTGCAAGAGCTCGAGGCCGCGATTGGCCGCGCACTGTCTTGCGATGAGCCGAGTGCCCACGACGAGGCGATCACCCGACTGGAACGCAACGATTACCAGGGTCGCCTTTGGGCCACCCGCAAGCGCCCATGGGTGGATCGGTTGGCATGTGCCTGGTTGATTCGTCGCTTCATCGATGCCGACGCTCGATTCATCTGGCTGGACAGGCCTGAAGACTGCCCGGACGATGCGCTGGGCTTCGATTTTGATGGGGCCAGGTTCAGCCATGTCGGCCAGCGGGTGTCCTTCGAGACCCTCATCGAGAGCTTTGCCATACAGCAGCCGGGCCTGGCACGCTTGGCCGCAGTCATTCACTACCTGGATGTGGGAGGCAACCAGCCCTCGGAAGCGCCAGGCATCGAACGTGTCCTCGCGGGCTTGAGACAAGGCATTGGCGATGACGATCAACTGACAACGGTCGTCGGGGGCATCTTCGATGGCCTGCTGACGGCTTTCGCAAGTGAGGAAACCCCAAATGGTTGATAGCACCTCCGCAGTGGGCGAACAGCCACCATCGCAAGCGGTTCAGCGGCCGATCGGACTGTTCGAAGCATTCCTGTTCTGGCTCAAGCTGGGCTTCATCAGTTTTGGTGGGCCCGCCGGGCAGATTTCGATCATGCACCAGGAATTGGTCGAGCGTCGGCGCTGGATCAGCGAGAAGCGGTTCCTGCACGCGCTGAACTACTGCATGTTGTTGCCAGGCCCCGAGGCACAGCAGCTGGCCACCTACATCGGCTGGCTCATGCACCGCTCCTGGGGGGGCGTGATTGCCGGCGTGTTGTTCGTATTGCCCTCGCTGTTCATCCTGATTGGCTTGTCCTGGGTTTACATTGCCTTTGGCGAGGTCCCTGTGGTGGCGGGGATTTTCTACGGCATCAAGCCTGCAGTCACGGCCATCGTCGTCCACGCGGCGCACCGGATCGGCTCGCGCGCGCTGAAGAACGGCTGGCTGTGGGCCATGGCCGCAGCGTCGTTCGTGGCCATCTTTGCCCTCGATGTACCGTTCCCGTTGATCGTGCTGGTTGCCGGCATCGCAGGCTATGTGGGCGGTCGCTTAGCGCCAGGCAAATTCGTGATCGGTGGCGGTCATGGGGCTGCCAGGAACAGCTACGGCCCGGCCCTGATCGATGATGACACCCCTGCGCCTGAGCATGCGCGTTTTCGGGTGGGGCATTTGCTGCGCCTGGTGCTGATCGGCGCAGTACTGTGGACCTTGCCCATGGGGCTGCTGACGCTGGCGTTTGGCTGGGCCGGCACCCTGACGCAAATGGGCTGGTTCTTCACCAAGGCCGCACTTTTGACCTTCGGTGGCGCCTACGCCGTCCTGCCCTATGTGTATCAGGGCGCCGTCGGGCATTACGGCTGGCTGTCACCCACCCAGATGATCGATGGCCTTGCCTTGGGAGAAACCACGCCAGGTCCATTGATCATGGTGGTGGCCTTCGTCGGCTTCGTCGGTGGCTACGTGCATCCGATGTTCGGTGAGCAACACCCGTTCCTGGCTGGTGCAGTCGCGGCGAGCCTCGTCACCTGGTTCACCTTCCTGCCGTCGTTCCTGTTCATCCTCGCCGGTGGCCCGTTGGTGGAATCGACCCACAACGAGATGAAGTTCACCGCACCACTGACGGGTATCACGGCCGCAGTCGTGGGGGTGATCCTGAACCTTGCCATGTTCTTCGGCTACCACGTGCTCTGGCCAAAGGGTTTCAGTGGGGCGTTCGACTGGCCTTCCGCGTTGATCGCCATTGCGGCCGCCGTGGCGCTGTTCCGCTTCAAGCGTGGCGTGATCCAGGTACTGTTCAGCTGCGCCCTGGCCGGCGTGGCGGCCCATATGTTGCGAGGTTGATACCGGTTGCCGGCCGACATCGTCGGCCGGCTTTCCATGATTCAGAAGGTGTAGGTCACCCGCCCGAAGTAATACCCGCCGGTAAAGCCATAGGGCGAGTACACCCCGTATCCCTTGGCGGGGCGCCAGGCGCCCCTGCCTGGTCAACCCAAGAGCCTGTGCCCAGCCACCGCGCCGAAAAGCTCGACGGGTTCCTGCAGGTTGCCCAGGTAACGTGGATGGAACAGCCACAGGTCTACCTGCGGCTTGAAATCACTGACGTTGATCACATCCAGCGCATCGCGGTGGTGGCTGGCCTGCAATAGTGGTTCGGGCACCAGACCCAGGCCCTGGCCATTGGCGACCAGGCCCAGTTGCAACTCGGTGCCGAAGGTTTCCAGGTTGATCGACAGGCTCAGGCCCTGTTCGCTCAGCGCCCGCTGCAGGCCGGCGCGGAAACCACAGCCATCGGGGTTGAGCACCCAGCCACGGGTGTAGCAGTCCTTGAGCTTGTAGCTGCGCTTGGTGACGCTGCCCTTGGCAGCTACCACTTTCAGCGACATGCGTGCGATCGAACGGCTGGCGATGCCTTCCGGGAAGATCTTGCCCGGTGGGAACAGCGCGGCGGCTGCGTCCAGTTCGGCGTTTTCCATGCGCGCGATGAGGCTGCTGCCCCAACCGCTGCTGACCTGGGTGCGCAATTGCGGGTAGGCCTCGCGAATCTGCGCCAGCGCATCTAGCAGCACCACGTCACCCAAGGTCTGCGGCACACCCAGGCGCACGGTGCCAGAAGGGGCGCCATCGTTGGCCACCAGTTCGCGCAGCGAGTCGATCTCGCGCAGGATCGCCTTGCACTGCTCGTAAACCCGCAGGCCCATGGGGGTGGGCTTGAGCGGCTTGGTGTTGCGGTCGAGCAGGGTGGCGCCGAGGTCTTCCTCGAAGTTCTGCACCCGGCGGGTAATCGCCGGTTGCGTCAGTTGCAAGGCCTCGGCGGCGAGGTTGGTGGACTGGCAACGAATGACCGCGACGAAGGCGTCCATATCATCGATTTTCATAACTGGCGCTCACAGGGTCGGATGGAAAATGAGCCATTAGCATAATCTGCCTGACGGGTAATGCTAACGGTTCGAATTTTATAGATGAAAACACATATTAGGTTGTTACTAAAATAAATTTAATTTATCTGATGGTTCTCGCTGGAGTCGCCTGGCACGGGTAGCATGAGGCTGCCTGCCCAAATACCGAGCAACGCCATGTCCATCCGATCGAAGCTGCTGACCCTGGCCGCGGCCCTGCTGCTGGCCAGTCAGGCCGGCGCCGCTGAGCGCCTGACCCTGCGCATCGTCGACCAGAAGGGCAACATGCGCGCCCAGCTGGAAGCCGCAGGCGCCTTGCGCGACCTGCCTTACGACATCCACTGGGTCGAGTTCCCCGCTGCCGCGCCGCTGGCCGAGGCGCTCAATGCCGGGGCGATCGATGCCGGCATAATCGGCGCTGCTGGTGCGTCCTGATGCGCAGCTGCACAGCGCGGCCGAGCTCAAAGGCAAGCGCATCGCCACCGGTCGCGGGTCGATCGGCCATCATCTGGCCCTCAAGGCACTGGATCAGGTCGGCTTGAGCGAGAAGGATGTTGAGTTCCGCTTCCTCGGGCCGGTGGACGCCGGCGTAGCTACGACGTGCAGCCTGTGAAGCCGGAGAACCTGGCCGAGCAGCAGCGCATCGCCGATGCGTTCTACCGCGAAGGGTTATTGCCCAAGGCGGTGGATGCCAAGGCGGTGAGCTTGTATGAGCCGGTTGCAGACTAGCGTGGGTAGTCTGTCTGGTTTGTTCTATCTTCTTTTCAATGTCCGCTTTCAGGCGAAAGCGGTCACTATCAACTAATGGATTTGGCCATTTCCGAGGTTCCAGTCCAACCGGTTTGCTCGTAGACAGGTTTACCCGTCTCGGTGGCGTGCAGGACAGCGAAGGTGATGCCTCGGCGGGCGAACTCGGCGTCGGCTGCCTGCATCAAGGCTGAAGCCAGGCCACGGCGGCGGTAGGCCGGCTGGACGAACACATTCAGCACGTACCCACGCTTGTCCAGGGTCGGGTGCGATGGATGGGGAGGCCAATCAATACTCATCAGGCCAATGGCTGCGATCGCTTGGTCGCCATCCAGGAGCTTGAAACCGTAGTACCGACCGTCAGCAAGCCGCTCCTCCAACCATGGCCGAAAGTGCTGAGTCATGACTTGCAGTTTTTCAGGATCGCCACCTGCCTCAAGAAACATCTCCTGGCGATGCGAGCAGATCATTTCTGCGTCAGCGGGCCCGACCGGGCGGCAGGCCAAGCCTGAAAACTCTCCGCATCCTTGTAGTTCGCTCATCGTTTATCCAGTGTCGGTGGCCGATTCAGGAGAAGGCAGCCTATGGCACCTTCAGGCCTGTTTGCAATGGCTTGGTTCAATGCCCGCCGGGCCAAAAGAACCAATGGCTAACGATCGACCTTGGCAAACCATTCAGCTCGTGTCATCTCCCATATTTCGACGCGCATCGGCCCGCAGACAAAATCACCTTCTCGTACGCCGACCATACGCATACCCTCATGCTCCGAGACCCTGCGTGAAGTGTGGTTGGCAACCGCTTTGGGAACCTGCATGACCGGCCGCGACAATGTCTCGAACCAATACGCGTTGATGACCCGGCATGCTTCGCGCATATAGCCTTTTCCCCACCACTGCGGTGCAAGCCAGAAGCCTCTGTTGTTACCCGGCTGCTCAAACAAACTGATGCTGCCAAGGATGCACTCGGCATCGTCGCGCCTGCGGATCATCCAATGCCATTCACGACACGCTGCCATGGCTGGCAGGGCGACATCGCGTACATATACCAGCGCACCATCTTCTGGATATGGCCATGGAACACGACGATCCAGATAGCGCACTACCTCCCATTGCGGAAACAACTTCTGAATGAAGGGGGCATCCTTCAACTGGAGTGGCGTGAGGACAAGGCGATCGGTGAGCAGTGTCGGAAGGCGATCCATGGCATTCGTTCCTGGGCATCCTTGCGGAGGGCTTTCAATCTGTTATCGACCCATCGTCGGCAAGCGCGGCTCCCACAGGTACAGCGCATGCCTGAAGGCTGGTCATATTCCTGTGAGAGCTGGCTTGCCGGCGATGAGGCCTGCACTGGCAACAGGGCTTTTCCGAAACTTGAGCCTTTCGGTGGCCATCCGGGCTCGTCATAAGCCCGGCGCCACGTGACACTACTGGGGAACGGCAGCGGTAATGATCACTTCCACCAGCAGCTGCGGATCTGCCAGCTTCGCCTCGCCGCAGGCTCGCGCCGGTGCATGGCCGCTGGGTACCCAGGCATCCCATACGGTATTCATCTCGTCAAAGTCTGCCATGTCGGCCAACCAGATAATGGCCTGAAGCAGGTGCTGGCGAGTGGTGCCGGCCTCATCGAGCAGTGCATCGACCCGCGCCAGGGCTTCTCGGGTCTGTTCCGCCACCGTCTGGCCGGTCTCGCCGACCTGGCCGGCAAGATAGACGGTGTCGCGGTGGATCACGATCTGGCTCATGCGCGGGTCGATCTGTTTGCGTTGAATGGTCATGGGTCAATCTCCTTGGGTCAGAAACGGCGTGAGGAAAACGCGTCTAGCCATGCAGGCGCTGTTCCTTCGATGAGTTGGCTTACCAGTTGCCCTGTTACTCCCGCCAGTGTCAAGCCAAGGTGCTGATGACCAAAGGCGTGAATCAGGCGCGGTTCGTTCGGCGAGACGCCAATGACCGGTAGCGAGTCCGGCAGCGACGGGCGAAAGCCCAGCCAGCGCCTCGCCACTGGCTGGCGAAGGCCAAGCACGCGCCGTACCCGTTGCTCCAGGTACTCGTAGCGCCTGGGGTTGGCTGGGTCATTGATCGAACCCAGCTCCACGGTGCCGGCCACGCGCAGGCGACCCGCCATGGGGGTCATGTAGAAGGCGCTTTCGACCGGGCAGCAGGGGCGTTCGAGCAAGGTATCCTCCAGGTCGAACTCGATATGGTAGCCACGCTCGGTATCCAGCGGGATGCGATCGCCCAGTTGCTGCGCGAGGGCGGCAGACCAGGCTCCGCCGCACAGCACCACGCGTTCGGCGAGCAGGCTGTGGCCATCGGCGCAGTCCAGTTGCAGTGCATTGCTGCGTCGAACAAGGCGCTGCACGGTGCTGAAACACAGGGTGCCATCGAGCAGCAGTGGCGCTGCCAAGTCCTCGAAGAAGCGCTTTGGATCATCCAGATGGGAAGATTTGGGGAAGAGGATGCCGCCTACCGTCTTGCCGGCAAGTGCGGGCTCAAGTGCTTCGAGTTCGTCGCGACTCAAGCGCTGTTGAGGGATGCCGAAGCGGTCACGCAGCGCATAACCGACTTCGGCGCCACGCAGGCTGTCCAGGCTGGAGTAGGCATAGATGCAGCCTTTATGGCGCAAGTGCTTTGCGGCTACAGGCGCCTCATCCAGCAGTGGTGCATACCCCTCGTAGGTGTGTTGCAGCAATTGTGCAAGGGCCGTCGCGTTGCGCTGGAAATGATGAGGCCGGCACTGATTCAGGAAGCGGGCAAGCCAGGGCATCAAACGCGGCAAGCGAGACCACCGCACCACAAACGGCGAGTCCGCCGAGAAGAGCAGGCGTGGTATGTCGCGCAGCAGGCCAGGTTGTGCGATAGGCATGCAGCCATAGGGCGCAAATGTGCCCGCATTGCCATAGGAGGCACCTGCAGCGACCGCATCGCGCTCCAGCAACACCACATGGTAACCCTGGCGGCGCAGCCACAAGGCAGTGGCAACGCCGACCGCACCGGCACCAATTACAGCGACTTCACAACGCTCTGGCATCTTCATCTAGGCTTCAGACCCTGTCGAACATATGCAAATGGCCTTGCTGCGCGAAACGGGCAACGACATCCAGGGCCTGGACGAGCTGCGCGCGAGACTTGGCCGCGGAAAGGTTGATGCGCACCGCATTGGGCGACTGGTCATGGCGCAAGCTGAACGCCCCGCCGGGCAGTAGCCCGACGCCATGCTCCCGGCAAAGGCGGGCGAAACGTGACGCGCTCCAAGGTTCAGGCAGCTGCAGCCAGGCATGTGTGCCAACATCGCTGGCCTGGTAGTGCAGGCCCTTGAGGTGCTCTGCGAGCAAGGCCTGGCGTTCGCGCAACTCCTCGCGCTGATGGGCAATCAGTGCCTCGCTGACGCGATCCTCGATCAAGCGTGTCGCGATCAGCGCGTTAAGCGGCGAAATGCTCCAGCAGTCGATGCGCAAGGTGGTGGCGATGTTCTGCAGCTGTTCGGGCGGCGCGACGACGAAGCCGATGCGCAGGCCCGGTGCGATGCATTTGGAGAGGGCGGTGACATAGAACGTTCGCGCAGGGCGGCGCAACATGAATGTCTCGTCCCTGTGCTCGAGCAACGGGCGATAGACATCGTCCTCGATCAGCCAGAGGTCGTCGTGTGGTGCAAGTACTTCAAGAAGGTCCGCGCGACGTTGCGCGTCGAGGGTGATGGCGGTCGGGTTGTGGATCGACGGCACGAGGAACAGCACCCGTGGCGCGTAGGTCGCGATAGCCTCGCCCAGGGCTTGAGGGTTCATGCCCCGCTCATCCCCCTCTACGCCAACCAGGTTCAGCCCCAATGACCGGCACAGGGCGTTGATGCCTTGATAGGTAATGCTGTCGGCCAACACGGTGTCACCTGCCACTGTCATGGCGCGCAGGATGCAGGCGATGCCGTGCTGGGCCCCCTCGGTGATCACCACATTGCTGGCTTGAGCGGGTACATCCAGTGAACGCAACCAGGTCGCCGCGGCTTCTCGCGCCCAGGGCATGCCTTCGGAGGGGTGATACTCCTTCATCCCGGTAAAGCGCGGGTCGCTGGCCAGACGCGGCAGGAGGGTGGCCAGAGCCTGGGTGTAGGCATCGGTAGCGGGGCGGTTGACGCTGAGGTCGATCATGCCGGGGGCATCGCTTGGCGCCGACTGGAACTGCACCTGTACCTGGCGCGGCACCGCGACCTGGGTGCCCCGGCCTGGGCGACTCTCGACCAGGCCTTGCTCCTGCAGCACGGCCATGGCGCGGGTCACGGTGGTGATGTTGATGCCCAGTTCGCCGGCCAGCTCGCGATGGGGTGGAAGACGTTCGCCCGGACGCAGGGCGCCACTGCGAATGGCTTCGGCAAGGGAGGAGGCCAGTTGCGCGTAGAGTGTTTCGGCGCTGTCGCGCTGCAGCAGGGTATCCGTCTTTAGGGCAGCAAGTAGCTCTTTGAATGGGCTCATGGCCTGATTTTTCCTTGTGCTTATCCTGCGCGTAGCAGGATAACAGCTGGGCTTGTCCTGTATTCTTACCCATGACAAACGATATTGACAAGACATATATGGGTTGATAGCTTCGAATTGTACTGCTTGTCATGCATTACAATAATACGAACCCCTACGGTAGGAATTCGCCATGACAGATCAGCCGTTCCACAGCCTGGCGCGCAGCCCGCTTGCATTGCTTCCGGCTCCAGGGGGCCACGGCAGGCGCCCAGAATATCCGGCGTCGCATCACATTTCATCACCCGATGTCTCGTTCGGCGAGGCTAGCTTGTACGGCAACACGCAGGATCAGGAGGTGCACCCATGAGCAATTCGCTGAAGCTGGATGAACCGCGTGAACGCCGGCTGAGTGGCGCCTTGCGCCAGCGGCACATCACCATGATTTCGCTGGGCGGCATCATTGGTGCCGGCCTGTTCGTTGGCAGCAGTGCAACCATTGGCGCGATCGGCCCCGCAGCGTTTCTCAGTTATCTTGCCGCCGGCATCGTGGTGATGCTGGTCATGCGCATGCTCGGTGAAATGGCGGTGGCGATACCGGGCGTTGGATCGTTTACCGAGTACGCGCGACTGGGGCTGGGCAATTGGGTCGGTTTCACCAGTGGCTGGTTGTACTGGTACTTCTGGGTCATTGTCGTGGCGGTGGAGGCGGTGGTTGGAGCCGACATATTGAAGCAATGGATTCCGCTGCCCGCCTGGGCCATCGGCCTGAGCCTGTTGGCAATCATGACCGCCATCAATTGTCTGTCGGTGAAGTCCTATGGCGAGTTCGAGTACTGGTTCGCATCACTCAAGGTGTTCGCCATCATCGTGTTCATTGGCCTGGGTTGTGCCTATCTGTTCGGGTGGGCGCCTAGCACCGGCGCCTTGCTGGACAACCTGGTCAACGACCGCGGCTTCATGCCTTACGGCATCAGCGCCGTGCTCGCCGGCGTGCCAACAGTGATCTTCGCGGTGGGCGGCGCAGAAATCGCTACCATCGCTGCAGCCGAATCGGATGACCCTTCCAAGAGTGTCGCTGCGATGACCCGCTCGGTGATCTTTCGGGTGATCACGTTCTACGTCGTCTCCATTCTGCTGATCGTCTGTATCGTGCCCTGGGGCAGTATCGAGGCAGGGCATTCACCTTTCGTCACCGCCATGGAAGTCATGCATGTACCGGGTGCGACGCTGATCATGGAGGCCGTGGTTCTGGTTGCCGTGCTGTCGGCGCTGAACTCCGGGTTGTATGTGTCTTCGCGCATTCTGTTCGGCCTCAGCGAGCGTGGCGATGCGCCGGCCGCATTGTCGCAACTGACCGGGCACCGGGTACCGCGCTTGGCGGTATTGCTGAGCAGTGTGATTGGCTACATTGCCATCGCCGCAGCGATCGCGTCACCGCAAGGTGTTTTCCTTTTCCTGGTGAACGCCTCGGGCGCCATCATGTTGTTTGTCTACCTGGCCATCGCGGTCGCTCAAGTGCGGCTGCGCCGTCAACTGGAGCGCGAAGCGCCACAGCGCCTGACGCTGCGCATGTGGCTGTTCCCTGGTCTGTCCTACGCGGTTATCGCCGCCATCGTCGGGGTGCTTGTGGCCATGGCGTTCCAGGAAGGGCTGCGCACGCAATTGCTTGCCAGCCTGGTCAGCCTGGCGGTGGTTTCGGCGGCGCATCTGTTGGTGCGCAAGCGCCGGTTGCACGCCGGGCCGCGTGATACGCGCGTTGCATAATCGCACCGTCGGATCGAAACCCCGCCAACTGGCGGGGTTTTCTCATGAAGCGTCATTGGCAAGCGCGGTTTCCACAAATACATCGCATGCCTGGAGATTGTTGATATTCCTGTGGGAGCTGGCTTGCCGGCGATGGGCCTGCACTGACTACAGAGCTTTGGATCAGTGTCCGCATTGGTCGACAGCGGTCATCCCCGACCGGCAGCTAACGACCCATTGCGGCCATTCGCGGAGGCCAATAAACTGCCTATTGCGCCCCTTCGACCCTATCGCTCGATAGGTGATCATGGCGCACTTCGATACAGATATGGCCTAGTTCGAAGCTACTATCTTGGCCCTGTGGGGCTATTCCAAGCGTTGCTACAGTGGGCTCCATCAACCTCCACCCACTACGAGCAACTACCCATGAACAACCGCCTTGATTACTTCAAACTGTCTCCCCAAGCGTCCAACAAACTGGTGGAGCTCACCCTGCAACTGAGCAAGAAGCCGCTACTGGCCGATCTCGCCCACCTGATCATGTTGCGCGCTTCGCAGCTCAACGGCTGTTCGTTCTGCGTGGATATGCATGTGAAAGAGGCCAAGATCCATGGCGAGCGCGAGCTGCGTCTTCACCACGTGGCCGTCTGGCGTGAGTCACAGCTGTTTTCGCCAGCAGAGCGGGCGGCGCTGGAGTGGACTGAAGCCCTGACCCAACTGCCGCCTCATGGTATCTCCAACAGCCTGTATGCGAGTGCGCGTGAGCAGTTTTCCGAGCAGGAGCTGTCGGATTTGTCGTTCCTGATCGTCGCCATCAATGGCTGGAATCGCCTCAATGTGGCTTTCCAGGCGATCCCGGGCTCGTCCGATGAACTGTTCGGCCTGAACAAGGCCAACCTCAACTGAGTAACTTGCTGATCAACGCGCCAAGCTGCTCGCCTGGAGCAGTCGTGGCGCAGTTGGTAAAACTCAGGAGCAGACCTGACTGACGCTGCGATGAGGCAGCCCAGCGCGACAATGCTTGTATCGACATGCCCCTTGCCAGCACCTGCTCGGCCAGGGCGGTGTCACTTACGTCCTCCGGCAAACGCAGTACCAGGTGCATGCCGCCTGGCGAGCGTTCCACCTGCATACCCTTCGGTAAACTCCGCTCCAGTGCTTCGATGGTCAATGCCCGTCGCTCGTTGTAGAGGCGGCGCATGCGTTGGATATGCCGAGCGAAGTGTCCCTCGGCAACGAACTCCGCCACCAAAGCCTGGGTAATTGACGGTGACCCGGCAGCAAACAAGGCCCGGCCGACGCGCTCGAACGCTGCCACCTGCGCCTGTGGCACCACCAGATAAGCCAGACGAATACCGGGAAACAGCACCTTGCTGAAGGTGCCGGCATACAGCACGCGCCCATGGCGATCCAAGCTGGCCAGCGCTGGAAGTGGACGGCTGACGTAGCGGTACTCGCCGTCGTAATCGTCCTCGACAATCCAGCCACCGGTGCGGGCAGCCCAATCGAGTAGCAGTTGTCGGCGTGGCAGCGACAGTGCCATCGACAGCGGGCTCTGATGCCCTGGTGTCACCATGACGACCTGAGCAGCCCGAGAACCCGCGATGGCGTGTTCTACGTTCATGCCTTCGGCATCAACCGGCACCGCTTCCAGCTCCAGGCCGAACTGGCGAAGCACCTGGCGCGTAGTAGGATAGCCCGGGTCTTCCACCCAGGCGCACTCGCCTGGCTGCAACAAGGTATGTGCGACTAACGACAGGCTATTGCGCCAACCGCTGGTGATAAACACTTGATGGGCACCGCAATCGATACCTCGGGACACCTGCACATACGAGGCAATGGCGCTGCGCAACGCTGCCAGGCCGTGGGGTGCCGGATAGTCCAGATCTCCCAGACGCATCCCGCGTAGGTACCGAGCACCGAGACGCGCCCATATCTTGCGCGGAAATGCATCCAGCGCCGGTACCCCCATCTGGAACGGCAACAGCTGCGGTGGACGCCAGAGCGAATCAGGTGCGTCTTCGATCACTTGGCTGCTGACTGGTAATGCGGTGGCCGCCGACACGGACTTCTGCAGTTCAGGATTGATTACGGTGCCTTTCTGCCCGAGCGCCAGGAGGTACCCCTCGCTGGCCAGCAGCGAATAGGCCAGTTCGACGGTGCCACGGGCCACCCCCAGCTCCTTAGCCATGGCGCGCGCCGACGGCAAGCGGTCACCGGGGGACAACGTGCCAGCGGCAACGGCGGCCAGCACGCGGTCGTACAGTTGACGATACAGGGGCAAGGCGGACTGCTCTTCCAAGGGAGCAAAAGGCGGCTTGGTGGAGGTCATCATGGCCTAGTTCATATCCCATTTCTTGGCTCAATCAAGTGGGTCAATGGTAGTCCAATATAGCGCCATCACCTACTCATGAGGGCGCCTCCCATGACATTCCCTTTGCACAACTTCATACCCAGCGTGCTCGACCTGGCCGACACGGCCCTGCGTCCCCTGGACAGTACCCATGACCTGTGCAGCGCATTCCCGGTAATGCAGCAATTGCGCCCTCATCTGACGAGCGAAGCCGACTTCGTCAGCCGGATCGAGCGTATGCGTGTTGAAGGCTATCGCCTGATTGGCGCTTATGACTCAGGCGTTCTTGTGGCACTGGCTGGTTACCGCTTACAGGAAAACCTGGTCTACGGCGCATTCCTGTATGTCGATGACCTTGTAACCGCCGAGGCTCAGCGGGGAGGTCAGTGGGGGTCGCGCTTATTGCAAGCCTTGGAGCGACTGGCCCGCGCCAGCGGTTGTGCACGCCTGGTGCTCGACACGGGTTTGTCCAACGCCCGCGCGCAACGTTTCTACTTCCGTGAAGGCCTGTTGACGGGTGCACTGCGCTTTCAAAAACAGTTCGATACTCCATAACCCGCATGCACATCCAAGGAGGCAAACCTCATGACATCGTCCCAACAGCCACTTGCTCCTTTGCGCATTCTTCGCCTGGTCACCAGCCCCAATGCAGAGGCTTCGGAAAGTCTGAAGCTGTCCCAGCAGATCCTATTTGCCTTGGCCAGTCAGGCCGGTAGAAGGGGTATCCAGTTGACCGATTTAGACCTCAACACCTTGGCCCCAGTTGATTCGCCTTACGCCCAGGCGTTGGCCAATCAGCGCGTAGTCATAGCAAGCGGTCAGAAGGGTACGTTGAGCCGTTCCGACGAGTTGATCGACCAACTACAGGCATGCGACGTACTGCTGATTGCCACGCCGATGCACAACTATAGCGTGCCCGCCCCACTCAAGATGTGGATCGACCACGTGGTACGCGTGGGCAAAACGTTTTTGGGCACCGCCGAAGGCAAAGTCGGAAATCTGACGGATCGTCCGGTTTACGTCGCAATCGCTAGCGGGGGCTATATCAGCGGCCCACAGGCCCGTCAACCGGACTTTCTGCGCCCCTACCTGTCCGCCGTCCTTGCCACCATCGGTCTCACTCAGGTGCATTACTTCACCGTTGAGGGTACCGCCAAGGGGGGGGAGTCACTGAATACTGGAAGGGCAACAGGGTACGGTGATGTGCAGGCGTACTTTGTTAGGCATAGCCGTCGAGTGGATCAAGTCTAAAGTCCGCTTCAGGGCCGACATCTACTCCAAGCGTTTAGGTTTGCATCTCAACTGGGCCGTATGCCAACAAGCGGCCACGCTCTTCATCGCTCATACAAAGGAAAAGAAATCATGAATCGTCTCAATTGGTTTGAAGCTTCGCCTGGTGCAGCTAAGGCCCTCGGCGGCCTGCATCATTTCGTGACCACCGCGACAAATTTGCCAGCCTCGTTGATCCACCTCGTGTTTCTCAGAGTGTCTCAAATCAACGGCTGCGCTCATTGCATTGATCTTCACTCACGCGATCTGATCAAAGCAGGTATGTCAGTGGACAAGGTGCTGTTAGTGCCGGTATGGCATGAAGCGCAATATTTGTTCTCGGATCAGGAGCGCTCAGCACTGGCTTGGGCGGAAGAAGTCACCAGGGTAAGCGAGACACAGGTATCCGACGAAGCTTATGCAGCCGCATCGGCGATGTTTGCAGAAAAGGATCTTGTTGACCTGACAGCGGCGATTGCCGCAATGAATGCGTTCAACCGTATGGGCGTCAGCTTCCGACTCAAACCTGCGGCTAGGGCTTGATGACCTAGTGACTCGGCCTGGAGAGGTAATACTTCGAAGACGGCACCTCGCTCCTATCGCGTACCGTCTGCTTCAGGCCAATTGCTGCCCTTTCCGAACGACCGCTATGGGTCGAAGGCGGTCATTCGCGCCTGGCCGCTTTCGACCCACTGCGGCAACATGCACTCCACGGGTCAACGCTATCGATTACGAACGTAGTCGCTCTATTCCCGAGAAGCACACAGATCACTAAATACCGAGCCCAAAGAATGCACACCCGTATCCTGAGGATCGCTTCGCGTCACGCACCCAAGGCAGGAGCCGTATGCGGTAGTTCCGCGCGTACGGATCTGTGCGGGGGTGGCAGGTAACTGCCATCCCTACCGCGACCCCGTAATGGACACTCGCCTTAATACTATTCGCGCCCAGAGGCCGGGAATTGAGTACCGGACGATCAGGTCAGAGCCGCAGCCAGTGCGCGCAAAGGATCTAGTTTCGATGCTTGACAGCAGCACTGCATGTGATGGGGAAGTTGACCGAATTGGCAATAAAACACTCATGGTGAGCATCGTCATGGAGACGTTTTGCCAGATCCAGATCCGATTCGTTGCTGATCATGACCTGAGGCCTTAACTCTGCGCTCTTGAAATGGCCTTTGCGCTGGCCATCAGCTTCAACCATCCGGCCCATCGGGTGGTCGACGTATTCCAGTACGTTCACCTTGTTGACTGCGCACAGATGAAGATACCAAAGCTTGTGACAGGCCGAGATAGAGGCCAGCAACATGTCTTCCGGGTTCCAGCGTTCGGGATTTCCGCGAAAGGCAGGGTCGGCGGAGCCCAGGATAGGTGTTTTGCCTGGAGCTTCCACATTGAAGTCTCTTTGGTAAGCCGTGTAGCTGGCAGTACCATCACCCGTGTTGCCTATCCAATTTACGGCGACAGCGTAACTGTGTTCTTTCATGCTCACTCCTTTGACGAAAGATGGCCAGAAAAACTCCGCGCCGCTTGGGCACAGTTATTGTGCACTCCCTGGATGGTTTTCCACTAGCCCTGCATTTTTAGCGGTGCATGAGAAAGTTGTGCACAAGCAACGAACCGGGAAGAGGACAGCTATCAATGTCTGTTATGGGTCGAAGGCGGACGCTCGCGATTGACTGCGTTCAAAATAAGCTGGCATATGTCTCGGATTGAATGAGTGTGACTTACTCCCAGAATGGTGGGCAGACTAATCCCCTTCTCGTATCATTGCTCCTCCTCATCTGGAATGATTTTCGTGAAGCCTTCAACTGGAAGTGTCTCGCTGACCCAATCGAATTCTAATGGACCGAAATGGGATGCCGGAGAAGCTGTAAGCCAGCTTTCCTGGGACGACTTGCGTATCATCAAAACGCTGAGTGACTGTAGCAACCGCGCGGCCACGGCCAAGAAGCTTGGCATCAATGTGTCCACCGTCTCGCGCCGGGTCGCGCAGGTTGAGAAGACGCTTGGGGTCGCGCTGTTCGATCATCGTAAGGCGGGGTATCTGCTGACTGCCGAGGGTGCCGAACTGCGTGCACTGGCCGAGCGCGTTGAACTGGACATCGTCAGTGTCACCCGCAGGGTTTCTCGCGCCGGCCAAGGCCCGCTGGGGAAACTGCGAATCACCACCAGCGACTCGCTGCTGCTGTACTTTCTAACGCCGATCATCGCGGACTTCAAAGCCCTCAATGAGGGGATCACCGTTGAGGTATTAGTCGGAAACCAGACGTTGAGTTTGGCGAGGGACGAGTCGGACATTGCGATACGTGCGACCAAAAAACCGGCAGATACCCTAGTGGGTCGCAAGCTCGCCAACATCGCCTGGGCGCCGTATCGCAGCGTCAAGCAGGCAGCGATTGCCGACCCCTTCGCTGAGGGGCAGTCGTGGGTATCCTACTCGGGAGGCCTGTGCGGATTGAAGGCAACGAGCTACGTCGAATGTCGGGTGCCCTCTGAGTTCATCTCCTACCGCACCGATTCCGTGGCGGCTGCGAGCGCGGCTATTGCAGCAGGTCTCGGTTTTGGCTTCCTCCCCTGCATGCTGGGCGACATTACCCCAGGATTGGTTCGGGCAGGCCAAGTAGTTCAGGAGCTTCAGGATGAGCTATGGTTGCTTACCCACCAGGACATCAGGAAATCCTGGCGGGTGAAAGCATTCATGACGTTCTGCGCCGCTGCCGTGGCCGACCTCAAACCGCTGGTCGAAGGTCAGCGGGCCATCCCGGTTTCATAGCGGAAACCGGGAGCACCGTTCATTTGGCGTGGGCGCCGATGACGGCTCGACACACGATCTCAATCAGCTGGGGACGCTGGGCGAGCCGCGATACACCGATGATATTGCTGGCCGCCTGCGGGCGTTCCTTGCCGTAAGCTGCCTTACGCACCTTGCCGACGACCGCAAAAGCAGCGTCCATGTCCAGCACATACAGCGTTTCCTCAACGACATCCTGCATCGTGGCGCCATACAGGGCGAGCAACTTGGCAATGTTGTCGTAGGAAACCCGCATCTGTTCGCCCATTGACGAAAAATCGCTCGGACGACCGTCAGCATCCAGTGGCGCCGGCGCTACCAGGTTGCCTTCTTCGTCATGGTTGAACTGCCCCGAGATGAAAATCTCGTTCCCGACTCGCCGCGCCTGCGGATAGCCGTAGCCCTCTTCCCATGGAACGCCCCAGTAGGCGGTGTCGTCGTTGAAAGGTCGTGAAGCGGCCATTGGATTCTCCTTGGCGAAAAATGGATCGACGTGATCCGACTGGCCGAGATCCTAGCACCGGATTGGACGCTACCTGTGGTGCAGTTTTGCTCCCTCAAGAGCGCAAAAATGCGCCACCGTTTCGCTGAGTGTTTCGCTATCTTGTGCTGGCACTCGGCGACAACCCGCCGGGGAAACTCTCGCCACCGTTCAACAAAAGGGAAGAACAATGAGCAATCCACACACTGAAGTCCTGACCCCGCTCAACAGCCAACTGATCTTCATCGATCAGCAACCGCAGATGGCTTTTGGCGTACAAAGCATTGACCGGCAGACGTTGAAGAACAACACCGTGGGCCTGGCCAAAGCAGCCAAGATCTTCAATGTCCCCACCATCTTCACCACGGTCGAAACCGAGAGTTTCTCCGGCCATACCTACCCCGAACTGCTCGCGGTATTCCCTGATGCGCCGTTGCTGGAGCGCACCTCCATGAACTCCTGGGACGACCAGAAGGTTCGCGACGCGCTGAAAAAGAACGGTCGGAACAAGATCATTGTTTCGGGCCTGTGGACTGAGGTCTGCAACACCACCTTCGCACTGTCCGCCATGCACGATGCGGGCTACGAGATCTACATGGTTGCCGACGCTTCCGGCGGCACGACCAAGGAAGCACACGACTACGCCATGCAGCGCATGATCCAGGCGGGCGTAGTGCCAGTAACCTGGCAACAGGTGCTGCTGGAGTGGCAGCGCGACTGGAAAAACCGCGACACCTACGATGCGGTCATGGAACTGGTCAAAGAGCATTCGGGTGCCTACGGCATGGGCGTCGACTACGCCTACACCATGGTGCACAAAGCGCCAGAGCGTGTTCAGCACGGCCCTACCTTGGCGCCCGAGGCCGCATCGATCTGAGACCTGATCAGCCCCAAAGTTGATTTTATGCTCAACAAGCGGGGCCGGAACGAACCGATCCGGGCGATCAGTCATGACGGAGTGTTTGAAGCTTCAGAAGATGCTTCACCGAATAGTGCCGCCCGGATCAATTCATCTTCAGATTTTTTCAGGACGAATTGATCTCCATGAACAGTGCTAAAGGCATCGTTATAGCCTCCGTCGCGATTAAGTCGACGGGGCGGCTTAAACCATGGCAAGTCAAAACGGCCAAGCAGCTGATGTTGGATCATCTGGATATCGGCATTTCGGTCACCGCACTTGCGGAAGCATGCGGACTGTCGCGCAGCTATTTCTCGCGCAGGTTCAAGGAATCCACACAGGTCTCTCCTCAGCAGTGGTTGCGTGAGCAGCGGCTGAGGAAGAGTAAAGAACTGCTAGAGACATCGACGATGATGCTCGCCGAGATCGCCCTAGAGTGCGGCTTCTCCGATCAGCCACATTTCTGCCGAGCGTTTATGAAATCCGAAGGCCTAACGCCTCAGGCATGGCGGCAACAGGTGGCTTAGCCGGAACTGTGTGCCGCTAAATTCGGCGTGTACTGCCTTCGTAGATTTCGCTTGCTAGCTCTCCTTTCCGGCATAGATGTGGTACTAAGGTACTACGGCTCTCCGAGACAATTTCCTGAAGGACCGCTATGGGTCGATAGCCGCCATTCGCGATCGATCGCCTACGGCTCTAAGCGGACGCCAAGGATAGCTGTTGTCATAAGCGCGGCACGTACTCTGTGGGAGCGGGTTTACCCGCGAAGCAGGCGCGGCCGTGGATGGCACCGGCTGTGCCGGTGTTCGCGGGTAAACCCGCTCCCACAGAATATGCACCTGGCTTACGTCTAGGTTGCCTTTCGCCAACCACCGATTGTCAGCTCCATCGACCTCCAGGTCTGCCGCCCGGTCAACCGGGAGACCCTAGGCCGCGATGGTGAACCAATGGACGTCTTTGCTGACAATGAAATGTCGAGCCGCAGTGATGTGGTCGGGCAACTGATCGTGGCGTTTTCCCTGATTCTGCTGTTGGCCTTGTTACTGGGGCTGTTCTCCCTCTACCGCCTCGCCGGGGCGCTGGACACTCGACAAGTGGAGCAAAGCCGCTTCTATGCTGAGTCCGCCATGGCCCAGCTGCAGAAGAACGACAAGACATTCCTGCTGACCCATGCCAACTGGCAGGCCGCCTACGATCACTTGGGCGGGCAGGTCGATACACATTGGGCATACGACGAGGACAACGTCGGCGCCACGCTCTATACCTCCGATGGGTACGATGGTGTATATGTGCTCGATGATGACGGTACCCGGTACGCAATCCTGGACGGTAAGCTCAGCCCGCAGGGCCTGGAGCAGCATACCGTCAGTGCCGGGAAGATCCTGCAGGAGGCTCGTCAAGCAGCGCAGCACGAACAGGCGACTTCAGGTTACCTGGTGTTTCGTGGCCAGCCGGCAGTGTACGTCGCTGCACTGATCCGCCCGCAGACCCAGCCGGCCCGCCCGCCGGGACCAACTGCGGTGTTGGTGTTCATTCGGGTCCTATCGCCACAGGTGCTCTTGCCGCTGGGCCAGTCCGCGGGGCTGTCCGGCCTGGCCGTGGGCGATTCGGCCGAGCAGCGCCAAGGGCGCGGCGCTCTGCCACTGGAAGGCAGCGGCCACGCGTTGACATGGGATATACCGCAGCCTGGCACTGAACTGATCCAGACAGTGATTGCGCCCTTGGCTATTGCAGTGCTACTTATCGCGCTGAGCCTGGCACTGTTTGCACGCTATGCGATCCGCGCCAGCACCAGGATCGATCGCAGCCACCGTGCGCTGATGACTTCCAGGGCTGCCCTGCAGTCGAGTGAAGAGCGCTTCAAGGCGGTGGCCGAAGCTGCCTCGGACTGGATCTGGGAAACGGATGTGCTCCTTCGCCTGACCTACCTTTCGGACCGGTTCACCGCGCTCACCGGGCACCCAGTCGAAGCGTGGCGACAGCGCCCGATTACCGAGTTGCTGTCGTGTGATACCAGCAACCTGCGAACCAGTCTGCACAGCCTGGCCGCAACAGGCTCTTCCGGCACGCTGCGCTGCCAATACCAGGACCATCTGGGTCAACAGCGTATCTGCAGGATTTCTTCGCGCGCGATCGTGGCCGAGGGCGTGTGTACCGGCTTTCGTGGCACGTGCACCGACATCACCGACGAAGTGGCCGCCCATGCCCAGATTCAGCACCTGTCCTTGCATGACGCCCTGACCGGCCTGCCGAATCGCAACAAGCTATTCCGTTTCCTCGAGCAATCGACGCCTGGCGCTGAGCTGCCCCAGGTGGCGCTGCTGATGCTCGACCTGGACAACTTCAAGCCAATCAACGACAGCCTTGGGCATCCGACCGGCGACGCGGTGCTGCTCGAGGTAGCGAGCCGCCTCGGCCAAGTTACCCGTGACAGTGATCTGGTCGCCCGCCTGGGAGGCGATGAATTCATCGTCGTGCTGACCCGGCCAGGCGATCACCAGGACCTGGACCGATTCTGCATGCGCGTGATCGAGGCGATCAGGCGCCCCATACAAATCGAAGGGCATGTCGTGCAAGTGGGAGTAAGCCTGGGTGTCGTGCTGTCGGCCGAGTACCCCGGTACGCCAAGCGATCTGATCCGGCACGCCGACGTGGCCCTTTACAGCGCCAAGCAGGCGGGCAAGAACACCTGGCGCTTCTTTTCGGCACAGATGAACGCCGCATTGATGGAGAAGCGTGTGCTGGAAGGCGAGCTGCGCGAGGGCATACCGCGTGGCGAGCTGGTGCTGCATTTTCAGCCGCGCTTCAAGGTCGATGGGGTCTCGATCGCATCGGCCGAGGCCCTGGTGCGCTGGCAACACCCGCGCCTGGGCCTGCTCCGCCCGGACCATTTCATCCCGCTTGCCGAAGAGTCCGACCTGATCGTGCTGCTTGGCAACTGGGT
The DNA here is from genome assembly GCF_002113295.1 of Pseudomonas sp. B10(2017). Classification (NCBI taxonomy): domain Bacteria; kingdom Pseudomonadati; phylum Pseudomonadota; class Gammaproteobacteria; order Pseudomonadales; family Pseudomonadaceae; genus Pseudomonas; species Pseudomonas sp. B10(2017). Next base: position 167,803 of record NZ_NEJU01000001.1, read on the forward strand.
GCTGCAGGAAGCCTGTATCAAGGCGCGGGGCTGGCCGCAGGCAGTGATGGTCTCGGTCAACATGTCGCCGGCCCAGTTCAGCCGCAGCGATGTGGTCCGCGACGTCGGCGACGCATTGCGCGCCACCGGGTTGCCGGCCCACCGCCTTGAGCTGGAAATTACCGAGAACGTCATGCTCAACGATGTTGAAGGCGCACTGCACACCATGCTTGCGCTGAAGGAGCTGGGCGTGCGCCTGAACATGGACGACTTCGGGACCGGTTACTCCTCGCTGGGCTACCTGCGTACCTACCCGTTCGACAGTATCAAGATCGATAAGCGCTTCGTGCAGCACCTGGGCAAGAGCGGCAGCGACCGTAGCGTGGTCCAGGCCATCATCAACCTTGGCAATGCAATGGGCATGACGGTGACTGCCGAAGGTGTCGAGACCGCCGAGCAACTGGCCTTGCTCAGCGATGACCAATGCCATGAAGTACAAGGCTTTCTGCTCAGCAAACCGCTGGAAAACGAGGCGCTGATGGGGATGATGAAAGACCAGGTATCGTTAGCGCAATGACGCCTTGCAGGGGAGGCAGGTTCATTCGGATGCAAACGAAGGCCGTTCCGCGAACCATGCCACCGCCAGCTCCTTGAACGCCTCAGCCGAAGGCGTCAGCGGATAGCGTTGATCATGCGCCAGCACGATGCTGTGCGTGGGCAATTTCTCCTCGGTCGGCCGGCATACCAGCGCTTGGCCATCATAGCTGCGATCACCAAATGGCCGTGTGTAGATCAGCGCCACGCCAAACCCGTTGGCGACCAGGCTACGCTGCATCTCGAAGGTGCGCACACGGTGCACAGCGGCGGGCGAAAGATCGTAGAAGCTGAACAGATCCAGCACATGCTGCCAGCTGTGGACCTGATCGGTGACTACCAGGGTGTATTCGGACAGCGCTTTGAGGCTGACACGCGACTCCTTGGCCAACGGGTGATCGGCAGCCAGCAGTACCTGAGCGGTCAGCTGGCACAGCTGGGTGCATTGAGTGTTCGGCGGCAGGCCCAGATCGTAGGTGATCGCCAGCTCTATCGCGCCCTCACTCAGCCGCTTGCCAACATAATCGAAGCTGCCTTCGCGCATATCGACCGTTACCCTCGGGCAGGACTCCTGCATCCGGCGCACGATCTGTGGCAGGCAATAGGGCGCCAGGTCTTCAAAACACCCGACCACCAACTCTCCGACACACTCTCCGGCATTGGCATTGATCTCGGCAAAGGTCCGAGCCTCGCTCAGCACGCGGCGGGCCTGGACCATGACGGTACGCCCGAACGGGGTCAGCGATATGCCGAGGCCACGTTGGCGCACGAAAATCGATTGGCCCAGCACCTCTTCCAATTCGGTGATGGCCGCCGAAATGGAGGGCTGCGAAACATGAAGCTCCATGGCGGCAGTCGTCAGGTTCCCGTGCTTGGCCGCTGCGAGCGCGTAGCGCAGTTGTCGCAGAGTGAACTTCATAGGTTTTTCCGTTGTGATACATCAGGACATATTATTTTATCCTTTTTTGAGGTTGTGAAATATTTCCTCTGTGCAGTGGCCACCGATCACAGGTGCCACGCCGATGCCGATTGCAAGGCTGATCAGCCAGTTTGGCGACCCTCTTGGGGCCGGATGCCCTCAACTACTGCAATCCATGTTCTTGTTTGGGAGCGTCACAATGAAAATTACAAAGGCTCTGCTGACCACGACACTGTCTTTCGGGCTGCTGGCGGCCACTGGTGCCAGCCAGGCAGCCGGCTGGTGCGAGTCTGGCAAACCGGTGAAATTCGCCGGATTGAACTGGGAAAGCGGGATGCTGCTCACGGACGTGATGCAGTTCGTGCTGAAAAATGGATACGGCTGCGAAACCGACAGCCTGCCGGGTAACTCCATCTCCATGGAAAACGCCCTGAGCAGCAACGACATTCAGGTGTTTGCCGAAGAGTGGGTAGGGCGCAGCGAGGTCTGGAACAAGGCCGCTGCTGCCGGCAAGGTCGTTGGCGTTGGCGCGCCGGTCGTTGGCGCGGTCGAAGGCTGGTACGTGCCGCGTTACGTGATCGAAGGCGACCCCAAACGCAAACTCGAAGCCAAGGCACCAAACCTCAAGACCATCGCCGATCTTGGCCAATACGCCCAGGTCTTCAAGGACCCGGAAGAGCCGGACAAGGGGCGATTCTACAATTGCCCGGCCGGCTGGACATGCGAGCTGGACAACAGCGAGATGCTCAAGCACTACGGCCTGGAAAACAGCTACACCAACTTCCGCCCGGGCACCGGCCCGGCACTGGATGCTGCGGTGTTGTCGAGCTACAAGCGTGGCGAGCCGATCCTGTTCTACTACTGGTCACCGACGCCGCTGATGGGCCTGGTCGACCTGGTGAAGCTGGATGAGAAGCCAGGCGTCGATAAAACCCTGGCCATCAAAGTGGGCTTGTCGAAGGCCTTCCACGAGCAGGCGCCGGAACTGGTGGCGGTGCTGGAAAAGGTCAATCTGCCGATCGACCTGCTGAACCAGAACCTGGCGCGCATGAGCAAGGACCGTATCGAGTCGCCGGAACTGGCCAGGTTGTTCCTCAAGGAGCACCCCGAGGTCTGGCACAGCTGGGTCAGCGAAGACGCAGCCAAAAAGGTGGACGCGGCACTCTGAGCGTGTGGGCTCGTCCGGCTCCTGCCGGACCAGGCACGCGACAGTCCGTTTCATGCACTTGCTCGAGAGAATTCCATGTTTCCCAAGAACTTCACGTTTTCCATTGCCGACTGGGTCAATGGCTGGGTCGATGCGCTTGTAACAAACTACGGTGACGTGTTCCGGCATATCTCCGACACCCTGCTGTGGGCCATCGTCAACCTCGAAGGCCTGCTGCGCGCAGTACCCTGGTGGCTGATGCTGGCCATCGTCGCCGGTATCGCCTGGCACGCCACCCGCAAAGTCGTGACCACTGCCGTGATCGTCGGCTTGCTCTTCCTGGTCGGCGCGGTCGGCCTCTGGGACAAGCTTATGCAGACCCTGGCGCTGATGCTGGTCGCAACGCTGATATCGGTCCTGGTCGGCATTCCGCTGGGGGTGCTGTCGGCACGCAACGATCGCTTGCGGGCGGTGTTGATGCCGCTGCTCGACATCATGCAGACCATGCCCAGCTTCGTGTACCTGATACCGGTGCTGATGCTGTTCGGCCTGGGCAAGGTGCCGGCGATCTTCGCCACCGTCATCTATGCCGCGCCGCCGCTGATTCGCCTGACCGACCTGGGCATTCGTCAGGTGGACGGCGAAGTCATGGAAGCGATCAACGCTTTCGGTGCCAATCGCATGCAACAGCTGTTCGGCGTGCAGCTGCCACTGGCGTTGCCGAGCATCATGGCCGGTATCAACCAGACCACCATGATGGCCCTGTCGATGGTGGTCATTGCCTCGATGATCGGTGCCCGTGGCCTGGGTGAAGACGTCCTGGTCGGCATCCAGACCCTGAATGTGGGCCGCGGCCTCGAAGCGGGCCTGGCCATCGTGATTCTGGCGGTCGTGATCGACCGCATTACCCAGGCCTATGGCCGACCACGGCATGGGGTGGGCAAATGAGCGTCAAACAGACAATGAACAAGATCGAAGTCAAGAATGTCTTCAAGATATTCGGTGCACGCGCCGAAGATGCCCTGAAACTGATCCGCCAGCAAAAAGCCAAGGATCAGGTCCTGGCCGAAACCGGCTGCGTGGTCGGGGTCAACGATCTCTCGTTGTCCATCGGCAGCGGCGAGATCTTCGTGATCATGGGGCTGTCGGGCTCGGGCAAGTCGACCCTGGTGCGCCACTTCAACCGCCTGATCGACCCGACCAGCGGCGAGATCCTGGTCGATGGCGAAGACATTCTGCAGTACGACATGCAAGCCCTGCGCGAATTCCGCCGGCACAAGATCAGCATGGTGTTCCAGAGCTTCGGCCTGTTGCCTCACCGCACCGTGCTGGACAACGTCGCCTACGGCCTGAAAGTCCGTGGCGAGAGCAAGGCCAGGTGCACAGAGCGTGCCCTGCACTGGGTCAACACCGTGGGCCTGAAGGGTTACGAAAAGTCGTACCCGCACCAATTGTCGGGCGGTATGCGTCAGCGCGTCGGCCTGGCCCGCGCCCTGGCTGCCGACACCGACATCATCCTGATGGACGAGGCCTTCAGTGCGCTCGACCCGCTGATTCGCGCCGAAATGCAGGACCAGTTGCTGGAGCTGCAAAAGACCCTGCACAAGACCATCGTCTTCATTACTCATGACTTGGACGAGGCAGTGCGTATCGGCAACCGGATCGCCATTCTCAAGGACGGGCGCCTGGTCCAGGTCGGCACGCCGAAAGAAATCCTCTACCAGCCTGCGGACGAATACGTCGATCGTTTCGTGCAACGTCGCGTAGCTTCGCTTTAAGGAACCGCGTGTATGTCGTTTGCCGAAAGAATCATCATCGCCGACGCGCCTGTGCGTTGGCAGGACGTGGTGGCTGTGGCCCGGCATGGCGCGAAGCTTGAGCTGGCCCCATCGGCCTGGGCGCGGATCGAGAACGCCCAGGCGATTGTCCAGCGCATCGTTTCCAGCGGTGACCGCGCCTATGGCGTGAACACCGGGCTTGGCGCCTTGTGCAATGTCTCGTTGCAGGATGAACAACTCAGCCAGCTGTCGCACAACACCTTGCTCAGCCATGCCTGTGGCGTGGGTGCGGCGCTGTCGGACGAACAGACCCGGGCGATCATGTGCGCCGCGATCATCAATTTCTGCCAGGGCCGTTCCGGCCTGCAGCGCAAGGTGGTCGAGGCACTGCTGACCTTGCTCAACCAGCACATCACCCCGCAGGTGCCGAAGCAGGGTTCGGTGGGGTACCTGACCCACATGGCACATATCAGCATCAGCTTGCTGGGCGTCGGCCAGGTCAGCTATCGCGGCCAGATCATGCCGGCGCAGCAGGCTTTGGCCGAGGTCGGCCTGGCGCCGGTCAAACTGGGTGCCAAGGATGGCCTGTGCCTGGTCAACGGTACCCCTTGCATGACCGGCCTGAGCTGCTTGTCTCTGGACGACGCCACTCGGTTGAGCCAATGGGCGGACGTTATCAGCGCCATGAGCTTCGAGGCCCTGCGCGGCCAGCTCGATGCCTTCGACCCTGAAATCATCGCTATGAAACCGCACCCCGGCATGCAGCGCGTGGGCAGCAACCTGCGTCGCCTGCTCGATGGCAGCGAAATCATTGCCAGCAGCCAAGGCATTCGCACCCAGGACGCCTTGAGCATTCGCTCCATTCCGCAGGTTCATGGCGCCGCTCGCGATCAGTTGGAGCACGCTGCGCGGCAGATCGAAACCGAACTCAACTCCACCACCGACAACCCGATGCTGCTGGGTACGCCCGAGTCGTATCGGGTGGTTTCCCAGGCGAATCCGCACGGCCAGTCGGTGGCCATGGCGGCCGACTTGCTGGCCATCGCGGTGGCCGAGATCGGGGCGATTGCCGAGCGTCGTCTCGATCGCTTGATCAACCCGTTGGTCAGCGGCTTGCCGGCCTTCCTGGTCAGCCAGCCGGGGGTGAATTCGGGCATGATGATCGTCCAGTACGTGGCCGCTTCACTGTGTGCGGAAAACCGTCAGCTGGCACAACCGGCAGTCGTCGACAATTACGTCACCTCCGGCCTGCAGGAGGACCATCTGAGCATGGGCACCAATGCCGGGTTGAAGCTGCACCGCGCCCTGGAGAACTGCACGCAGATCCTTGCCATCGAATACCTGTTGGCGGCCCAGGCCTTCGAGTTTCTCAAGGAGCAGCGCTTTGGCGCGGGTACCAGCGTTGCCTGGCGGTTGTTGCGCGAACGGGTCCCGGCGTATGCCCAGGACCGTTGGCTGGCCCCGGATATCGCCAGCAGCGCATCGATCCTGAAGGATCCAGGCGTGCTTGGCGCTGCGTTCCCCGACCTGCTATGACCGATGCTTGCGCGCGCTGTGCAGGCGTTTTGGCTGCCGGGTGCCGTACGGGATGTGTCCGTACGGCATGTTTTCCCAGCGACTTCTCTAGAGGATCGGTTTGCCGCCAGTGACCCCGTAACGTGAGCCACTGATGTAACTGCCCTCCTGGCAGTGCTGCTTTTGCGCCAGGTCCCCTGGCAACAGCAGGCATTGACGGCCCGCTGCCTCAACCCAGCGCGCGGTTTCCCGCGCATCTTCATGTTCATCGAGGCAGGCGATGGCAACGTCTGCTCCTTCGCGGGCATAGGCAATGGCAACCGCCCGGCCAATACCGCTGTCTGCTCCAGTGATAAGTGCAATTTGCCTTCCAGTCAGAACCGAATGAATCAACTGCCATGCGCCACAACCTTGGTCGGGTTCGGTATCGGTAGTCAGAACAAACATTCAACGAGCGCGTTACCACCTGCCTTTCCGATGGAATTATTCCCACCTTGTACTGCTCAATAGCGAATGAACCATCGATGTCGGGAGGTTCTTGGGTACTGCCGAAGGGCTTTCACCCTGCATTCAACCCACTTGTTCGGAGGTACTGACATGCAGCCGGAAACCGAAGGCTCCGAGGAGAAGGGGCCAAGTGACGTACCCTTTGTCAACGACCCGGAAAAGCCCACCTCGCCGCCCTTGAATGACGCTGATACCACGGATGCTGCGGAGGTGGAGCAAGAAATAGAGGACGATGACGAATCCATTCAGCCATGAGGAGTACACGATGGACAATTATCACCTCAGCCCGACATCGGACGGCTGGGAACTGAAGAAATTGGGTGCTGAACGGCCCCTCAGACGAGCGGCGACGAAGCAGGAGTTGGTCAGTGCCCTTGCGGATTTCTTCGATGGCAAGACGGCGTCAGTAAAAATCCACAAGGCGGATGGCACCCTCGAAGAGGAACGCACCTACCCACGTTCTGCCGACCCGCGCCATAGCAAAGGCTGAAAGCCCAAAAGTAGTCGAAAACTCTTTCAAGGCTGGTGCGCAGATGACCTTCACCGTCTGGTTCGCAATGCTGGGCGCGGTCTTGCTGCTGCTCGCGCTCTCATCCTCCTACCTGCGATGGATCCCTGTGACTTCGTCCGTGGTGTGCCTTGCCCTGGGTATCGGCCTGGGCACATCGGGGTTGGGGTTTCTGCAGCTGGACATGAGCAGGTCGAGCGGCTGGATGGAGCATCTCACCGAAGTCGCCGTATTGTTTTCGCTGTTCTTCAGTGGCTTGAAGTTGCGCCTGCCCCTGCATGACCGCAGGTGGTGGGGCGCCTTCTACCTGGCTGGGCCCGTAATGTTGATCTGCATCGGCGGGGTAACGCTGGTATTGCATTACGGCCTGGACCTGGGGTGGGGTATGTCAGTGCTGATCGGGGCGATACTCGCACCCACCGACCCCGTGCTTGCCACCCTGGTGCAGGTGGTTGATGCCCAGGATGATGATCCGGTGCGTTTCAGCTTGTCTGGCGAGGCAGGGCTCAACGATGGCGTGGCGTTTCCCTTCGTCATCCTCGGGCTGTTCCTCCAGCAGGATACCGGCCAGGCATGGTTCAGTGACTGGTTGTTCAAGGACATGCTGTGGGCAGTGACCGCAGGCCTGTTGCTTGGTTACTGGATGGGGCGCGGCCTGGGCAAGCTCACGCTCTTTTTGCGCCTGCGCAACGACGACAGTACCGTATCGCCCAATGACTACCTGGCCCTTGCCCTGATTGCGCTGGCTTACGTGAGCGCCGAGTCGGTTCAGGCCTATGGGTTTCTCGCGGTGTTCGCTGCTGGCCTCGGTTTGCGTCAGGCGGAGGTTCAGACCTCCAATAGCCCCGAAGAGCCGGCTGCAGAACACTTGGTACAGCCTGTGGTAGGGCACCAGCACGTGGCGCCGGAGCTGGCCGTCAAAGGTGATGTGCAAGGCCTCGACGATTCGCAGGTGGCAGCGGGCATCATGTTGGGGGACATGCTGGCATTCGGCAGCTTGATCGAACGGGCAATGGAGGTGTTTCTGGTGACCATGCTCGGGGTAGTACTCGTCGAGCATTGGGACTGGCGTGCCTTGCTCGTCGCCGGAGCGCTTTTCCTGTTGATTCGCCCTTTGAGCATCCTGCTGTTTCCGGCTCGAGGAATGCTGGATATCCGGCAGCGTGGGCTATTGGGATGGTTTGGCATTCGAGGCATCGGCAGCTTCTACTATCTGTTCTATGCCCTCAATCATGGGCTGCTTGGCACGCCAGCCGCGCAGAGCATGAACCTGGTTCTATCGGTGGTGGCGTTGAGCATTCTGCTGCACGGTTTGAGCGTTCAACCGCTGCTTGCCAGGTACGAAACGTGGAAGGGGCGGCTCACTGCGTCGTTGTAGCTTGAAGCCGACGCACGGCGTTTGCTGGGCACTGCGTTCAAATCCAGAAAAAAGGCCAGGGTGCAAAGCACCCTGGCCGAACTCACTTCAAGTTAGCGATTTTCGCTACCACGACCGCCACCGTGACTGTTCTGTCCGCCTTTGCGTCCAGCCTCGGAGGCGCGCTCACGGTCGTTGGCAAAATTGCCCCCAGAGCTCTGGCCGCCTTTGCGACCTGCCTCTGACGCCTTTTCACGGTCATTGGCAAAGTTGCCTGGGTTGTTCTGTGCGGTACCACCTTGGTGGCCACGATTGGATTGGTTGTCAGCCATGATCTTTCACCTCATGTCGTCACACAGGAAAGTCTGTGTTCAACTCGGACGTCAGGCAGGGGGGCGTTTGCTCCACTGCTTTCTGCTCGGCCCGACGGGTTGCGCGAAAGATACCGTGCGGGCGACTGTGGCGCCGCAGAGCTTTGTTCGCCAACCTTTGGGGGATGACTTGCGTCGAGTTTGTCGGCCCAATCGTTCAGCTCCTGCGTCGTGAATGGGTGATTGCAAAACCTACGATCATTCCAAGCGCCGCTGCGCCGACCAATAGAGGTGTCTTGTCCTTTGGCTTCCTCCAGCCTCCGTCGACGCACCTCATGCCACTCGGCGGCTCAAAGAGGTTGCCTGATGATGTTTCGGCTTTGGGGCTACGGCTTATCCCCCGACGCGTCAGCCACCCCGATAACAGAGGCAGACCTGGTACCAGGTAACTGGCCAGATGCGCCAGGCGGGCCGTGGCACCAACCGTGGTGTGAGCGCGTGGTGAGATTGCGCAGGCCACCATGGCCTTCGCCACAAGTTCGGGATCATATACAGGGCCTGGAGGCGTCAGCGCATGGCCTGTGTAGTTGCCGCCATCTCGGAAGCCCGGTGTGTCCATGACTGCCGGATAGATATCGCACACGTGGATGTCGGCAAACGCCGTCAATTCCCCTCGCAGCGCCTCAGTCAGCCCACGCAAGCCGAACTTGCTCGCAGAGTACGCTGCTGCATAGGGTTGGGCCACCCAACTGCCCAGTGACAGCGTGTTGATCAGGATACCGCTGCCTTGGGCCTTGAACAGGGGAAGGGCTACAAAAGCGCCGCGCAAGTACCCCATCAGGTCAGTCTGGATGACCTGCTCATGGGCCTCCAGTGGTGTTTCCTCGAAATTGCCGACTGCGCCGACGCCTGCGTTGTTGATCCAGATATCGATCCGTCCGCGACCAAATTCTGCTGCCTGCGCGGCCAGCGCTTGCACCTGGTCGTTGCGCGTGACATCGGTCGTGATCGCTATGGCATCCGTCCCGCAGTCGGTGCATTCATCCAATACGTCGAATAACGCCTCTTCGTCGCGCGCGGCAAGCACCAGGCGAGCACCCTTGCAGGCAAATGCGTGCGCGGCGGCACGGCCGATACCGCTGGAAGCGCCAGTGATCACCACGACTTTGCCGCGCAGCGGCCCCTTGGTTGGGTAGCCCTCGCGGGGCGAGTTCTGTTCCGTGCCGGACGTATCCTGGTCATCAAGTGACGCGATCGTTTCGCTGGCTTCGATCCGAGAGATTTCAAGAACGGTGCCGTCGACCAGGGTCAACGTCAGCCCTTCAACCGTGCCAGCCTCTCTGTTCGGAAACACGGGTTCTCCTTCGGCATCCACGCTGTCGTAGATGAAACGCGTGCCTTCGATCCACCCAACGGCGGTCAAGAGTTCAGGGCCGAGGTAATACTTCCCGTCCTGGAAGAAACCTGGGAACTGATGTGCCCGCTCGATGTTTTCCACGCGATAGCGTTCACCTGATTTCATACCTGTCGCTTGATCGATCATATTGCGAACCTCTGTAGGTGGATCTCGAAAAGGTCAGCCTTTGCTGTGCTCGTCAGAAGCAGGCCCGTTGCGCTTGTCGCCTAGTGGGCCAGCAACGCTCCGGATACCAAAGCGCTCGTTCGCACCTGCGGCAGCAGGCGCATCTTTGCGTGTTGGATATGCAGGGGAAGCCAGGGCGGACGGCAAAGTTCAGACCAACAAGTCCGGTGGTACCAAATGCTGCTTCGCTGCATCCGTGTGTCACGGGATGATGTCCTGAACCGCCGCGGCCGGGGCTGATGCCTTGACGGTGCGCGGCTGGCGAACATGCCGTCCTCAATGCAGCAGTGGGCGTCTGAATGCCAGAGGCGGGGAGAGATGTCTTTCTCGAAGGGCTATGAACGAGTGGTTATGCCTGTGGACGGCGCGGCGGCAACGAGACGGCTCTCTACATAAAGATGTGCCTCGTATCAGGCGGCCATCCTAGCCGTTCACATCAACAATCAACCGGCCACGGATCTTCCCTTCCATCAGTTCAGAGGCGGCTGCAATTGCGCTCTGAAGGCAAATTTCTTTGGTCATCAACGATAGTGCGTCGATGTTCAGTTGTTTGGACAGCCTTTCCCACGCTTCGACTCGTCGCTCGAATGGTTGAGTGACGCTATTGATGCCGAGCAGGCTTACCCCTCGAAGAATGAAAGGGGCAACCGTTGCCGGAAAATCCATGCCTTGAGCCAGCCCGCACGCAGCCACGAGGCCTTCGGTCATTGTGCTCGCGCACGCATTGGCCAGCGTATGGCTGCCGACCGAGTCGATAACAGCCGCCCATTTTTCTTTTGCCAATGGACGCCCCGGGGCTGAAAGCTCGGCCCGATCAATGATGGCCGTTGCCCCGAGGCTTTTCAGGTAGGCGGCTTCGCTAGCTTTTCCGGTTGCGGCAGTGACGGTATAGCCGGCTCCGGCCAGAAGGCTGATGGCTAGGCTACCGACGCCGCCTGTGGCGCCTGTGACCAACACAGGCCCATCGGAGGGTTTCAATCCATGGCGCTCCAAAGCCATCAGGCATAGCATGGCGGTGTAACCAGCGGTGCCGATGGCCATGGTCTGGCGTTCGTTCAGGCGCTCAGGATGAGGGATCAGCCAATCGCCGTTCAATCTCGCCTTTTGTGCAAGCCCACCCCAATGGCTTTCACCCACCCCCCAACCATTGAGCAGTACGCGGTCGCCTGGCTGGTATCGTGGATCGTCACTGGCTTCGACGGTTCCCGCGAGGTCGATGCCCGGCACCATCGGAAATTGACGAACAACCGGCCCTTTGCCGGTGATAGCCAGCGCATCCTTGTAGTTCAAGGTGCTGTAGGCCACCTTAACCGTCACGTTCCCGGTGGGCAGTTGGTCATCCATCAGCTCGGTGAGTCGGGCCGAGTACTTCTCTTCCAGCTTCTCGATCAGAATGGCCTTGAACATTGCTTGTCCTCATTTAGACCGGTTGTCTTTAAATTGTCCGACAGGAATCACCGGGTGATTCCCGTCAGAAAGCCTTGGAAAAAAATGTCCAGAGGGCGGACCTGCTGCGTCAGCCGTGCACGAAGAACGGCACCCTCCCAGCCAACCCAGAAGTAGGCCGCGAGGGCTTTGCAGTCATGCTCGCGAGACACTTCACCCAGCTTGACCGCTTCCTCCAGGCAGGCAGACAAGCGCTGCTCCCAGTCCTGCAGGGTCAGTTCCAACTGTTCACGGAAGCTGTCGGGGAGAACCAATACTTCCTGGCCAAGGTTGCCCACCAGGCAGCCTCTTCGGAACTGATACTTGGCCATCCCGACCTTCGCCTCTTCAACGAAGTTGGACAGCCTCAGCAGTGGCGACACGCTCAGGTCGCTGAAGCAACGATCGAGCTTTCGAGCGAAGTAGTCGGCATAGCGCTGCAGTACCGCTTGGCCGAATGCCTCTTTGCTGTCGAAGTAGTGATAGAACGAGCCTTTGGGCACCTGCACGCGTTTGAGCACAGTGTCGATACCGGTGGCAGCAAAGCCCTGCTCTGTGAGGATTTCCATGCCACAACGCAGCAAAAGCTCAAGCGTCTCGCCATGCTCACGTGCAACTTTGGGTGGTCGGCCTCTTCGAGGGACAGGTTTGGCGCTATTCATGCGTTGTAATTTAGACTGTTCGTCTCTAATGTCAACCATCGACCGACATGATTCCCGATTAACCTTAGCGTTGGATGCGTCATGAAAATGCGTTTACCTCCCCTGAACTGGCTTCGAGCTTTTGAGGCTTCTGCTCGGCTTCTGAATTTCACCCATGCCGCCGAAGAACTCAATCTCACTCAGGCAGCGATCAGCCAGCAGGTCAAGGCTTTGGAATCGCAGTTAGGCCAGGCGCTTTTCAAGCGTCTCCCGTGCGGGCTTGAGCTTACGGAGGCGGGAAAATCCTACTTTCCAGTAGTGAGAGAGTCGGTTGAGCGCCTCGCTGCATCGACGGATGAGATCTTTGGGCAGGGGCATCGAAGCGCGCTCAGCATTCGCAGCAGTCTGGTGTTCTTCACTCATTGGATCGCCCCGCGGTTACCCCGATTCAAAGCGTTGCAGCCGGATGTGAGCATCCGAGTCGCGAGTAACATCTGGGTAGATGAAACAGAATTCGATGCCGATCTCGAAATCAGGTATGGACAAGGGCGCTGGCCTGGCATGAAGGCCGAGCGCCTGACGTGGGACACGCTGGTGCCGGTGTGTTCACCGGCATTGATCACTGCGCAACGTCCGTTGGAGCGTCCACAGGACCTTGCAAAGCACCCGTTGCTGCACGTGCTGGGCTATGAAGAAGGCTGGGGCTATTGGCTCAAGAGGAGCAACGCAGAGAGCGTCGACTCTTCTCAGGGGATGCAGTTCGACACCCTTATTTCGGCATTGGCGATGGCTGAACTGGGCCAGGGCGTTGCGTTGGCGCGGTCTTCATTGGTCAGGCATCTTCTGGACGATGGCCGGCTCGTCGCCCCCCTTGGGCGCCATGTACCGACCAAGGAGGCGTTCTACCTGGTTTATTCAGCACACAGCATGGTCAATCCCGATGCGGCGGCGTTTGCCCAGTGGCTGTGCGAAGAGGCGCAGGCTTTCAAGGTTGCGCCCGGCACGGACGAGGACGAGCACCCTTAGCGATAAGCAAAGCACCCGAGCAATAAAAAAAATGGCCTCTTAGGGCCATTTTTTATTGCTTTCGCGATGCCTTCGAATTTCTGAAAGTAGCAATCACATCGCAAGCCCTTGGATGGTGCAGTCGTCCAGGTGACCGGTTAGTACGAGGTCTCAATAACAACAATAACCGCGCCGACGAATCTCGTTGGTACGGGGCTACCTAGGGTTATCGTCATGGAACACTCCAACCAATTGCCTTTGCAAGGCGTCAATGTCATCGATTTCGGACAATACATCGCAGGCCCCGCAGTAGCGATGATCCTCGCTGATCTGGGAGCGACTGTCGTTCACATCGACCCGCAGGGAGGGCCTCTTTGGGATAGCCCGGCAAATGCCACGCTCAATCGCAACAAGCTGTGCATGCGCCTGGATTTGAAAACGCCAGAGGGGCTGCATCAGGCTCGCGAACTCATCTCCCGTGCCGATATCGTGATCGAAAATTTCCGGCCTGGTGTCATGCCCAGGCTGGGCCTCGATTTCGCAGAGCTGCGGCGTGCTCGTCCTGAGTTGATCACGTTGTCGATTCCAGGGTTTGCCAGTGATGACGAACTGCGTGCGCAATGGCGTGCTACCGAGGCGGTGATCGCTTCGGCCTCCGGTGTGTTCACCGACATGGGTCAAAACCGCGTACTGATGGGTATCAACCCTAGTTTCTCGCCGCTTCCCCTGGCGTCTGCGTACGGCACCATGCTTGCTGCATCTTCTGTAGTGCTTGCTCTGCAGGCGCGTGAAAAGAATGGCATTGGCGATCAGATCGAAGTTCCCTTGGCATCAGCGGTGATGGAAGGTCTGTCGTACAACTCGATCAAGATCGATGGTTACCCGCTGCGCTACAAGACCCTGCGAGAGAAGGAGAGTGAGCGTCGTCGCGCCGAGAACCTGCCGATGAACTTGAGCTATGAGGATCTGCAGGAGTTCCTCGACCCGTTCTACCGTACCTATGAATGTGCGGATGGTCGTAAATTCTACGCCGTTTGCCCATCGCATCGTGAGCATGCCAAGCGCTGTCTGCAGGCTATGGGCATTTACGAGGAAATGGTTGCCGCCGGTTTGCCCAAGGTTGATGACCCCTACCTGCCCATTGACCAGTGGGAAGGTAATGCATCGTTGGGTGTCTACCCGTTGCCTGCTGATTGGGCCGCACGCATTTCCGCGCGGATGAAAGAAGTATTCCTGACCAAGACAGCGGCGGAGTGGGAAGTCATCTTCGGTGAGGGGCGTTTCCCTGGGGCTCCGCACAGGTCGACCCAGGAGTGGCTCCATGACGAGCATTCGAATTCTGCCGGGCTGATCGTTGAGGTCAATGATCGCGAGTTTGGCGTCATGAAACAGCCTGGCCCAATTGCCTGGTTGGAGGGGTGCTCAGAGCCGATGTTGAAACCTCTTTCGCGTCGCGAGGTGAGCTATGAGCAAGCGTTGGGAACACTTTCCGAGCGTGCGGCTCCTGCCTTGCCGTCTGCCAAGCTCGACAAACCTGCCGGCTGGCTTGAAGGCGTCAAGATTCTAGACCTGACCAACGTCATCGCGGGGCCCCACTCGACGTCGTTCCTGGGCCGCTTCGGGGCAGATGTCATCAAGCTCGACCCCGTAGTTCCCAACTATGATCCCTGGAATACCGTGGTCTTCGGTATGTCTTCGGCACGGGGCAAGGAAAGTGTACTGGTTGACTTGAACTCTTCCGAAGGGCGAGAGGTGTTCAATCGTCTTGTGCGGGAGGTCGATGTCATCGTCATGAACGCGCCCGATCGCCAACTGGCTCCGCTGGGCCTGGATGAGGCCAGCCTTCAGGCGGTGAATCCTGGGATGATCTTCTGCCAGCTCGATTGTTTCGGTGGGCCCCGCCGTGGCCCTCGCACCGATTATCTGGGGTATGACGATCTCATCCAGGCCACGACCGGGATCATGCTGCGTTTTGGTGGTGGCATGGAAACCCCGGAAGAACATGCCCACGTCGGTACCATCGACGTGATGTGTGGATTTGCTGCCGCGCTGGGCGTCGCAACGGCGCTTTATCGCAAACACCACTCCGGCGAAGTCTACCGGGCGCGCACCTCTCTGGCTTCACTGGGGAATCTGGTGCAGATCCCGTTCTGCTATGACTACGCAGGTCGAGCGCCATTCAATGAACCGTCCGGGCGCGACGTGGTTGGCTACAGCGATCTTTCTCGCTTCTACAAGACGGCGGATGGCTGGATCTACCTGGATGCGTCCGAGCCAGAACTGCACAAATTCGCCGACATCACAGAGTTCAGCGGCTTGGCGTCCGCCAGTGATCGCGCTGCCTGTCTGCAAGCGGTCATTGCCCGCATGAGCAGCTCTTTCCTTCAGGAGCGTCTGCAGGCGGCCAACATCGCTGCCGCGGTGCCGGACAACATCGATCACCTGCGCAGCCAGTACAGCCGTGCCGCTGATGGCCTGCCAGGTACCGAGAATGGCAGCTACTCCTTCAGCGTCTACAGCGACCATCCGAGCGGACACCGTGTCACGCAGCTGGACCCCTACGCCATTCGTCCGCGGGTAGCGCGTATTCGAGCGCTACCTCCCGCTGAGAAGTTTGGCACTTCGACCCGCAAGGTGCTGGGCCGCTACGGCTATACCGAGGCCCAGATTCAGTCACTCCTGGACGCCGGCGCAATTGGCGAATCCTGGAGTGAGGAATATCTGCCGAGCTGACTGCCGCCAGGCACGCATCTTTTGTGGCATTGACTTCCGCATCCAGTCCTTTGCGTTGTTGGCCATGAGGCTTTCAAGGCTTTTGATAAGCCAGGTGCGAGAGTTGGTTTGGTTTTGGCAGGGGTGGCCCCACCCAATCGCCACCCCTTCATGGCGTTCACTTCCAATACAAAACATGTCAGTACGGGAAGGTTTCCTGGTCTCAGCTACTTCCGCTTGAAAGCTTCCCGGCGAGACTCGCGCTCAGCGAGGAAACGATTGCTGATCATCGCTTCCAAGTCCTTGCGCTCTACAGGGGCGCCGCAGTGAGGACAAACGCTGGCCACGCCAACATCATGGCCGCAGGCGCGGTGCACGTAATGCACGGCCACCCCCTCATCCGGGTGCTTGCACCACTTCTCGCCCCATGCGCGTAGCGCGTAGATCACGGGATAGAAGTCCCAGCCCTTGTCGGTCAGATGGTATTCGTAGCGCAGCGGCTTTTCGCTGTAGGGCCGGCGTTTGACCAGTCCGTTCGCCTCCAGCGCTTTCAGGCGTGAAGTCAGCATCTGGGGCGTGGCGGTGGTCTGGATCTGCATTTCCTCGAAGCGTGTCGCACCCATGTACAGCTCACGCAGGACCAGGATGGTCCATTTGTTGCCCACCGAATCCATCGAGCGTGCCACCGGGCACACCGTATCGCTTGTCTCGTCCTGCATCGCCATCACGCTGTTTTCTCCAAGGAAACTATTGTTTTCATAGTAACGCAGCGAGGATGGCTATGTCGCATGGATTACTGCTCAAAGCCTCATTACTATTGACGCTATGAAAATCATAGTTAATATTGGGCCTGTGCCGCTTACGCTATCGCAACGGGGCAGTTGCCCGTTCAGCATAAGTCCCGGAACGCCTCTCCTTTCACCTGGAGCACCGTCATGACCCATCCTGTGTATGCCCCGGAGCGGACCGCTTTGTTGCTGGTCGACCCCTACAACGACTTTCTGTCCGATGGCGGCAAGCTGTATCCCATGCTCAGAAGCGTCGCGGACGAGGTTGAACTACTCGACAACCTGCGCATGACCGTTGCCGCCGCGCGAGGGCAAAGTATTCAGGTGTACTACGTGCCTCATCGGCGCTGGCAGCCCGGCGACTACGCCAACTGGGATCACCCCAATCCGACCCAACGCCTGATTCAGCAACGACATACTTTTGCCAAGGGGTCCTGGGGCGGCGAATGGCATCCCGACTTCGTACCGCAAGAGAGCGACATCATCATCCAGGAACACTGGGGACAAAGCGGGTTCGCCAATACCGACCTCGACTTCCAGCTCAAGCAGCGAGGCATCACACATGTGATCGTCGTCGGCCTGCTGGCGAACACCTGCATCGAATCGACCGCACGCTTCGCCATGGAACTGGGTTATCACGTCACGCTGGTACGCGATGCAACAGCCGCCTTCAGCAAGGAAATGATGCACGCGGCGCACGAACTGAACGGGCCGACGTTTGCGCACAGCATCGTCGACACCCGCGAGCTCGTGCAGACTTTGCAACAGCAGTGAAGGGGCTGCGTCATGTCAGCCTCTTGCGCAGCGCCGATGGGAGTTTCCGGCCGCCTTGTCACGCTCATGGCCCTGTGCTGCGCGCTGGCGGTCTCGACCATCTACTACCACCAGCCGCTTTTGCCCCAGATGGCCGCATCGTTTGGCCTGGCACCGACACAGGCCGGCCTCATTGCCACGCTGACGCAGTTTGGTTATGCGCTAGGCCTGGTGTTCATCGTGCCGCTCGCCGATTGTCGACAGCCACGCCAACTCGCGCTGCTGGCCATCGCGGGAAATGCCTTGGCCCTGCTTCTTTGCGCCGTGGCACCGACCTTCTCAATGCTGTGCGTGAGCAGCCTTCTAGTCGGTGTGACGGCGATCACTGCGCAGCTCATCATCCCTTGCCTGTCGGGGTTGGCCACTCCGGCTGAGCGGGGTCGTATCGTCGGCAGCCTGCTCAGCGGCCTCTCCGCAGGCCTTTTGCTGGCGCGCATGCTCGGTGGCTTCGCCGGCGCGCATACGGGGTGGAGAGCCGTCTTCGTGCTGGCCTCGCTCAGCGATGTCCTGCTGCTGGTCATCGTTGCCAAGCGCCTGCCCGCCAGCACAAGCCTTCAGACGATAAGCTACACCTGGCTCCTGGGTTCGCTGGGCAGCCTGATCAGGCAGGAAGGCGTGCTGCGTTACTGCGCGGCGAGCGGCCTGCTGATGTTCGCCGCATTCAGTGCGCTGTGGGCCTCGCTTGCCGCGCTGTTGGCACAACCCCCCTACGGACTCGATTCCGCCACAATCGGTCTGTTTGGCCTGGTCGCGCTGTTGGGCATCGTCGTGTCGCCGCATATTGGGGCGCTAACCGATCGTCTGGGCGCGCGCACCATGGTGCTCGCCGGCGCAATGGCCCTCGTCCTGGGGTTCGCATGCATTGCAGCAAGCGGGCAACATCTTGGCTGGCTGATCCTCGGTATGCTGCTGCTCGATATGGGCAATCGTGCCGGGCTGGTTGCCAACCAGGCACGGGTATTCACCCTCAGAGCCGAGGCCCGGAGCCGGCTTAATACCGTATTCATGGGGTCGTATTTTCTGGGGGGAGCGATCGGCGCCGCATTGGGGAATTACGGCGTGCACCGGGCAGGCTGGATCGGCCTTGCCGCTGTTGGCATCCTGCTGTCTTTTGCGGCCATGGCGATCAATGCTCTTGCACCCCGTGAGTCGAGCTCGACGATGGACGAGGCTAGTCTATGAGCGATTCAGAAACGACGCGACAGCGCACCTTTGCTGGTTTGCTCCGGCGTGGGTCCTGGCCTGAACGATTCGATGAACTGGCCGATACCCATGGCGTTCCCTATGCTCAGCGCTACTTTATCGAAGGTGCGCCGCTGCGCGTTATTCAGTCCCTCGTTCCCACGCTGAAGATCGATGTGGTGGTGGTCGGCGTGGTGCAGCCCAGGCGCTGGGCCAAGCTGATCGGCGATACTACCGAACGGTTCGTCAATCATGCCTCGTGCAGCATTCTGAGAGTCAGGCTCACATCAGCAGATTGATTCAGGCGGTATCGCCGGCTCGGCCGTGGCGAATCACTTTGGCAACTTACGCCGCCATCCCCAGTTTGACTTGATAAAAGCCAAGCACAGGTCAGTTTTACGACGCCGCCCGCGGTCGAGGTGGTGGGCCCTGGAGTGGCGCCGCCTGATGCGTAGCTGGTGTTTCCAACTATGTCCTGGTTGAGACGCTCCAGCAGCTGCAGCGTGTCATTGGCGGGCCTGCTGATCTGCTCGGTGGTGCAGAGCCACATTGCCCTGACGACGGGCAGGGAATGGTCATTGCCTTCAACGCTGCGTTCATTGCTGTGGCGTTGCTGTTTGTCGTTGCGGTGCCGTTGCTGGTTTGCATCAAGATGGTTTTGGCGCGCGGGCCTAGAGGCGCCAAGACAGCTCTGGCCAGCATCGAGCCAGGGCTGTCCGTTACCTTCAGGCGATAAGGTCCACTGCCAGCTGGAAGGCTACCCATAACGCCAAGCCAGTGGCGAATGCCAGCGCGATGTTTTCGAACCAGTTGTTGCGGTACGCCTTGCCCAGCAGCGATTTCTGGTTGGACATGATCAGCAGGCCCAGTGAGATCACGGGCAGGCCGATGATGTTCAGCGCGCTGACACCGATGGTGAGGGTCACGAAGTCCGGCATGCCTGGGATCGACCAGACCAGTGGGGTCGCCAGGATGAACAACATGAACCATTTGTGCATTGGGTCGTTGTGGAATTCCTTTCCATAGCGTTCGCGCCGCCCGGGTTTCACATGCTGGAAAGCGTCGGTGATCAGCATGGGAAACGCAGTGGTCTTGCCGGAAATGCTGGCAAACAAGGTAGCGAACACGCCGACGAAGAAGATGTACCAGCCGATCGGGCCGAAGAACAGTTCCAGCGCCTTGCCCAGGTCGCCAAGCGTTTTTACCTCGATGCCGTTGGGCCGCAGGATTTCCGCGCCGACGATCCAGATCGCCAGGTTGATGACGATACCTACGAATACCGCGAACAGCAGGTCGTTGCGTTGGATGCGTTTGTGTTGCGGGCCGACCCAGCCTTTTTCACGCATGACATAAGGGTGCACGAAGTTGGCTACCGAACCTGCCACGGCACCGATCACCGATACCGCTACCAGCAATGCGCCGTGAACGCCTTCATCGGCTGGAATGCTGAAGCCGATGGTGCCTTTGACGATACCCGCCACGTCGGGGCCGGACATCACCGCCAGCGCCAGGAACGCCAGGGTCATGACCGCCAGCAGTAATTTCATGACCCCTTCGATCATGGTGTAGATGTTGCGCCCCACCAGCATCCACACGGCCAGCACCACGGCCATGGAGCACAGCAGTGGGTGGTCGATCCGCAGCAGCATCGCCAGCGCTTCCCCCGCACCCTTGATCATGTAGGCGTTCATCAGGTGCCCCATCAACAGGGCATAGGCCAACATGAACCAGGCGAATACCGGGTGCAGCTGCGCATAGCCCTGCAGAATGGTCATCCCTTGGTTATTGCACAGCTGGAAGCGGGCGATGATGTTTACGATCAGGTACCGGAGCAGGAGCGAAACGGCCAGCACCCACATCATGGCGTAACCGTAGTTCGCCCCGGCGACAGATGAAGTTATCAGATCTCCTGCCCCCAACCACGACAGAACCGCGATGACGCCGGGGCCAAGCAATCTGATCAGCTTTGACAGGCGATTTTGAGAGCGTACGGCAGTTTTTCCCTCGACAGAAGGTATGCTCGACATGGTGACTCCATTGTTTTTTTTGTGAGAGCGGAGCGTAGTCGATCATAGTAGATAGGATGTCGTACAACCAAAATTTCAGCAAAGATATTTCTTGATGTTTCGAGGTAAGGTGCATTATCCAAAGAACAGTCGAGACGTCACTGACAGGCTTCATCAAGCAGTTGGGGAAGGCCGCATTTCTCGCGGCCTTTACCGGTTAGACCTGCGCTTGGCCACCGTCGACGAACAGTTCGGCCCCGTTGACGAAGCTGGCGTCGCTGGATGCCAGGAACAGAGCGGCTTTGGCAATCTCCTCAGGCTCGCCGACGCGCCCCAAGGGAATCTGCGATGCAAGGTAGTCCAGCAGGCCTTGTTGCTGAGCTGCGTCCGGGCCGGCGAGGTCTACCAGACCCGGGGTGCGAGTCGCGCCCGGGCTGATGGTGTTTACCCGGATGTTGCGATCTTTCAGGTCGAGGATCCAGTTACGGGCGAAGGCACGCACTGCAGCCTTGGAGGCCGCGTACACGCTGAATGCAGGTGTGCCCGAGCTGGCAGCAGTGGAGCCGGTCAAAATTACCGAAGCGCCTTGAGCCAGAAGTGGCAACGCTTTCTGAACCGTGAACAGCGTACCTTTGACGTTACGATCAAAAGTGTCGTAGTAGTGTGCTTCAGAAATGTCTCCCAATGGCAACATCGAGCCACCCCCTGCGTTTGCGAACAACACGTCAATACGTCCGTGCTCTGCAGCCACCTGTTGGTAAAGGGCATCGAGTTCGTCCGGCTTGGAAGAATCCACTCTAACCCCTACCGCGCTGCCAATTTGTGCGACGGCGTTGTCCAGCTCCGCCTGGCGGCGCCCAGTGATGAATACTCGTGCGCCTTGTTGAGCGAAAAGCTTGGCGGTCGCCAGGCCAATGCCCGAGGTGCCGCCAGTCACGATTGCGATTTTGTTTTCAAGCTTGCCAGTCATGATCAACTCCAGTGTTTGTGATGTTGCGTTGGGAGAAGCGTATCGACGGGCCGTAAAAACCAAAATAGAATTGTTGGAAACTTATCGTTGCAGAAATGAAATGAGCAAACTTCCGGATTTTGAAGGGTTGGCGATGTTTGCCAAGGTAGCTGAGGAGGGCTCGTTCGCAGCTGCTGCCAGAGTCATGGGCGTTTCAGTGCCTACAGTATCCAGGGCGGTAGCACGGCTGGAGGAGCGACTGGGGGGGCGCCTGTTCAACCGCACGTCTCGGCAACTTTCATTGACCGAGTTCGGTCAGAGCATGGCTGGCAAGGCTGGGGAAATCTATCGACAGGCCGAAGAGGTGGAAGGCGAGGCGATGGAGCTCTCCGTTCGACCTCGTGGCCTGGTTCGCCTTGCGATCCCCATGTCGTTCGGCTTGAGATGGGTCGCGCCCTTGATGCCGCAACTCTTTCGGCAATATCCAGAACTCTCGGTAGACCTCCATTTGTCCGACGCTTCGGTCGACCTGATCGCCGATGGTTTTGACGCGGCCTTGAGGATCGCTGCGTTGCCCGACTCCTCATTGGTGGCGAGAAAACTGTGTGCCGTGACTCAGTTCCTTGTCGCCTCACCGGCCTACCTCAATCAGCACGGAAGGCCAAAGCATCCCCGAGAGCTGGCAAGTATGCCTTGCCTCAGCTACGCCTACCGTGCCCGGACGCAGGTCTGGAGATTCACGCATGCATCTGGAATAGAAGAGGATGTCGTGCCTACCGGGCCTTTGCGTGTCACTAATTCGGAGGCGATGCTTCCACTGTTGCTAGAAGGGATGGCCATCTCTGAACTGCCTGAGTTCATCGCGAGTGAGTATCTGATGGATGGGCGCCTGGAAAGAATCTTGCCGGAGTGGAGTATGACTCGGGGCGGTTTGTATTTCGTGACGCCGTCTGCGCGAACCCGGCCAGTGAAGATCAGAGCTGTTTCCGATTTCTTCTTTGAACACCTTTCCGCGCCGACCTGGCGTTGGGCGCCTGGGTATGAGTCATCAGGTGATATTCAGCGAGCAGGGCTTGAGTGAGGTGGATTCGTCGATAACTTCGTCGAGGTTTACGGCGTGGTTTGCGTTGGCGAGCATGGTTTGCGCCAAGTCTTCCGGCAGAGTGTTGAGGTTGCGGCCGCCTCGGATATCAGCCTCCAGCAAACCCAGGAACGCACCCATAGCAGAGTCTTCATGGATGGCTTCTATGCGGCTGACCACGATTTCACCC
This sequence comes from Pseudomonas sp. B10(2017), assembly GCF_002113295.1. Classification (NCBI taxonomy): domain Bacteria; kingdom Pseudomonadati; phylum Pseudomonadota; class Gammaproteobacteria; order Pseudomonadales; family Pseudomonadaceae; genus Pseudomonas; species Pseudomonas sp. B10(2017). The sequence goes on from NZ_NEJU01000001.1 coordinate 190,792, forward strand.
CCCGCACGTCGAATGCGATTTTGCCACCGGTATCAAGCCCCAGTAGCTGGGGAACGGATTTGGGCAGTGTGACCTGCCCCTTCGAGGTCAACGTGGCGATTTAGTGGATGGCAGGCATGAACGTTCTCACGGATATGCTGAGTGAGTAGTAAGGAATAATCCTTACATGATCAAACTTGTTCTTCTGCTGATCAGGCAGAAACGGGGAGGACGCTCAATAGCGCCGCAAGATGAGTTACACCACTTCCTGGGACACGATCGGCGCGAAGCCCCTAAAGACTCTCAGGGTCGCCGAAGAACATCTGTATCCGCGACCGCAACCACCGCTCCGCCGGGTCATTGTCCTGCGCCCCGCGCCAGGCCATGTGCAACTCGAAACTACGCACCTCCAGCGGCAGATCCTCGGCCCGCAGCCCACCCGCCGCGGTCAGCGCATCCGCCGTGTAGTCCGGCACCGTGGCGACAATATCGGTGCCCGCCAGCAAGCTCCCCAGCCCGTTGAACTGCGGCACCGCCAGCACCACATGGCGCTTGCGGCCAATCTCTTCCAGCGCCTCGTCGATGAACCCCGACAAGTCCCCGGCAAACGACACCAGCGCATGCGGCCGCGCGCAGAAGTCGTCCAGGGTGATGGCGCCGGGCACGCTGTCGGCGCGCAGCAGTTTCGGCATGCTGCGGCGCAGCACCTTGCGCTTGGCGTTGGCGGGCAGTTCGCTGGTGTAGCTGACCCCCACCGAGATCTCGCCCGAGGCCAGCAGTGTCGGCATCAGCAGGTAATTGACCCGGCGCACCACTAGCACGATACCCGGTGCTTCGGCGCGGATACGCTTGAGCAGCTGCGGCAGCAGGGCGAATTCGGCGTCGTCCGACAGGCCGATGCGGAACACCGCATTGCTTGTGGCCGGGTCGAATTCGGCGGCGCGGCTGACGGCGGTGGAAATCGAGTCCAGTGCAGGAGACAGCAGGGCGAAGATTTCGTGGGCCCGGGCCGAGGGCTCCATGCTGCGGCCGGTGCGCACGAACAGCGGGTCGTCGAACAGGTTGCGCAGGCGCGACAGGGCCGCACTGATGGCGGGCTGGCCGAGGAACAGTTTTTCCGCGGCACGGGTCACGCTGCGCTCGTGCATCAGCGTTTCGAACACGATCAGCAGGTTGAGGTCTACGCGACGCAGGTCGTTTCGATTCATCGGTGCGCTTCGCCTAAAGTGGGGCAAAGGTGAATCTTAAGGCCAAAGGCTGGTACCCTGCACGGGTTTAGGGGGACCAATCGCAGGGAATGTCAGGTGCCCAATCGATGACAGGCATGTCGACTATTAATGACCACTGATGGTCTAACCGGCAAAGCCCGGATAAAGTCCGTGGTAATTAGAGGTTCACAAAGGCGAGGTATGCGATGTCCCGCATGATCCGTTTCCACAAGTTCGGCGCTGCCGATGTGCTCCGTTGCGAGGAGCAGGCCGAACCGTCACCTGCTGCCGACGAGGTACAGATCCGCGTCGAGGCGGTTGGCGTCAGCTGGTATGATGTGCTCTGGCGCCAGAACCTGGCACCATCCCAGGCACGCCTGCCAGCGGGGATCGGCCACGAGATGGCCGGGGTGGTGACCGCGGTCGGCGAAGGGGTCGAGGATATTGCGGTGGGCGACCGGGTTGCCAGCTTCCCGGCCACCAGTGCCAACGACCACCCGGTGTACGGCGACGTCATTGTGCTGCCGCGTACGGCCATTACCCGTTATCCGGATGTGCTCACCCCGATCGAGGCCAGCGTGCACTACACGCCGCTGCTGATCGCCTATTTCGCCTACATCGACCTGGCCCGGGCGAAAGCCGGGCAGACCGCGCTGGTTACCGATGCCAGCCACTGCGCGGGCCCTGCCTTCGTGCAGCTGGGCAAGGCCCTGGGGCTGAAGGTGTTCGCCGCCACCAAGGAGGCGGAGCAGCGTGAGTACCTGCTGGGCCTGGGCGCCGACAAGGTGATTGTCACCGAAGAGCAGGACCTGCTGCTGCAGGTCGGCAAGTACACCGATGGCCGTGGCGTGGACATGGTCCTCGATGGCATGGGCGGGCCGCAGATGTCGCTGTTGGGCGATGTACTGGCACCGCGTGGCAGCCTGGTGCTGTATGGCTTGCAAGGTGGCAACCAGACGCCGTTCCCGGCTTGCGCCGCGTTCCAGAAGAACATCCAGTTCTATGTGCACTGCATCGGCAACTTCACCGGCAAGCCGGAGCTTGGCATCAGCCAGGATCAGGTGGCGCTGCAGCGCGCTCTGCGCGATATCAACCAGTTCACTGCCGACCAATTGCTGACACCGCAGATCATCAAGGTGTACCCGTTCGAGCAGGTGGTCGAGGCGCATCGCTACATGGACCAATGCCCGTGCGGCGGGCGTGTGGTGCTGGACATGGCGCAACACTGACAACGGTCTGGATTATCAGGAAGCCCGGGCAGAGTCCCGGGTTTTTTGTGCCCAATACAAACTGGTATGACGTTAAAAAAAGAAAGTTCCTACAACGAAATACGACACGTCTTATATTTAAAACCATTGCTCGGTGGCCCGTGGAAATATTCCGCCAAGCTTTTGGGCTTGAACTGTTCTTGCCTGGCAGTCAATGTGTTTTCTCACTTCCGCTGAATGGTTTTTTTACCCTGATCTGTATCTTCTATTCGCTTTGCATCCCTCGATAATGGCTCAATGATAGTTTGCGCAAGGAGCGTGGAATGAGCATGGCTATGCCCAAGCCAGGGCGGTGTTTGGCAGCGGCAGGGCGTCGCGACGATGCGTTTTTCTCGATGTCATGGCGACAGTGATGGTTACGTCATTAATTCCAATTAGTTGTAGGAAATTTCTTCTGGAAAAGTTCAGGGCATGTTGATGTTCAGATCCTCTGATCAACGTGCGCTGGCTGCATGAAGTTGATGAGGTGATCTCGTGACTGCTATTCACGACCAGGCAATGCACTATATATACCAACAAGTACTCGAGCGCTTGCTCAGTCATATGTCACAAGCGCAGCGTGCTTCCTTGCAATTGCTGATACAACGGCTGCTGGTTGCTGCGGGCGGGCCCGAATACATCGGCACCTACCGCTTGCTGGTGCTGCAAGGCAACGATCGCTGCAGCACCCGGCTGCTGGCCATGCTGCGTGCCGCACAACTGAGTATCGCCCTGCGGGCGCCGTTAACTTTCCAGCTGCGGGTCCTGGTGGTGAGCCTGCCTGTGGCTGACAGTGCCACGCTCGAATGCCATGAGCGCAGCTTCAATGCGCTGTTCCTGCAGGATGACCCACGGGTACAACTGCAGATGATCAAGGGGCGTGAAGTAGTGCCGTTCAGCCGGCATGCCCCTGCCGCGCCTGACAACTGGCTGTTGCCGAGGGACGCCATGCTGATGTTCGGTCATCTGGTCGAGGCCGGGCCCGAAGCGCTGCTGGGTAGTCGCCTGCATCTGGAACTGGCGGCCGCCGTCGGCTTTGCGCTGCAGGCACATTCACCTGCGGATGTATTCGTCACCGCCATTCCTGCGTGCCAGCGCCGCCGGTACCTGGCCTGGGCACGGCGCAGCCTGCGCCTGGCAGGGGAACATGGTCCGCATGTGTTACACCAGTGCCTGGCGACGCTGGCACAGGGGCTGAGTCGACTGCACGGCAGCATCGGGCTGCCACCCGGCGCTTTGGCGGAGCCGACCTCGGTGGGCGTGCCGCAGAGCACGCCGGTGCGGTTGATTGCCATTGACGACCTGATGCCGCCGTTGCTCGAAGAGCAGCAGCTGGACCTGATGCTCGGTTGTCGCGTCGAAGGGGGGCAGGACGCCTGGCAATTGGCCGCGTTCGTCGAGCCGTTGGCCCCGGTGCAGCTGCGGGAGCTGCATGCACGCAGTCTCGAGCCGCAAGCCAGTCGCCCGGCATTGCGGCTGGCTGGCCAGCCGGGCGCCAAAAAGCGGCGCGATGTGCATCAGCTGCAGTTCGGCAAGGCATATGGCATCAATCAGATCCAACAGGTGTGCCTGCTGTTCAGCCCGTTTGCCAGGCAGGGGAAGAATCTGGAGCGTTTTCTGCAGTGCTGGCATGCCGACATGCTGGTGGCGCTGCCATACCTGCATCGAGCCTTGCAGGGTAAACCCTGCCCTGATGCGGTGAAAAACTGGCTGGTGAACACCAGCGGCCTGCCGCTTGGGCAACTCAGGTTGATCTATGGCGGGGGCCTGCCGCTGGCCTGCTGGCGGCTGATGAGCCATCTGGCACGTCGCGATGTACAGCTGAGGTTGCTGCCGCGGCGGTTGGCGGGGCGGCGGCGTGGTCATGCGGGGCCACCTTGATGGAGCAATCGGGCTCCGGCGAATTCGCCTATCGCAAGGTCTATCGTTATCTGGAAGCCCTGATCGACCAGGCTCCACGCAGCGGCCCGTGCCGTTTGCCGTCGTTGCGCGTGCTGGCCCGGCGGTTGCGGGTGTCATTGGCCACCGTGCAGAGCGCCTACAGCCTGTTGGAAGAAGAGGGCCGCGTGCAGTGCCTGCCCAGGTCGGGCTATTACGTACAGGGCGCTGCCAAGGGGGAGGCTGCAGCCATGCCCCGGCAGGCACCCTTGCCAGCACAGCCGATGCTCGAGCGCACCCTGTTCACCCACGAGCGGCGCCTGGCCCGTCAGCGCACGCACAGTGTTGCCCCATGGGAAGCGCCCGGCAGCGCCCGTCTGCGCAATGCCCTCGCCGAGCGCTATACCCGCTCCTCAAACCAGTACTGGCGTGCCGAGGACGTTCAACTGGCTCCGGATGTGCAGGCGTTGCTGGAGACAATGCTGGCGGCGCTGGCCCTGAAAGGCGGCACCGTGGTGGTGCACTCGCCCTGTTGCTGGCAGGTGCTGCGCGCGTTGGCACGTGCCGACATGCGAGTGTTGGAGGTACCACTGGATACCCGTGGCAACCCGGACCTGCGCGCCTTGGCCCGGCTGCTGGCCAGCGAGCCGGTGTGCATGCTGGTCATGCCGTCGTGCCTTGGCATGCCGCAGGGGCGGCTGGTTTCACCTCACTATCAGCAGCAGCTTGGCCAGTTGCTTGACCAGCACCCTGTATGGTTGCTGGAAAACGACCTGGACAGCGAGCACTGTTACAGCGGGCCGCCGAATACACGCCTGCGCGATTGGGTCGACTCCCGCTGGCTGTTGGTGATGGGGGCGTTCGATGCCGCAGTGGGGAACGAGGCGCCCTATGCCTACCTGCTGAGCCTCGATGCCGGGCTGGCCAGGGCTTTCGCCGAGCGTGCATTTCGGCTTGCACCGCTTCGCCTGCAAGCGCTTGCGCACATGCTGGGCAAAGGCGAAATCGAGGCGCAACTGGTGCGGCTGCGCACCGACCTGCAAAAGCGCATGCAATATCTGGCGCGTGAGTTGCAACAGCATTTCGGCCAGCGGGTGATGCTGGAAACGCCGGACGGTGGCCGGACACTGTGGGTGCGCTTTCGCCAGCCGCTGTCGTGGGAGGGTATTGCCGCAGCGCTGGCCGGTTCATCACTGCAAGCACTGCCGGGCGAGCAGTTCAGCCTGCAGGGCCGCTACCAGCAGTGCCTGGCGATGGCGTGGCTGGGTGATCACCTGGGGGAGCTGCAACAGGCGGTAGAGCGCCTGGCCCATGCGCTGGAACTGCGCTGTGGCCGGCCTGCCGGGGTTACACCTTGAGCCGCCGGGGTTGCTTGGGCTGCTCCTACCGAACCTCGCCGAACCAGTGATTCGTGGAGCGCTCGCTAGTCAGCGATTCGCTTGCTCCTGCCCTTGCCGCAAGCGGGTACTGACCAGCGCTGCCACCACCAGCAACGCGGCGATGATCCACAAGCCATTGCGGGTACTGCCGGTGGCCTGCTCGATCAGGCCCATCACCGATGGGCCGACGAAACCGCCAAGCAGGCCGCAGGTGGTGACAAAGGCCAGACCTGCCGCCAGGGCACTGCCACTCAGGCGGCTGGAGGGGAAGACGAAGATGATCGACTGCACCACGAACAGCATCAGGGCAGTCAGCGAAAACCCGATCAGGCCGATGAACGAGTTGGCCAGCGACGCCAGCAGCAACCCGGCCGCCATGGTCAGCAGGCCGCAGAACAGCAGCGTGCGGCAACGGCTCGGCGAGGTGGCCAGGCGCGGGAGGGTGGCGGCGCCGATGGCGGCAGCAATCCACGGTACGGCGGTCAGCAGGCCGACCTGGAAGGGCGACAGTGCGCTGTAGGTGCCGATGATACCCGGCAGGAAGAAAATCACCGTGTAGATGGTGATCTGGTGCACGAAGTACACCACGATCGCCAGCCAGATCTGCCGGTCGCGGAACATCTGCCCCAACTTGCTCTGCTGCGGTGCGGTGGCGCGCTCCGCAGCCAGGCGGCGCTCGATGTCCTCGGCTTCGACGGCCGACAGCCAGGGCGCCGAGGTCGGGCCATCGGGCAGTTTCTTCCATACCACATAAGCCAGGGCCACTGCCGGCAGGCCTTCGAGCACGAACAGCCATTGCCAGCCGTGCCAGCCCAGCACACCGTCCATTTCCAGCAGGGCACCCCCCAGCGGGCCGCTGAGGATGTTGGCCAGGCACACGCCCAACAGGAAGTAACCCGTGGCGCGGGCACGCTGTTCACGATCGAACCAGTAGGTCAGGTACAGCATCACGCCGGGGAACAGGCCCGCTTCGGCAACCCCGAGCAACAGGCGCATGACGTAGAACGAGGTTTCGCCCTGGACGAAGGCCATGCCCGCCGAGAGCAGGCCCCAAGTGATCATGATGCGGGTGATCCAGAAGCGTGCGCCGACCCGATGCATGATCAGGTTGCTGGGTACTTCGGCCAGGGCGTAGGTGAGGAAGAACAGCCCGGCGCCCAGGCCGTAGGCCGCTGCCGACAGGCCGAGGTCTATACCCATGCTGGCCTTGGCCAGGGCAATGTTGGTCCGGTCAAGGAAGCTCATCACGTAGACAACGATGAGCAGAGGCATCAGTTTGCGCAGCAGCAGGCCGTTCAGGCGCTGTTCGGTGGTGGCGGCAGGGGCGGGCGCCGCCGCAGTACCGGTGAGGATTGTCATTGTTTTTTCCCCGTGAAAAGAGCTGGTGGCGTGCCGCGCAGAGGCGGCACACCCAGGTAGGTGGGTCAGGAGCGGTTGATGTCGAGCCACACCGCGCCGTTGGGGTACTGGTAGCGCGCGAGGGTCTCGGCATGCATTTCGATGCTGTAGCCCGGGCGTTGCGGTGGCATGTAGCGCCCGCGGCGGATCACCACCGGGTCGATGAAATGCTCGTGCAGGTGGTCGACGTACTCCAGCACTCGGTTGTGCAGCGAGGCCGACACAGCGATGTAGTCGAACAGGGCAATGTTCTGCACGTATTCGCACAGGCCGACACCGCCGCCGTGCGGGCACACGGGTACGTCGTACTTGGCCGCCATCAGCAGCACGATCAGCACTTCGTTCAGGCCACCCAGGCGGGCCGCGTCCAGTTGGCAGAAGTCCAGCGCGCCGGCCTGGAACATCTGCTTGAACATTACCCGGTTGTGGCAATGTTCACCGGTGGCCACGCCAATCGGCGCAATGCGCTGGCGGATGGTGGCGTGCCCGAGGATGTCGTCCGGGCTGGTCGGCTCTTCGATCCACAGTGGCTCGAACGCGGCCAGGCGGCGCATGTTGGCGACGGATTCCTCGACGCCCCATACCTGGTTGGCATCCATCATCAGGGTGCGCTCCCAGCCAATTTCGTCGCGCAGGATGCTGGCGCGGCGAATGTCTTCCTCCAGGTCCGCACCGATCTTCTGCTTGATGTGGGTCCAGCCATCTTCCACCGCCTCGCGGGCCAGCTTGCGCATCTTTTCTTCGCTGTAGCCCAGCCAGCCCGGCGCGGTGGTGTAGCCAGGGTAGCCTTCGCGCAGCATCTGCGCTTCGCGCCGAGCCTTGCCCGGCGCCTGGCGGCGCAGCAAGGCGATGGCTTCTTCGGGGGTGAGCACATCGGTGACGTAGCTGAAGTCCAGGCAGCGCACCAGCTGCTCGGGCGTCATGTCGGCCAGCAGCTTCCACACCGGCTTGCCCTCGTGCTTGGCCCACAGGTCCCACACGGCATTGATGATCGCGGCGGTGGCCAGGTGGATCACGCCCTTTTCCGGGCCCAGCCAGCGCAACTGGCTGTCGCTGACGGTGAAGCGGTGCCAGAAACCGCCCATGTCGGCCGTGATTTCCTCCAGGGTGAGGCCGACGATCAGCGGCGCCAGCGACTGCACCGCAGCAGCGCAAATCTCGTTGCCACGGCCGATGGTGAAGGTGAGGCCGTGGCCTTCCAGAGCCTCGGCGTCGGTGTGCAGCACCACGTAGGCCGCCGAATAATCGGGGGCGCTGTTCATGGCGTCGGAGCCGTCCAGCGACAGCGAAGTGGGGAAACGAATGTCGCGAACGCTCAGGTGGGTAATACGTATGCTCATGGTCGGCTCTTGTTCTGTTCAAGCACTGGGAGACCTGACTGTAGGTTGTCGAGCGATACAGGCATAATCGCCAAATCTTAATCAGTGATACCGGATTCGATATGTCTCGCTTGCCACCCGACAGCGCCCAGGCGCCTGCCAGCCTCGGCGCATTGAAGATCTCCAGCCGGCAGATCACGCTGCTCAACGCCTTGGGCGAGTTCGCCAACCTGCGCCGTGCTGCCGCGGCGATGCACACCACGCAACCGGCTGCGAGCCTGTTGCTGCAACAGCTTGAGGAGCGCCTTGGCGTACGCTTGTTCGAGCGTTTGCCACGGGGCATGCAAGCGACGCTGTATGGCGAAGTGATGATCCGCTATGCGCAGAACGCGCTGCATGAGTTCGAGTACGCCCAGGCGCAGATTGCCGAGCTGGCGCGCGGGGCCCAGGGCCTGGTGCGGGTGGGCAGCGTAATGGGCCCGGTGCCGGGTGTGCTGACCAGGGCAGTACTGGCCTACAAGCGCGATCACCCCAAGGTGCGCATTTCTCTGGAGGTCGGCACCAGCGACACCTTGCTGCCGGCCTTGCTGCGTGGCGACTTCGACATGGTGGTGGGGCGCCTGCCGGACCAGAGCGACAGCCAGGACCTGAACATCGAACTGTTCGAAGGCGGTGAGCAGATGCGTGTTATCGCCCGCGCAGGCCACCCGCTGGCCAATGCCGCCGGGCTGCAACTGACCGACCTGGTGGCCTTGACCTGGATCCTGCACCCCATCGGCAGCCCGATGCGCCGCCGCGTCGAAAGCGCGTTGCAGGCCGGCGGCATGGTGCAGTCGCTGGATATCGTCGAAACTGCCTCGATCCTGGCTACCACCGCCATGCTCGAAGCCTCCGAGATGATTGCGGTGGTGCCCGATGACGTGGCCAAGCATTATGCCCGCTATGGAATGGTCGCTATCCTGCCGGTAGAACTGCCGCTGGCAATGGCCAACCTGGGCGTGTTGACCCTGCGCTCGCGGCCCAACTCGGTTGCCCTGGACACCTTGCTGCACTACCTGCGGGCGCAATAGCCCTGCCTTTTCACTTGCCTGAGGCCCTGCGTCAATGCCGCCGGACATGACCCATTCCAGCTTTTGCAACTGGATCCGCTACAAGCACCTGGTGCTGATCGACACTTTGGCGCGCACCCGCAACATGCACGCCACCGCCACGCGCATGAACCTGAGCCAGCCGGCACTGAGCAAGATGTTGCGTGACCTTGAGGAGCAGTTCGGCTTCGCCCTGTTCGAGCGCCTGCCGCGGAGCATGCCACCCACCGAACTGGGCCAATATGTGGTGCGCTATGCCCAAGGCGCGCTGGCCGAGTCGCAACAGTTCGTCGACCAGGTCAACCGCCTGCGCAACGGTGGGCACGGCTTCATCCGCGTCGGCGGGATCTTTGCCGCCACCGCACTGGTGCTGCCGCAGGCCATCGCCGCGATAAAGGCGCGCAGCCCGTTGCTGTCGATAGAAGTGGTGGAGCATTCCAGCGATCACTTGTTGACCATGCTGGAGCAGAACAAGCTCGACATCATGATTGGCCGCTTCACTGAAGAACGCTTCGGCCAGCTGTTCGACTTCCAGCCCCTGGAGCCGGAACCGTTCAGCCTGGTGGTCAACAGCGAGCACCCGCTCAATCAGCTGGAAAGCACGCCGCTGGCAGCGCTGGGCGACTGGCCGTGGGTGCTGTACCCGGTGGGTACGCCGATCCGCAACCGCCTGGAACAGGCATTTCGTGTTGCCGGCATCGCCACGCCTGCCGACAGCGTCGAAACCATCTCCATGCCCATGTTCCTGCAATTGCTGCAGGCGGCGCCGATGATCGCCATGTTGCCGCGCTCGATGGTTGCAGCGCAGTTGGCCAGCGGCCAACTGAAAGAATTGCGCAGCCCGTTGCACCTGGCGGCGCTGGAGTACGGCGTGGTTACCCGAAAGGACGAGCCGCTGAGCGCTTCGGCCCAGGCGTTTGTCGAGATTTTGCTGGAGGGGGCTCGGCGCCGTCAGCAGGCACAGGAATGAAGCCCTTGGGGCTGCGCAGCGGCTCCAATGGCCCGCAAATGTGATTGATAAACACGCCCTGATACCGGTTTTTGATAACCCAGGGTTATCGCACGATCGGATCATCTCATTGGGAATGTTGCCCAAGGCTTCTTACAGTGGTCGCAGCCATAACAAGAAGCCAGCCGCACCCTGAGAGGTCCCATGCAACTGATTGCCAAGTCCGGCGACCTTGCCGTCATTCGCCTCAACCCGCTGGACAACGTGCTAATCGCCCGCCAGGCCCTGCCGCAGGGCCTGCGCCTGGACGCCGAAGCGATTACCGTTCGCCAGCCCATCCCCTCGGGCCACAAACTCGCTACCGAGCGTGTGGAGCAGGGCCAGCCCCTGCGCCGTTACGGGCAGATCATCGGTTTTGCCTCGCAGGCCATCGACGCCGGCGAACACGTGCATGTGCACAATGTGCAGATGGGCGATTTCGCCCGTGACTACGCGTTCGGTGTCGATACTCGCAGCCAGCCCGGCCGCGAGGCGCAGTTCCAGGGCATTGTGCGTGCCGATGGCCGGGTCGCCACCCGCAACTACATTGGCGTCCTCACCTCGGTGAACTGCTCGGCGACCGTGGCCCGGGCCGTGGCCGACCATTTCCGCCGCGACATCCACCCTGAAGTGCTGGCCGATTACCCGAACATCGACGGCGTGGTGGCACTGACCCACGGCGCCGGCTGTGCGGTGGACCCCGGCGGTGAAGCCCTGGGCCTGTTGCGTCGTACCCTGGCCGGGTACGCCGTACATCCCAATTTCGCTGCCGTGCTCATCATCGGCCTGGGCTGCGAGACCAACCAGATCGAGAGCCTGCTGGAAACCCAGGGCCTGCAGGCCAGCGCCCAGCTGCGCGCCTTCACCATCCAGGGTATCGGCGGCACCTCCAAAGCCATCGCCGCCGGTATAGAGCAGGTCAAGGCTCTGTTGGCCGAGGCCAACCAGGTGCAACGCCAGCCGGTCAGTGCGCGGCATCTGGTGGTCGGCCTGCAATGTGGCGGTTCCGATGGCTATTCCGGCATTACCGCCAACCCGGCATTGGGCAATGCCGTCGACCGCCTGGTGGCGGCCGGTGGCACCGCGATCCTCTCCGAGACACCGGAGATCTACGGTGCCGAGCACCTGCTGACCCGCCGTGCGGTCAGCCGCGAGGTCGGCGAAAAGCTGGTGGCCCGCATCCGCTGGTGGGAAGACTACTGCCAGCGCATGAACGCCGAGCTGAACAACAACCCTTCGGCTGGCAACAAGGCCGGGGGCCTGACCACCATCCTCGAGAAGTCCCTCGGTGCGGTGGCCAAGGCCGGTTCCAGCAACCTGGTCGATGTGTACCAGTACGCCGAAGCGGTGCGGGCCCAGGGCCTGGTGTTCATGGATACCCCCGGCTACGACCCGGTTTCGGCCACCGGCCAGGTGGCTGGCGGGGCCAACCTGATCGCCTTCACCACCGGCCGTGGCTCGGCCTACGGCTGTGCCCCGGCGCCGTCGATCAAGCTGGCGACCAACAACCGGGTGTTCGAACACCAGGAAGAAGACATGGACGTCAATTGCGGCGGCATCGCCGACGGCTCCACCAGCATCGAGGAGTGCGGCGCGTTCATCTTCGAGCAGATGCTGCGCATCGCTTCCGGTGAACGCAGCAAGAGTGAACTGCACGGCTACGGTCAGAACGAATTCGTGCCCTGGCAGATCGGTGCCGTGACCTGATCGCCAGCCCCATCCCTTTTCCAAGGCAACTGCAATGACTCAAGCCACACTTCACAATGTGCAAGCACTCACCACCTTCGTCGAGCGGTTGTTCGAAAAGGCCGGCGCCGATGCCGAAGTCGCCCAGGCAGTGACCCGGGTACTTCTCGAAGGCGAATTGCTGGGCCATCGCACCCATGGCCTGAACCTGGTCAGCCGCTACATCGACGGCATGCTCGGCGGGCAGGTCAAGGCCCGCGCCCAGGTACTGGAGCAGGTGTCGGACAGTGGCATCTCCAGCCTGTTCGATGGCCACTACCTGTTGGGGCCGTACTGCGTCAGCCGTGCCCTGGACTGCGCGGCAAAGGGCGCCACTTCGCAGGGTATCGGCATCGCCGTGGTACGCCGCGCTGCGCATATCGGTTGCCTGGCAGCTTACCTCAAGCCCTATACCGATCAGGGCCTGGCGGCGATGCTGTATTCCTCGGACCCGTCGGTAGGGCTGGTCTGCGCCCATGGTGGCGTTGACCCGATCTACACCCCCAACCCGATTGCCGCGGGCATCCCGACCCAGGGCGAGCCGATTCTGCTGGACGTCAGCATGTCCACCGTCACCCTCGGCCTGGTCGGCAAGTGTCGCGACGCCGGCAGCCGCCTGCCCCACCCGGTGCTGGTGAGCAATGACGGGCAACTGAGCGACGACCCGCGCGACTTCTTCACCAGCCCGCAAGGCAGCATCCTGCCCTTGGGGGGCCAGGCCTTTGGCCACAAAGGTTTCGCCCTGGCGCTGCTGGTCGAAGCCCTGACCTCGGGGCTGGCCGGCCATGGCCGCAAGGATGCACCAGACCAGTGGGGTGCATCGGCCACCGCCGTGGTCATCGATCCGAGTTTCTTCGGCGGCCTGCAAGCGTTCACCGACGAAACCAGCTTCCTCGGCCGGCTGGTCCTGGCCAGCCGGCCACTCGACCCCAAGCGCCCGGTGCGCCTGCCTGGGCAGGCTGGCCTTGCCTTGCGCCGCCTGGCCCTGGAGCAGGGCGCAAGCCTTTCGTCACAGCTGGTGGCCGACCTTGACCGGCTGGCCGGGCAGCTGCAACTGCCGGCACTTTCCCAATGAATGACAGTAAGGGTACACAGATGACTGAACGAGCGAACGGCAAGCGACTGCTGCCTCTGACTCACGATACCGGCGCGTTCGACAGCGGCAGTTGGGTAGGTCGGGTCTGGCTGCCGGACCAGGGCCCTGCGGTGGTACTGGTAAAGGCCGGGGCCGTGCACGACATCAGCGCCCATGTAGCCACCGTCTCGGCCCTGCTGGAAGTGGCCGACCCCGTGGCCTACCTGCGCAGCCTGCCGCTGGCCGAGCCGCTGATCGGGCTGCCAGCCTTGCTCGGCAACAGCGACCCGGCCCTGCGCGACCCGCGCCAGCCATGGCTGCTGGCACCTGTCGACCTGCAGGCGGTGAAGGCCGCTGGGGTAACCTTCGCCACCAGCCTGCTGGAGCGCGTGGTCGAAGAGCAGGCCAAGGGCGACCCGGCCAAGGCCGATGCCATCCGCGACACCCTGGCCAGCCGCATCGGCGCCGACCTGTCGCAGATCGTACCAGGCTCGGCCCAGGCCGAAGCGCTGCGCAAGGTGCTGGTGGAGCAGGGCCTGTGGTCGCAATACCTGGAAGTGGGTATTGGCCCGGACGCCGAGGTGTTCACCAAGGCCCAGCCACTGTCGGCGGTCGGCCACGGCGCCGACATCGGCATCCACCCGAAGTCGAGCTGGAACAATCCGGAGCCGGAGGTGGTGCTGGCGGTGTCGAGCGATGGTCGCATCAAGGGTGCGACGCTCGGCAACGACGTCAACCTGCGTGACTTCGAAGGCCGTAGCGCCTTGCTGTTGTCAAAAGCCAAGGACAACAATGCCTCCACCGCGCTTGGCCCGCTGCTGCGTTTGTTCGACGAAAGCTTCGGCCTGGACGACGTGCGCGCCGCCGAAGTGGACTTGCAGGTGGTGGGCGAAGACGGTTTCATCCTCGCCGGCCGCAGCTCCATGCGTCAGATAAGCCGCGACCCGCAGGACCTTGTGCAGCAAACCCTCAACGAGAACCATCAATACCCCGACGGCCTGGTGCTGTTCCTCGGTACCTTGTTCGCCCCCAAGCAGGACCGCGACCAACCGGGGAACGGCTTCACCCACAAGCCGGGCGATGTGGTGAGCATCAGCAACCCGCAACTCGGTACCCTGTGCAACCGCGTGACTACCAGCGACCTGGCGCCGCAGTGGCATTTTGGCCTGCGTGCGCTGATCGACAGCCTCGGCCGGCGCGGGCTGCTGGACGTAGCAACCACCGCGCGCCAGCCTTGAGCGGCGCGCTGCGTCAGGGAGGGCGCAGCTTGAACGAAGGACCGCCAAGGCGCTGACAGCGCGGCAACAATAATAATAAAGGTCATCACATGAACCCTATGAAGAAGTACCAACGCATCACCGTCGTGTTCCTGCTGCTGATCGGCATAGTCAACTACCTGGACCGTAGTGCGCTGTCGATCGCCAACACCTCGATCCAGAAAGACATGATGATCAGCCCGTCGCAGATGGGCATCCTGTTGTCGGCGTTTTCCATTGCCTATGCCTTTGCCCAGCTGCCGATGGGCATGATCATCGACCGCCTGGGCAGCAAGATCGCCCTCGGTGCCTCGCTGCTGGGCTGGTCGGTGGCCCAGGCAGCGTTCGGCATGGTCAACAGTTTTGCCGGCTTCATGGGCTTGCGGGTGTTGCTGGGGATTGGCGAGGCGCCGATGTTCCCATCCGCGGCCAAGGCCCTGTCGGAGTGGTTCGATGCCAACGAGCGTGGTACTCCCACCGGCGTGGTCTGGTCCTCGACTTGCCTCGGCCCTTGCCTGGCGCCACCTTTGCTGACGCTGTTCATGGTCAACTTCGGCTGGCGCGGCATGTTCATCATCACCGGTGTGATCGGCGTGGTGCTGGCGCTGTGCTGGCTGACCTTCTACAAAAGCAAGGCACGCTACCTGGCGGAGCTTTCTGCCGAGGGCAAGCCGTTGCCGAGCGCGCAGCAGGTGCCGGCAGCCACTGCACAAGCGCCGAAGGCCTCGTACTTCGCCGGCTGGCTGGACCTGTTCAAGCACCGTAGTACCTGGGGTGCGGTGCTGGGCTTCATGGGCGTGATCTACATGCTCTGGCTGCACCTGACCTGGCTGCCTGGCTACTTCGAGCGCGAGCATGGCCTGGACCTGTACAAGACCGCCTGGGTAGTGTCGCTGGCCTATGGCTTTGGCGCAGCGGGCACGATCGTTGCCGGTCGTTTCTGTGACTTGCTGGTGAAACGGGGCATGAGCGTGCTGGCCAGCCGCAAGTTCAGCGTGATCACCGGGCTGGTGCTGGCGGCGCTGTTCACTCTGCCGCTGTCGTTCGTCACCGGCCTGACCGGTTGCATCATTTTGCTGTGCCTGGCGCTGTTCAGCATCAACATGGCCAGTGCCACTGCCTGGATGATCGTCAACACCATCGTCGACAGCCAGCGCGTGGCCTCGTTTGGCTCGATCCAGAACTTTGGCGGCTACATTGCCGGCTCGGTGGCGCCGATCGTCACCGGCTTCAGCATCCAGTACTCGGGCTCGTTCACCACCGCGTTCATGATCAGTGCGGTGGTGGCGCTGTGTTCGGCGTTGGCCTACTTCCTCCTGCTGCAGGCGCCGATTGGCAGTGCCAAGGTCAAGGCGTCGGAGATGGTCGGGGCGACGGAACAGGTGTGAATTCCGGGGGGGCGCTTTGCGCCCCAATCGCGACGCAAGGCCGCTCCCACAGGTATCGCGCTGGTTTCAACAGCACTGCAATACCTGTGGGAGCGGCCTTGCGTCGCGATTGGGCTGCAAAGCAGCCCCCAAGCCGATAGCCGATTGTTGAGCGACCCACGGCACTTGCCAGGCATACTGGTCTGTATGTATAACCAGTACCCATTTCAGCCGCCTGACCCCCAGCCCGTGATCGCCCATTCCGTCGACGACCCGTTCTACTACCTGCACAATTTCCGCCAGGTGCTGCTGTGGGTCGAACAGCGCTACGAAGACCTGCTCGACGATCAGGAGCTGGCTTTCATCCGCACCTTCGGCCAACTGGACGCCCCGGCGCAGGCCCTGATGGTGCGCATGGTCATGCGCAAAGGCGAGCTGTTTCGCAGCGACCGCCTCGACTATGCCGAAATCGGCGATACCGGGCAGGCCCTGCAACCGTTGCTGGCCCTCGGCTGGGTACGGGAGCCCGCGCAACTGGAACTGGAGCAGCTGTTCGCCCTGCTGCGCAAGGACGAATTCGCCCGTTGTTTTGCCCCACAGCTGAGCCGCCCCCGCGCCGCCAAGCATGATCTGCTTGCACAGCTGCAACCCTTGGGCCTGCAAGCCCGGTCATTGGCCGAGTGGTTTCCGGACAGCGGCGTGCGCATCCTCCAGTGGTGCCTGCAACCCTTGTGCGACCGCATGCGCCTGCTGTTCTTCGGCAACCTGTACCAGGACTGGTCGGACTTCGTCCTCGCCGACCTCGGCTTGTTGCGCTACGAACAGGTGCCGTTCAGCACCGATTCGCGTGCCCTGCAACAACGCGCCGAAGTCGACCTGGCCATGGCCTTGCACCAGTGCGCCGAGCGTCTGGAGCAGGGCGACGACCCGCTGTCGATCCTGGCAGCCATGCAGGGCCTGCACAGCGACAACCCATGGTTGGCCCGGCGCCATGCGCGCCTGCAATTCGCCCTGGGCCAGCAATGCGAGCGCCTGGGCGACTGGGCGCAGGCCATGGCTGTGTACACGCAATGCAGTCATGCCCAGGCGCGCATCCGCCAGGTGCGGGTGCTGGAGCGCAGCGAGCAGTGGCCCCAGGCCCATGCGCTGGCGCTGCAACTGGCTGCGGCACCGGCCAACGCCCTGGAAGTGCAGGCGCTGGAACGCATGTTGCCACGCCTGGCACGCAAGCTCGGTGGCCCGCCACAGCGGCGTCAGCGTGTCGCTCCCCTGGAGCTGATCGAGCTGGAACTGCCTCGGGAACGGGCAGCGCTGGGTGTGGAGGAGGCGGTACGCCAGCACTTGGCCGAAGCCGACGGGCCGGTGCATTACGTGGAGAACACCCTGTTCAACAGCCTGTTCGGCCTGCTGTGCTGGGAGGCGATCTTCGCCCCGGTGCCTGGCGCGTTCTTCAACCCCTTCCAGGCCGCCCCGCAGGACCTGCACGACGGCGACTTCCAGCAACGCCGCAGTGCTCTGTTCGAACGGTGCCTGGGGCGGCTCGACGATGGCAGCCATCACCGGGCGATTCTCGACTGCTACACCGCCAAGCAAGGCCTGCAGTCGCCATTCGTGTTCTGGTCTGTGCTCAGTGAAGCATTGCTTGAGCAAGCCCTGGCCTGCCTGCCGGCGGCCCATTTGAAACAGTGCTTCCTGCGCCTGCTGCAGGACATCCGCAACAACCGCGCCGGCATGCCCGACCTGATCCAGTTCTGGCCCGAACAGGGTCGCTACCGCATGGTCGAGGTCAAGGGGCCCGGTGACCGCCTGCAGGACAACCAGCTGCGCTGGCTGGAGTTCTGCCGGGCCCACGGCCTGCCTGTCGCAGTGTGCCATGTGCGCTGGAGCGAAACGCCTTGAGCTACAGCGTGGCGGTACGCGCCTTGTGCGAATTCAGCGCCAAGGTCGGCGACCTGGACCTGCGTTTCACGCCATCACCTACCGCCCAGGAGGGGATCGAGGGGCATCGGCGAGTGGTGGCGCGACGTGCTGCGGGCTACGAGTCGGAAATTGCCCTCGAAGGCCAGTTCGAAACCCTGAAAGTGCGTGGCCGCGCCGACGGTTACGACCCCGCCTGCAACCGCCTGGAAGAAATCAAGACCCACCGTGGCGACCTGTCGCGCCAGCCGGCCAACCACCGCCAGTTGCACTGGGCGCAGGCCAAGGTCTACGGCTGGTTGATGTGCCAGGCACGGCAACTGCCGGCCATCGAGGTGGCGCTGGTTTACCTGGACGTGGACAGCGATGGCCAGACGCTGATCAGTGAACACTGCACGGCTGCCGAACTGCAGGTGTTCTTCGAAACCCAGTGCCAACGCTTTCTGGCTTGGGCACAAGCGCAGGAGCAGCGCCTGGCCGAGCGTAACCAGGGCCTGCAAGCACTGGGCTTCCCCTATCCGGTGTTCCGCCAGGGCCAGCGACAACTGGCAGAAACTCTGTACAAGGCGGTGAGCACCGGCCGTTGCCTGATGGCCCAGGCCAGCACCGGAATTGGCAAGACCCTCGGTACCTTGTTCCCCCTGCTCAAGGCCATGGTGCCGCAGCAGCTCGACAAGCTGTTCTTTCTCACCGCCAAGACTCCGGGCCGGGCCCTGGCCCTGGATGCCATGCGCCAGATCACCGACGCCACGCCGCAGCCGGCCTTGCGCACGCTGGAGCTGATCGCCCGCGACAAAGCCTGCGAGCACCCCGACAAGGCCTGCCATGGTGAATCCTGCCCGTTGGCTACGGGCTTCTACGACCGCCTGCCGGCCGCACGCGCGGCGGCGGCAGCGTTGCCCATGCTCGACCGCGCCCAGCTGCGCGAAGTGGCCCTGGCGCACCAGGTGTGCCCGTATTACCTGGGCCAGGAGATGGCGCGTTGGGTAGACGTGCTGGTGGCGGACTACAACTACTACTTCGATGCCCACGCCTTGTTGTACGGCCTGACCCAGGCCAACCAGTGGCGGGTCGCGGTGCTGGTGGACGAGGCACACAACCTGGTCGAGCGCGGGCGCGGCATGTACAGCGCCAGCCTGGACCAGGGCCAGTTGCTGGCCCTGCGCCAGAGCAAACCACACGGGCTGGTCAGTGCGCTGGACCGTTTGAACCGGCAGTGGAACGCTCTCTACAAGGAGCAGCGTGCGCCGTACCAGGCCAGCGAGTCGCTCCCAGAGGCTTTGCTGCGTGCCCTGCAGCAATGCATCGGGCTGATCCAGGAACAGATGAACCAGGCGCCTGCGCAAATGGACCCGCAGGTGCTGCAGTTCCTCTACCAGGCGTTGCAGTTCAGCCGGGTTGCCGAGCTGTTCGACGAGCACTTCCTGTTCGACATCAGCCAGCGCCAGGGGCCACGCAAGCGGCGGCTGGCCACCCTGTGCCTGCGCAATATCACTCCGGCGCGCCTGTTGGGCCCACGCATGCAGGCCGCGCGCAGCGTGACGCTGTTTTCCGCCACCCTGAGCCCACGGCATTTCTACAGCGACCTGCTGGGCATGCCGGCCGATACCGCCTGGCTGGAAGTGGCCGCGCCGTTTCGCGCCGAACAGCTGGAAGTGCGCATCGCCAGCCAGGTATCCACCCGTTACCAGCAACGCCAGGCTTCGCTGGCGCCGATCGTCGAGCTGATTGCCCGGCAGTATGAGCGTATGCCGGGCAATTACCTGGCGTTCTTCAGCAGTTTCGAGTACCTGCAACAGGTGGCCGGGCTGCTGGCCGAACGGCATCCGCAGATTCCCATGTGGTCCCAGCAACCGGCCATGGACGAAGCAGCTCGCCAGGGCTTTCTCGACCGTTTTGTGGCGGATGGCCGCGGGGTGGGCTTTGCGGTGCTGGGTGGTGCATTCGGGGAGGGGGTGGACTTGCCGGGCACGCGGCTGATCGGCGCGTTTGTCGCCACCCTTGGGCTACCCCAGGTCAACCCGGTCAACGAGCAGTTCAAGCAGCGTCTGGGGCGGCAGTTTGGTGCGGGGTTCGATTACGCCTATCTCTACCCGGGCGTGCGCAAGGTCATTCAGGCAGCAGGGCGGGTCATCCGGGGCGACCAGGACCGTGGCGTTCTGGTCTTGATCGACGAGCGCTTCGCCGAGCCCCGGGTGCAGCAGATGTTCCCGGGGTGGTGGCCGGCGCCGGGAGGTTAACGCGGCCCCGGCGATGGGCCGCAAAGCGGCCCCAATCCAGGCATCAAGGCTAGCCTTCGTTCGTTCAGTAGGCTCAATTGGGGTAAGATCACGATCCGTGCCAGCTCCGTACCCTTTGTATATCAAGGTGATGGCACCTCTCCGGGTCCGAATGACATGCGTTTTCTGCTGTTATTGGACCTGCTGGTATGTCGTATTGACTTGCTTCATGGTTGGCCCGGTTCGCTGCTGGCCAACGCTTCGCTACAGGATTCACGTTTTGTCCGATCTCTCGAAAAACCCGCTGCTGCAGTACATGGCCCGCCTGGCCCCATCCAGCCAGCAAACCATGCGCTACATCCTTCAGGACGCTGCCGACCGGCTGGGTTTTGTCGACTGCAATATCGTCGATGTGCCCTGGCATCGGCTCGAGCCCGGCCATGTGATCGCTCTGGTGGCGGCGCTGCGTGCCGACGGTTACGCACCCAACAGCTCCTCTCTGTACGTCAACGCCATCCGCGGTGTGATGAACGAAGCATGGCGCCAGGGCCTGATCGATCACGAGCAGTTGCTGCGCATTCGCGAGGTCAAGCCGGCCACCGGCAGCCGCCTGCCGCCGGGGCGCAACCTGCGCCGCAGCCTGATTCGCGAGCTGATGGATGTGTGCGCGGCCGACCCACGGCCGCAGGGTGTGCGTGACGCGGCGATCATCGCCTTGCTGTACGGCACCGGTATGCGCAAGTCTGAATCGGTGGACATCGACCTGGACCAGGTCGACTTCGAGGCGCGCAGCCTGCAGGTGCTGGGCAAGGGCAACCGCCAACTGATCAAGTACGCCCCGCCATGGGCGTTCGAGAAGTTGCAGGCGTGGCTGGACCTGCGCCGCCAGGACTTGCCGGCAGGGGCCGAAGACGACCCGTTCCTGTTCAACCGCATCCGCCGTGGCAGTCATATCACCCGGGCGCGTATCACCAAGCATGCCATTTACTACATTGCCCGCCAGCGTGGTGCGCAGGTGGGTGTGAAAATCATGCCGCACGACTTCCGCCGGGCGTTCATCACCCGGGTGATCGAAGAGCACGACCTGTCCATTGCGCAGAAGCTGGCGCATCACGCCAATATCCAGACCACGGCCATCTATGACCGGCGTGACGACAATGAACGTCGGCGTGCGGTGGACCGCTTCGATTACTGAGTTTCGTCACACTTGGGGCTGCTGTGCAGCTCATCGCCGGCAAGCCAGTTGCTCCCACCCCGACCGCGCTGACCTCAAGCCATGCGCGATCCCTGTGGGAGCTGGCTTGCCGGCGATGGGCCGCGTAGCGGCCCCAGCATTCTCTCAGCCCAGCACCTAAACAGGGCCTGAGTGCGCCCCCACTTTGTGCGCCATCTCCCCGTATGCCCGATGCCAGAGCGGCTGTGGGAAAAGTTTCATCTTCGTTCACCTGCGGAGTTGGCCCGCAACCTGCTATATCCAGCCTGCGAATTTGATCGAGTGGTCAGGCCACGCATGCCGTAGTCATGCGTGCCTGCCTCTCTAAACGGCCAGCAGGCCACGGATTTCAGGGGCCGCAGGATGTCGCTCGCGGAGCAGATCGAACAACAACAAGACGATGCGGGCTGGAGTGCTCACCTGCAGTTGCGCTTCGTCAGGCGCGACGAAGTGACCCGCCTTGGTGCGTGGCGGCATTTTGGACCTCTTTTGGTGCAGCGGCCGTTCTATCCGGAAGGTGCACCGTGCCATGTCTACGTGCTGCACCCGCCCGGTGGGATTGTGGCCGGCGACCGCCTGGAGCTGAATATCCAGCTCGAGCCGGGCAGCCACGCGCTGCTGACCATGCCCGGCGCCAGCAAGTTCTACCGCAGCATCGGCCCGACCGCGCGGCTGGCCCAGCGCTTTCACCTGGCCGCCGGCAGCACCCTGGAGTGGCTGCCGCAGGACAGCATCTTCTTTTCCGGCGCCCGCGCCAGCCTCGACAGCCGTTTCACCCTCGAGCCGGGGGCACGCCTGCTGGCCTGGGAAACCCTGTGCCTGGGGCGCCCGGTGATGAACGAGCGTTTCGACCACGGTGCCCTCGACAGCCGCCTGCATATAGAACTGCCCGACGAAGTGGGCCTGCACGAGCGCCTGCGCGTCGAAGGCGGGCGCCTGGACAAGCTTGGCGGGCATCCGCTGCTGGCCACCTTTTGCGCCGCACCCGCCGACCAGGCCGTGCTGGATCTGGTGCGCCCGCTGCTCGACGAGATGGTCAACCCGGCCGGCGCGACCCTGGTTGGGTCCTTACTGGTGATCCGCGTGCTTGACCATGACAACCAACACCTGCAACGCACCCTGCAACGCCTGTGGCATGTGCTGCGCCCGGCCGTCCTCGGCCTGCCGGCCTGCCCGCCGCGTATCTGGGCCACCTGAGAGAGCGCCATGGAGCTGACCCCGAGAGAGAAAGACAAACTGCTGCTGTTCACCGCCGCGTTGCTGGCGGAGCGGCGCCTGGCCCGTGGACTGAAGCTCAACTACCCGGAAGCGGTAGCGCTGATCAGTGCCGCCGTGCTCGAAGGCGCCCGTGATGGCCGCACCGTCGCCGAGCTGATGAGCCTGGGGCGTGAAGTATTGAGCCGCGAGCAGGTAATGCCTGGCATTGCCGAAATGCTCCACGACGTGCAGGTCGAAGCGACCTTCCCGGATGGGACCAAGCTGGTGACCGTGCATGACCCCATCGTCTGAAACTGCCCAGGAGCCCCGCATGATCCCAGGTGAAATCCAGGTCGCCGCCGGCGACATCGAGCTGAACAGCGGCCGTGCGACGGTCAGCGTCAGCGTGGCCAACCATGGCGACCGCCCGGTGCAGGTCGGCTCGCACTACCACTTCTACGAAGTCAACGAGGCGCTGGTGTTCGAGCGCGCGCCGACCCTGGGCTTTCGCCTGGACATACCCGCCGGTACCGCCGTGCGTTTCGAGCCCGGCCAGGCGCGTACCGTGCAGCTGGTGGCCTACGCCGGCAAGCGCGAGGTCCATGGCTTCCAGGGCAAGGTGATGGGCGCGCTGGAGGGCAGGGCATGAGCCGCATTTCCCGCCAGGCCTATGCCGACATGTTCGGCCCCACGGTAGGTGACCGCGTACGCCTGGCCGACACCGCGCTATGGGTCGAGGTGGAGCGCGACTTCACCATCTATGGCGAAGAGGTAAAGTTCGGTGGCGGCAAGGTCATCCGCGATGGCATGGGGCAGGGCCAGATGCTGGCCGCCGATGCCATGGACCTGGTACTCACCAATGCCCTGATCATCGACCACTGGGGCATCGTCAAGGCCGATATCGGCGTCAAGCACGGGCGTATCGCGGTGATCGGCAAGGCTGGCAACCCCGATGTGCAACCGGGCGTGAACGTGCCCGTGGGCCCCGGCACCGAGGTGATCGCGGCCGAGGGCAAGATCGTCACCGCCGGCGGCGTCGACTCGCACATCCACTTCATCTGCCCGCAGCAGGTGGACGAGGCGCTGACCAGCGGTGTCACCACCTTCATCGGCGGCGGCACCGGGCCGGCCACCGGCACCAACGCCACCACCTGCACACCCGGCCCCTGGTACCTGGCGCGCATGCTCCAGGCCGCCGACAGCCTGCCGATCAACATCGGCTTGCTGGGCAAGGGCAACGCCTCGCGGCCGGAAGCGCTGCGCGAGCAGATCGCGGCCGGCGCCGTGGGGCTCAAATTGCACGAAGACTGGGGTTCGACGCCAGCAGCCATCGACTGCTGCCTGGGCGTGGCCGAGGAAATGGACATCCAGGTGGCGATCCACACCGACACCCTCAATGAATCCGGCTGCATCGAAGACACCCTGGCGGCCATCGGCGACCGCACCATCCACACCTTCCACACCGAAGGTGCTGGTGGCGGCCACGCCCCGGACATCATCCGCGCGGCGGGGCAGGCCAACGTGTTGCCGTCCTCGACCAACCCGACCCTGCCGTACACGATCAACACCGTGGACGAGCACCTGGACATGCTCATGGTCTGCCACCACCTGGACCCGAGCATCGCCGAAGACGTGGCCTTTGCCGAGTCGCGCATCCGCCGCGAAACCATCGCCGCCGAGGACATCCTCCACGACATGGGCGCCTTTGCCATGACCTCGTCCGACTCCCAGGCCATGGGCCGGGTTGGCGAGGTGGTGCTGCGCACCTGGCAGGTGGCCCACCAGATGAAGCTGCGCCGCGGGCCACTGGCGCCGGACACCAGCTACAGCGACAACTTCCGGGTCAAGCGCTACATCGCCAAGTACACCATCAACCCGGCACTGACCCACGGCATCGGCCACGAAGTGGGCTCGGTGGAGGTCGGCAAGCTGGCCGACCTGGTGCTGTGGGCGCCGGCGTTCTTTGCGGTCAAGCCGGCCCTGGTGATCAAGGGCGGAATGATTGTCACCGCGCCGATGGGCGACATCAACGGTTCCATCCCCACGCCGCAACCGGTGCACTACCGCCCGATGTTCGGCGCCCTGGGCGCGGCGCGGCATGCCACGCGCATGACCTTCCTGCCCCAGGCAGCGATGGACCGTGGCCTGGCCGAGGAGTTGAACCTGCGCAGCCTGATCGGCGTGGCCCACGGCTGCCGCAGGGTGCGCAAGCCCGACATGGTCCACAACACCTTGCAGCCGCTGATCGAGGTCGATGCGCAGACCTACCAGGTGCGTGCCGACGGCGAACTGCTGGTCTGCGAACCGGCCCGCGAACTGCCGCTGGCCCAGCGTTACTTCCTGTTCTGAAGGAGCCCCGATGATTGTCTTGACCCGCCGTATCACCGAACCCGGCAAGCTGGGCGAAACCGGCAGCGTTACCCTGGACGTGGACAGCCGCATCAAGAGCCGCCTGCGGGTGACCCTGGATGATGGTCGCGAAGCCGGGCTGATGCTCGAGCGCGGCCACCTGCTGCGCGGGGGCGAACTGCTGGCCGATGCCGAGGGTACTCAGCTGATCCGTGTGCTGGCGGCGCCCGAGGCGGTGTCCACGGTGCGCTGCGCCGACCCGCTCCTGCTGGCCCGCGCGGCCTATCACCTGGGCAACCGCCATGTACCGCTGCAGATCGAACCCGGCCTGTTGCGTTTCCAGCACGACCACGTGCTGGACGACATGTTGCGTGGCCTGGGCCTGACGGTAGAGGCCGAACAGGCGCCGTTCGAGCCTGAAGCGGGCGCCTACCAAAGTGCACCGCACAGCCATAGCCACAGCCATAGCCATAGCCACGCCCACGGCCACGATCACCCGTTCGTGCGCCTGCCTGCCCATTCCTGAACTGCCTGGAGCAACCGATGAAAAAGACTTTCGCCCTGTTTCTGCTGATGCTGGCTCTGCCTGCCTTTGCCCACCCCGGGCACGACGCCAACCCGCTGCAGGACGGCCTGCTGCACCCACTGACTGGTCTTGACCACCTGCTGATGCTGCTGGGCACCGGTGTACTCGCCGCTTTGACCCGGCGCAGCCTGACGCTACCCCTGGCAACCTTGGCGGCGATGTTCGGCGGCGCGGTGTGCGGCCACCTGTTCGGCGATGTACTGGGCATGGAAACCCTGATTGCCGTGTCGCTGTTGGTGGCTGCCGGTGCAGTGCTGCTGCCCAGCCGCCAACTGCTGCTGGCCATGGCCATGCCGGTGTTCGCCCTGTTCCATGGCTGGGCCCATGGCGTGGAAGCCACGCCAAGCGCGTTCTGGCAGTTCAGCGCCGGCTTCGTCACGGTCAGCGGCCTGTTGCTGGCGGCCGGTTTCGCGGTCGGTTGCCTGTTGCGCAGGCACAGCGGCCTGCAGAAGGCCTTTGGCGGTGGCCTGCTGGCCGGCGCCGCGCTGGTCCTGGCCGGTTGATGGACAGCGACCTGGCGCTGTTGCGCCTGCTGCAGCTGGCCAGCCCTGGCTTGCCGGTGGGTGGTTTTACCTACTCGCAAGGCCTGGAGTGGGCGGTCGAGGCGGGCTGGGTACGGGACGTGGATGGTTTCGCTGCCTGGCAGCGCGAACAGATCGACGACACCCTGGCCTGCCTCGACTGGCCGGTGCTGGCGCGCCTGTACCACGCCTACCAGGCCGAGGACACCAAGGCCTTCGGCCATTGGAGCCGCTTTCTGCTGGCCAACCGCGAAACGGCCGAGCTGCGCCTGGAAGAACAGCAGCGCGGCGCGGCGTTGGCACGGCTGCTGGACGGCTGGCAACTGGGCCAGGCGCCGGCCTGGCGAGCCAGCCTCGAACTCACCCAGCTGGGCGGTATGGCCTGGCTGGCTGCGCACTGGGCTATCCCACTGCGCCAGTTGGCCCTGGGCCATGGCTTTGCCTGGCTGGAGGGCGCGGTAATGGCTGGGGTCAAGCTGGTGCCGTTCGGCCAGCAGGCTGCCCAGACCTTGCTGCGCGACCTGGGAGCAGAGCTGCCCGCGGCCCTCGACCGGGCACTGGCCCTGGGCGATGACCAGCTTGGTGGCGGCCTGCCGTTGCTGGCCATTGCCTCATCGCGTCACGAAACCCAATACACCCGTTTGTTCCGTTCCTGAGGACTGCCTGCATGCAAAGCTATCAACAACCCCTGCGCGTCGGTGTCGGCGGCCCGGTCGGCTCCGGCAAGACGGCGCTGCTCGAAGCCTTGTGCAAGGCCATGCGCGACCACTACCAGATCGCAGTGGTCACCAACGATATCTACACCAAGGAGGACCAGCGCATCCTCACCGAAGCCGGGGCCCTTGAGCCGGAGCGCATCGTCGGCGTGGAGACCGGCGGCTGTCCGCACACGGCGATACGTGAAGACGCCTCGATGAATTTGGCGGCGGTCGAAGCCCTGGCGCGCAAGTTTGGCAACCTCGAGGTGATCTTCGTCGAAAGCGGCGGTGATAACCTGAGTGCGACTTTCAGCCCGGAGCTGGCCGACCTGACCATCTACGTGATCGACGTGGCTGAAGGCGAGAAGATCCCGCGCAAGGGTGGGCCGGGGATTACCAAGTCGGATTTCCTGGTGATCAACAAGACCGACCTGGCGCCTTACGTGGGGGCTTCGCTGGAAGTGATGGAGCGCGATACCCAGCGCATGCGCCCGCAGCGGCCCTGGACCTTCAGCAACCTGAAGAAGGGCGAGGGGCTGCAGGCGGTGATCGACTTCATCGTCGAGCGCGGGATGCTGGGTGTGCGTGGCTGACATATCGCGGCCCCAGTGGGAGCGGGCGCGCCCGCGAAACAGGCGACGCGGTGCCTGGCACCGGCTTTGCCGGTGTTCGCGGGCATGCCCGCTCCCACAAGGGATATGTGTTGCCTCACGTTATTTGTGGCAGCAGTGAGGTTTATCCGGCTGCCCTTCATAACGGTCATGGTGCCGCACCCAATCCATGGTCCCCCCCTCGTTGCGCCCCAGTGGCGCAATATCGAGAAAGTTGTAGGTATTGACCAGGATGTCCAGCCCGCGGGCATAGGTTGAGTAGGTGTGGTACACGCTGCCATCGGGCTCGCGGTAGAACGCACTCAGCCCGGGAAGCTCGCTTTCATCGCCCTCATATGGCTCATAGTTGTACTGCCGCTGGCCCTCGCTGCCGACGCTGACGCCAAAGTCCTCGTTGAACCCGCTGCTATGTGACGAATACCAGGGGAACTGCCAGCCCATGCGCCGGCGGAAGGCCTGGAACTCGGCATAGGGTGCCCGCGACACCGCCACCAACGACACGTCGTGATGCGCCAGGTGCAAGTTGGCGCCGTCAAAGTGGTCGGCCAGGAACGAGCAGCCGGGGCAACCTTCGCTCCAGCCCTCGGCGAACATGAAGTGGTAAACCAGCAATTGGCTACGGCCCGCGAACAGGTCAGCCAGGCTCGGTTCGCCGTCCGGCCCCTGGAAGCGATAGTCGTGCTCCACCTTTACCCAAGGCAGGGCGCGACGGGCTGCTGCCAGCGCGTCGCGGTGGTGGGTGAAGGCCTTTTCGTGCAGCCACAGCTGCCGCCTGGCCGCCAGCCACTGGCTGCGGGAAACCACCGGGTGCCTGCTTTCGCTCGTGCTCATGGTGCTGTCTCCACATTGGGGATTCACACACTAGTCGAGCACGGGCGGGTCGGATCGACAGGCCGCGGCGGCCAGGCGATGAGTGGTATTGCTCAGCCCGAATGGGCGATATGCCCTTCGCTCAGTTCATCCGCTGCTTCATCTTCCCCAGGCAGCGCGGTGATCACGCTGAAGTCGCTGATTTCCACCTGGCCACCGCCATAGCCCAGCAAATGGAAGGAAAACGCCTTGCGCGCGGTCGGGTTGTCGAAGCTGAACTCCATCTCCAGCGGCTCGTCGGTAGTGACTTTTACTTCGTCAGGCAAGCCCAGCGGTACGTCCTGCTCCAGCTGCTTTGCCTTGAGCTGGATATAGGCTGCGCGCCTGGGGTCCAGCGAACGTACCTTTACCCGTACGCGGGTATGCGAACCCTCGGGCATTTCCAGGTACTGGGCGCCGATCAGGTTGTCGGCCCAGTCATCTTTGATGCGCTTGCGCAGCCGGATCGGCGATGGGCCACCGAACTGGTAACGCAGGTTGAGCGGTGTTTGCAGCAGGGACTGGTCGAGCACCCCGGCAAGGGCGCCGATCTGCTGGCCGAGCAGGCTATCGCCCGGGCCCAGGTAACGTGCCTGGTCGGCGATGAAGCCCTCGCTGGCGTAGCGCCGGCAGCGCTGCTGGAAGTCGCATTCGGTGAAAACACCCTGGCCGTCGTGATAGCGCAGCATGCCATTGGTGTAGGAGATCATCTCGCGACCGCTGTCGTAGTCGCGGTACAGCGAGCGACCGCCGAGCGCCATGGGGATGGGCAGGGCAAAGTAGTCGAGCAGGGAGGTGGCCAGGTCGATATGGCCATAGGTACCGCGCTTGATCCGTGGCAACTGCGCCTGCTCGGGTGCCAGGGTGAGGTTGAAGCCCCAGGACGAGGCCAGGCGCACACCGTCGATGCCGTGGGACTCGTCGGAAGTCACCACCACCAGGGTGTCCTTGAGTACGCCCTGGCGTTCGAGGTTGTCGAGGAATGTACCGAGTGCGTCGTCCAGGTAGGCGACTGCCGCCTGTTTCGGCGTGTCGTAGCGCTCCAGGTACTCGGTCGGTGCCGAGTACGGTTGGTGGGTGCCCACGGTGAGCAGGGTCAGCATCCACGGTTTGTCCTGCCTTTGCAGCTGGCCGACGTAATCCAGCGCACCTTCGAAGAAGGCGCGGTCATCCTTGCCCCAGGGGAAGTCCAGGTAGTTCTTGTTGCGGAACCACTCCTGGCCATGCACCGCGTCAAAGCCGATGTGCGGCATGATGCGGTCCTTGGCCATGAAGCGCAGGCCGGCGCCTTGCAGGTAGTGGGTAGTGAAGCCGGCCTGGCGCAACTGCGCCGGCAGGCAGGCCTGGTTGCGTTCGTTCTGGGTCAGCAGTTCCATGCCTTTGGGCGTGCCGTTGGCCAACTTGTCGTAATCACCGCACAGCATTGCGTACAGGCCACGGATGGTCTGGTGGGTGTGCAGTACGTAGTCCGGGGTGTTCATGCCGCGCTCGGCCCACTGGCTGAGCTTGGGCATCAGCTCTTCGTCGAAGCGGCTGTGCAAGGCCTGGCGGTTGGGCCGCAAATAGGCCCCGGGGATGCCTTCCACGGTGATGACCAGCAGGTTGCGGGCGTTGCCTGGCCCGGCGAGCAGGCGCTGGCCATGCAGGTCGGACTGGGTCAGACCAGTGCTGGCCATAGGGGTGAAAGTTTGTGTCCGGCCCATCCAGTCTTCGACCTGGCGCTGCAGGTTGCCGGCTCCGGCCGACAGCAGCTGGTGGGTGAGGTTGTATTGCCGCCATTGGTCGGCGTCGGAAGGTACCAATTGCTGGCTGCCCCAATGGGCGCCGAACAGCAGCAGCGGAATGGCCCAGGCCGTGCGTGGCAGCGGCTGGCTGGGGTGGGTACGGCTGCGCCAGGCGCTGGCCAGCCAGGCCAACAGGCCGGCGCCCATGGCCCAGGGCAGCCAGGCATGGGCCAGGCCGCCACCGGTCGAGTTTTCCATGAACTGCGGGTCGAGCAGGTAGGTCAGGTCGGCGCTGGTAGGCAAACGGCCCACCGCGCTCACCAGTTCGGCCGAAGCCACCCAAAGGGCCGACCAGGCCAGCAATACGGGGAGCGCCAGCCACCACGGCCGACGGTGCAGCAGCAAGACCAGCAAGCTGCCGAGGGCGAGGTCGGACAGGTAACCGAGCGGGTTGGACCAACCCAGCATGGCGCGCGTACCCAGTGGGATCACCAGTACCAGGGCCGCCAGGGCGACAAGCCGGGTACGTGGGTGGTCTGACAGGTTCTTCACAAAAACATCCCTTTTGCCATTAAATCGTCATGCAACTGTGCTTGATGATAACAGGCCACGGCAGGGAAGGCGGGCCGGGGCAGGGTTGGTAACCAGGCGCGGGGCCCGTTCGCGCAGGCCCGGCCGATGGCAAGTATCAGAAGTAGTAGGGGAATTTCAGGCTGAAGGAAAAGTCCGGTGCGTCATCGGTCAGACCAATGGCCAGGTTGGGCACGATGGTCAGGTTGTCGGTGGCGGCGAAGGTCATGCCGATGTTGAAGTTGGCTGCGTTGTAGTCGCTGTTGGAGATCGACTGCCAGTCGGCGCCATCCGGTTTTATCTTGCTCTTGCGGGCGAACTGGTCGGACACCGAGAACGACATGCTCATCTTCTCGTTCAGGGCAAAGGCGATACCGCCGCCGATCTGCCACGAGTCGCCCAGCTTCACATCGCCGGGCACCTTGCTGTTGACCTGTGGGCTGATGTCACTGAACGAGTCCTCCATGTTGTAGGTGTAGGACAGGCTGCCGAACAACACGGCCGGGTCGAACGTCTTGACCAGCGAGATGCCCGGCGTGATCGACCAGACGCCGTTGCCGGTCGGCAGGCTTTCCGGTACCGACAGGTTGTCGTTGCCTTCGACCTGGCGCAGTTTGATGCCATAAGGGTCTTTGCCGGTCGGCGCCTTGATGCGCAAGGTAGCGACGGCGTCAGGCCAGGTCTCGTCTTCGTCGAGGAACTTGTAGGCGATGCCGACGTTGACGTCGCCGATCTCTGGGTCGCGGGTTACGGTTTCGTCCGAGGTGCTCGCCCCGGCGCCCCCTGCACCGCCGGAAGAGTAGGTGGATTCGCGGTACACCACCGGGACGTTGATATCGAACTGCCAGCGCTGGGCGAGGTTGTAGCGGGCAGTCATGTCCAGGGTCCAGTTATCTGCCTTCACCCGGTCAAGGTTGATACTGCCGAGGAAGATCGAGTCCAGTGCCAGGAAGCCGTTGAGCACCAGCGCCCGGGTATCGTAATGGGTATAGGTGACACCGGTCTCGAAGCTGAACTTGCCGCCGCCGAAAAAGCCGCTGGCCTCGTCGTACAGGTTGGACACGCTCTGAGCCGGTTCAGCGTCAGCGGTGAGCGCCTGGCCATAGGAGCTGCCGGTGGTACCCGGTGCGCCCGAAGCCACCGTCTGTGCGCCCTTGACCCCTTCAGCCGGGGACTTGACCAGGCGTTTGGGCGGTGGTGCTGTCGGGGTTTCCTCTACCTGGCGCACGCGCTGCTCCAGCACCATCAGCGCTTGCTGCTGGGCTTCGTAGCGGCGTTTCAGTTCCATCAGTTCCTGCTTGAGAGCCTCGACCTGAGGGTCGGCTGCGGCGTAGAGCAATGTGGCCGGGGCCAAGGTGGTCAAACACACAAAAGCTTTGAGCGATAAAGATCGGTGCATGGAATTGCCGTCCCTGCCGACTACTTTTGATGAGACTGAGCGTAGATCAGTATCCAAATGTGCGAAGACCTTTGAGCTGATCGAGGCTACCGTTCAGCGACGCGGCGGTTGGCACGCTTTCGCGCATCACCACATTGAGGGTGGTGACGTTATTGACCCGGTTGCCATTGCCCAGCAGCGTCGAGTTCTGCATCAGGCCACCCTGCGCCAGGCGCTGCATGCTGCTGCCCTGGTTGTTGCTGGCACTGATGTTGAACTGCACCCCTGCGCCGCTGGCGGACACGCTCAGCGCACCTGCGCCGTTTGCCCCCGTCAGCGTCTGGCCGCTGGCCAGCGCCTGGCCCTGTGGCTGCCCGGTGGGCGCCTGGTCGGCCTTGGAGACATTGATCGCAACATTGTTGTAGGCGGTATTGTTGTCGCCAGCTGCGCGTACCACCTGGGTCACACCCTCTGTGGTGTTGAGGCCGGCACCGCCTGTAACGGTACCGGTACCCGGTGCCGTGGCTCCAGCAGATGCCGTGCCAGTGCCGCTTTCGTCAACCAACGACACATAGAATTGCGGTTTGATGGTCGACTGCTGAATCTGCATCGTGCTCGTCGCACCGATTACGTCCCCTTTGGCATTCTGCCAGGTGCTGGACATGACGATACCGAAACTCACGATCCGCCCGGGCATCACGTAGCGGCCACGCAGGCTCGCCAGCTCGTGGTCCTTCAACTCGATGGGCTTGAACGTTTCGGCATGGGTAGGAAGGCTGACGGTCAGGCATGCAATTGCAAGCCAGAATGCATTCTTCATTGGGGTACTCCCCGGAGCCTCGTGCTCCTTGTCGTTGCAAGAAGTTAGAAGAAGTCGCTTTTGATGAACCCGAAATCCAGCAGTTCTGCATCACGTACCGGAGTGAAGTTGCTCACCCGGCCCTTGGCAGTCAGGGGTAGCGGCGGGTCGAGCAGGACATTGTTCTTGTCGTAGCCCTGGCCGATGACGGCGAAGATGATGCCGTTCCAGCCCTTG
Source organism: Pseudomonas sp. B10(2017) (assembly GCF_002113295.1). Lineage (NCBI taxonomy): Bacteria > Pseudomonadati > Pseudomonadota > Gammaproteobacteria > Pseudomonadales > Pseudomonadaceae > Pseudomonas > Pseudomonas sp. B10(2017). The sequence goes on from NZ_NEJU01000001.1 coordinate 223,567, forward strand.
AGAAAATCGTCGACCTTGTAGCGTTTGTGGCCCAGTACCGGGTCACCGATGTACACCCAGCCCTTGTCGACCTTCTGCATGACCACGAAGTGCTTGTAGCCGCGCACCTCCATCAGCACAACGACCGGAATCCGCACGCTGTGCAGGGTCTCGGGTGCCACCCGGTAGCCACGGGCACGCATCCCCAGGCTTTCCACGTAGCGTTTCATGTCGAGCATCGAGAAGCCTTGCGTGCGCACCAGGTCCTGGTCGGCGTGGGCCAGCATGCCTTCGATGATCTGTTGTTCGTCCACGTCCAGCCAGTAGGCCTGGCGCAGGATGGTGGCCAGCGCGGCTGCGCCGCAGCTGAAGTCGGTCTTCTGTTGCACCAGGTCGGCGAACTTGCGCTCGCGTATGCTCTGGATGGGCTTGAACACCACGGCGCCGCCCGGCAGGACGGACAGCGGCATTTGTGCCGCTTCGCTCACGCTGGCCAGGCACAGCAAAAACGCCAGGGCAATGATGCGCATGATCGGATGCCTTCCGGTTCTGTTGAAGAAAGGCCCCCCGAAGGGGGCCTCAAGCACAGCGATCAGAACGAGGTGTTGGAGATGGCCAGCGAGTTGCTCTGCTGGTTGCCCACACCGGCCGCCACGTTCACGCCCAGGTTGCCGCTGCCACCGTTCACCGAACCGCTAAGGGTTGCAGTGTTGGTAACAGGGTTGGCCCAGCCGGTCGGGGTCAGCACTTGGAAGGACACGGTATTGCTCAAGTCGTAGGCACTGCTTTCGCTGTAGCTCTTCGACACGTCGTTCGACGATTGAGACGATTTCTCGCCAGACTTTTCAAACGCCGATTCCGATGCATTGGCATAGGACGACTCGTGAGCCTTCTCATACGAGGAGTCGCGAGACTTCTCATAGCTCGATTGGCGGGCCTTGTCGTACGACGAGTCGAACGCCTTCTCGAACGACGCGTCGTGCGAGCTTTCCCGCGAACGGTCGACATCCACATTGAGCGAGGCATTGAGCGAGGCATCGAAGCTGTCGGTGCGGGTACGCTCGCGACGGCCGTCATCGGTGGTTACGGTACGGGTCGCATCGGCAGCAGCGGCCAGGGTGGCGTTCAGGCTGGAGCTGCTGGACGAACTGGCGTTGCTGGCCATGGAACCACTGGCATTCCAGCTATTGGAGCCGCTGGCAGTGGAACTGCGCGAACCACTGGCGTTCATGCTGCTCGAACCGCTGGAGTTCCAGCCACTGGACCCACTGGAGCTGGCGCTTTGCGAGCCGGCCACGCTGAAGCTCGAGGACGAGCTGCGGTCGTCAGTCGAATTGAACGTGCCCTCACGCGAGCTGGAGCCGCTCTTGGTAGTGGTGATGGTCAGCGTATCCACCCGGTAGGTGCGGTCGGCGCCGTTGTTCACCGTCAGGCCTGGGCCGTTCTGGTCGGCAGTGGCGGTGGCAGTGGCATTGCCCAGCGGGGCGCCGGTGTTGGCGATGGCCATGGTGTTCTTCTGCTGGTTCAGGTCGCCGCCAGCGATGTTGATGCCGACGTTACCCTCCGCACCATCGGCCGAGCCGGTCATGACCGCTGAGTTCTGGGTGGACCAGTTGTCGACACGGTTATTGTTGCTGAACTGGCGCACATCAGCGGTGGCTTCGGCGGTGCCGAACACGAAGCTGTTGTCCAGGCTGGACTCGGACGATGCATTGGCAATGGCCGCAGCATTGTCCTGCTGGTTGCCGTTACCGGCTGCCACGTTGACACCCACGTTGCCGCTTGCGCCCGTGGCCGAGCTGCTCATTTCGGCTTCGTTGATGGTGCCTTGGTTGGTGATGGTATTACCCGTGCTGCTTTGGCTGTCCATGGCGTTGGCTGTGGCATACACAGGGATCCTGGTGGGAGGAGGGGTGTGATGCCCGTTATTGTGGTGACCATTGTGGTGCCCGCCACGCCGGTCGTTCTGATCAGCTTGTACAGCAACAGCCATGACCGCAGCAATTGCGAAAACCAGAGGCTTGATTGCCATCGAGGGTTTCATGGTGATTCTCCGTACGATTAGGTTAAGTGTCGTTCTTGACTGGAAGGGTCAATCCGCGACCCGGATGCTCAGGGTGTTGGCCATGCGGTTTCCCACCCCGGCACTCTGGTTCAACTGAATCACTCCACGGCTACCGGTGAAGGCCTGGTCACTGGTGGTGACCTGGCGATGGCCAGTTGAAGTGTCAATCGGACCGGAGTTGTTGAGCAGCGCCACGTTCTGTTGCATGAGGACGCTGTCGTCGATGGTTTGCGGCTGGGCACCGATACTGATGCTCAGTGCGTTGGCTTGCTGGGTGTTGGCACCGGCGCTCTGGTTGACCCCCAGTGCGCCGCTACCGTTGCTGAAGGCGTCGCCCTGTATGGTCGAGCGTGCGTTCATTGTGGGGGCTGCGGGGGTGTTCAGGCGCTGGCGAATCTGCGTGGTGGCGCTGGCCTCGGGCCCCACCGCGAAGGCGCGCGCGTTGGCCTGTTGCTGTTGGTCACCGGCCGCCTGGTTGACCGACAGGTTGCCCTGGTAACGGCTGCCCGAGCTGTCGACGTCGGCGTTGTTGATCACGGGAACCGGGGATTGCGCGAAGGTCGATGTACTGCACAGCGTGACCAGGATCAGCAGCGTGTGCTTCATCTCACTTGCCTCCGGTCAGGATCTGCAGCGGTGCCAGGCCGCGCTGTACGCTCGAATTGACCATGTTCGAGATGCCATTGCCCGAGCCCGTGCCGCGGCCACCGGCCAGGTTGGGCAGTTGGGACTGGTTGTTGAGGTTGCCGCCCAGGTTGTTGGTCTGCTGGGTAATCAAGGTGCTGATACCCGCACCGCTGCTGATGTTGGCGAAGTCGCCATCACTCAGTTCGTTGGTTTGCTTGAGGATGTGCGCGGAAGGGTTGGCATTGACGGTGGTGGGGTTGGGGTCGGGTCGTAACGGCGGGACAACGGCGTTGCGTGTCTGCACGTCACGGGTTATCACGATGATGCCGTTGTCGGCCTGGGTCGTAAGACTCAACGAGCCCAGCACAGAGCCCATCAGCAACAGGTAATAGAGGCGTTTGTCAGTTTTCCTCACGACGGCAACTCCTTCAATGAGCGCTGGCCTTGATCAGCGATGTGAACGAGGGAGCAGAAGGTGTGCCGCTTTTGAGAAGCGTTTGCAGATCAAAAGGTTAAGGTGAGTACCATGACAAGCTGCGGCGTATTCTGTCTCAGGATTGAAACAGGCAGCCGCTGGCGGTGCGGGCAAAGCCAGTGTCGGCCTTGATTGGAAGGGTTTTTGCAGGAGTGTTTCAGCGCCTTGACACTACTTTCGAGGCCCCGCGAGGGCCCATGTTTTCAGGGGCTTCGCCCCTTGGGGGTGTGTCAGTGGGTTAACACTCGGTAGGGCAGGATGGCGTATCGCTACCAACGAGCTTAGCCACTGTTTGTAGTGCCAGCAACTGGCGTTGCGGCCAATTGCCTTCAATTATCTTGTACGCCTGATCATGCCGTTGCAGCCAGTGCAGGCTCTCGTCGAAAAAGCGCTGGCGGTCGCGCAGTTCGGGCTGGCTGCGCTGGCCATCGGCGACCCAATCCACGCCTTGCGGGCTCAGCAGCAGGTGCAAGTGGTAATGCCGTGCCAGCAGCGCCTGTTCCAGCCAGGCCGGGCAGTCGCCGAACAGAGCATGGCTCCAGAGCATGTTGCTGAGCAGGTTGGTGTCGAGAATCAGCAGCGACGGTGCCTGCTCGCGTGCGCGGTCCTCCCACGCCAACTGGCCGCGGGCGATGGTGGGGATATCGGCATAGCACGTATCGCGGCATTCCTGGTCGATGAAGTGGCGCACATATTCGCCAACCACCACGCCGCCAAAATATGCCTGGATCACGCCGCTGAGCCAGCTCTTGCCGCTGGACTCCGGGCCGCACAGCACCAGTACTTTCATGGATTGCGCCGCGCTCATGGCTGCACCAACGCTGGGTCACGGCGCCATTCCAGCCAGCCGCGCACGGCAATCAGGGTAAGCACGGCGAAGAACCCTGCGGTGAAGTACAGCTGCTGGTGCAGGTACTGGCCCACGTAGACGATATCGACCACTACCCACAGCGGCCAGCACTGCAGGCGCTTCTGCGCCATCCACAGTTGTGCCACCAGGCTGAAGCCGGTGAGGGTCGCGTCCAGCCAGGGCAGGGCGGCGTCGGTCCAGGTGGCCATGGCTGCGCCAAGGGTGGCGCTCAGCAGTACCCCACCGGCCAGGCCGACGAGCAATGCCGGGCGCCGCAGGCGAGTGACCTGGCGGGCGTCTTCAGCATGGCCCGGGCGCTTCCATTGCCACCAGCCGTAGACCTGCAAGATGGCGTAGGCCAGTTGCAGCAGCATGCCCGAGTACAGCTTCACCTCGTAGAACAGCCAGCCATAGATCAGCACCATGACCAGGCCGATGGGCCAGCACCAGGCATTCTGCTTGACCGTGAGCCAGACAGCGGTGACGCCGAGTACGGCGGCGATAAGTTCAAGGCCGGACATCGGCGATCCTTGGAGGCTACGGGGGAGGGGCGCGATTGTAACGGGTCGGCCGGGGAAGGTGTAGGGCGTTGGCCTTTGGGGCCACTCCCATAGGACTGCACATAGCTTTGAGTCAGCAGGGATACTGTGGGAGCGGCTTTAGCCGCGAACACCGGCGCAGCCGGTGCCAAGCACCGCGCTGGGTTCTTCGCGGCTAAAGCCGCTCCCACAAGGTATGCGGATTGCCTGCAATTTCAGTTATCTACGCGACAGCACAGCCCAAAGGGCTTGGCCATCTCCCACAGGGGCCTGGTCTTATACCCGGAACTGCCGCAACAACTGCTCCAGCTCTTCGCTCAGCTGCCCCAGCGCCATCCCGGCATCGCTGGACTGCCGCGCCGCATCGGCAGTCTGCTGCGACAACCCGGCAGTATCCAGCACGTTGCGATTGATCTCCTCTACCACGTGCGACTGCTGCAAGGTGGCGCTGGCGATGGAGGCATTCAACGCCGTGAGGTTGTTCAGCGATTGGTTGATGGCATCCAGGCTTGCACCGGCCTCGCGGGCCTGCTCGACAGTCTGGCGCGAGGCCTCGCTGCTGGTGTCGATGGCCCTGACCGCAGCGTCCGACTGACTTTGCAGGTGCTCGATCATGGTATGGATCTCGGCCGTCGACTGCGCCGTGCGCTGGGCCAGCAGGCGCACCTCGTCGGCGACCACGGCAAAGCCACGGCCTTGCTCGCCGGCCCTCGCTGCCTCGATGGCTGCGTTCAGCGCCAGCAGGTTGGTCTGTTCGGCGATGGAGCGGATCACGTCCAGCACACCACCGATGCGCGTGCTGTGCCCGGCCAGGTCGCGTATCACCTGCACGGCCTGGTCGATGGTCAGCGACAGCCGGTCGATCTGTGCCAGGCTGCCGTGAATGGCCTCTTGGCCTTGGGCTACCTGTTGTTGCGCAGTGCGCATTTCACCAGCGGCCTGTTCGGCAGTCTTGGCCACGTCCTGCACGGCGTAGGTCACTTCGTTGACCGCGGTGGCCACCTGGTCCATCTGCAGCGATTGCTGGGCGCTGTGCTGTTGCGCGGCACCGGCATTGTCGCCGACATGCCCGGCGGACCGAGCCAGGGCATGGGCCGCCCCTTGCAACTGGCCGACCACGCCCTGCAGCTTGCCGTTGAAGCGGTTGAAGTGTTCGCCCAGGTGGGTGATTTCGTCACGGCCATGAGTGTCCAGGCGGCGGGTCAGGTCGCTTTCGCCGCTGGCGATGTTGCCCATGGCCTGCACCGCTTCCTGCAACGGGCGGGCGATGCTGCGGGCAATCAGCATGACCACCAGCGCCATCAGCAGGGCAATGGCCACGCCTACCAGCGAGGCGTCGCGCAACTGGCGGGTGAATTCGGCCTGCACATCGTCGACATACACGCCTGAACCAATGATCCAGCCCCAGGGCTTGAACAGTTGAATGTAGGAGGTCTTGGCCACCGGCTCGCTGGCCCCAGGCTTGGGCCAGCGGTAATTGACCGGCCCGCCCTCCTGCTGCCGGGCCAGGGCGACCATCTCGTTGAACACGGCAAAGCCGTCGGGGTCGCGGATGGCTGACAAGTCCTGGCCGTCGAGCTTGGGGTTGGCCGGATGCATGATCATCTTCGGCCCCAGGTCGTTGATCCAGAAGTAGTCGTTCTGGTCGTAGCGCAGCGCGCGTACCACTTGCAGTGCCTGTTGCTGGGCCGCTTCTCGGCTGAGCGTGCCGGCTGCCTCCAGGCCTTGGTAATAGGCCAGCACACCGGCTGCGGTCTGCACCACGTGGCGGGTCTTTTCCGCTTTGGCCTGGTACAGGTCACCGTGGATCTGACGCAGCATCAGCAGGCCCAATACCACCAGCATGGCCACCGCCACCAGAAGGATCAGCCACAGGCGGCGGCTGATAGACATCGATCTCAGGGTTTTCATACCACAGCTCCCGTATTGTTCTTTTTATTCAGGCCCATCCAAGCATGCTTTGCGCCAGGTCCCCACTCGACTAATGGCTAAGTGCTATTCATTCAATAGTCTGCAGCAGGTTGTACTAGGCGATTGCAAAGGCGCTCTGTCAGGATTTCGGCCGCGCAACATGAAACCTTTAGGCGGCGTGAACTTTTCTACTGGCATTGCGCCCAACAGTCGCTGTAAAACAGCCGGGCCGCGTGCGGCAACTTCAAGCAAATCAAGAACAAGGGGCCTGCAACGAGCAGCGCTTCATCGGGGGAACGATGGATTTTTGGACTGCCTTCCAGGCAATCATCTTAGGTGTGGTCGAAGGGTTGACGGAGTTTCTGCCGATCTCCAGCACCGGCCACCAGATCATCGTCGCCGACCTGATCGGGTTTGGTGGCGAACGGGCCATGGCTTTCAACATCATCATTCAGCTGGCGGCGATCCTGGCGGTGGTGTGGGAGTTTCGCGGCAAGATCTTCGACGTGGTCTTCGGCCTGACCAGCCAGCCCACGGCGCGGCGATTCACCGGTAACCTGTTGCTGGCCTTCCTGCCGGCAGTGGTGCTGGGCGTGCTGTTCGCCGACCTGATTCACGAATACCTGTTCAACCCGGTCACCGTGGCGGCTGCGCTGGTGGTGGGCGGGGTGATCATGCTCTGGGCCGAGCGCCGCGAGCACCGTGTGGAGGTGGACCATGTGGACGACATGCGCTGGAGCCACGCGCTGAAGATCGGCTTCATCCAGTGCCTGGCGATGATCCCGGGCACTTCGCGCTCCGGCTCGACCATTATCGGTGGCCTGCTGTTCGGCCTGTCGCGCAAGGCGGCGACCGAGTTCTCGTTCTTCCTGGCGATGCCGACCATGGTCGGCGCGGCGGTGTATTCGGGCTACAAGTACCGTGACCTGTTCCAGCCCGGCGACCTGCCGGTATTTGCCATCGGCTTCGTGACCTCGTTCATCTTTGCCATGATTGCCGTGCGCGGGCTGCTCAAGTTCATTGCCAACCACAGCTACGCGGTGTTCGCCTGGTATCGCATTGCCTTTGGTCTGCTGATTCTGGCGACCTGGCAGTTCGGCTGGGTTGACTGGGCGACGGCTCATGGCTGAGGTGGCACGTAGGCAAAGGGGGGAGGGCGTACGCAATGTGCGCCTGAAACTGGTGCTGTTGGGCCTGCTGTGCCTGCTGCCGGGCCTGGGCGCGGCGCGCATGGCCTGGGTCGACCAGGCCTGGTGGCCGCTGGCGCTGTACCCGGCAATGAGCCTGATCAGCCTGTTGCTGTATTGGCAGGATAAACAGCAGGCGCGTACCCAGGCCTGGCGTACGCCCGAGAAGGTGCTGCATGCCAGTGAGCTGCTGGGCGGCTGGCCGGGGGCGCTGTTGGCGCAGCAGCTGTATCGGCACAAGACGCGCAAGCTGTCGTACCAGCTGGTGTTCTGGGGGATTGTGCTGGTGCACCAGGTGTTCTGGGCGGACTGGCTGTTTCTTGGCGGGCGGTATCTGCCCTTCAGTTGATATGTGACTGTGTCGGCCTCTTCGCGGGCTTGCCCGCTCCCGCAGGGTTTTCACTGCCCTCAAGACCAGTGGAATACCTGTGGGAGCGGGCAAGCCCGCGAAGAGGCCCGCAAAGGCTAGCTAGGTTACCAACCCCACCTGCAACCGCTTTGGCAACCGCCGCACCACCAGCTGGTGCGAGCGCTGCAACAGGTCACACAGCTCCTCACGCCCCATGGGGTAGGGCGAAGCCATGCTGATCCACCGCGCCCGCGCCAGGTACGGCGCAGGCCGCACCCCCGGGCGGTCGCAGTAGCCGAGAAACAGCTCGTCGGCCACCTTGAACGACAACCCCGCCCCCGCCAGGTCGAGCACCGCGAACATCTTGTTGCCCGCCACCGAGAACACCCGGATGCCGCCCCATTTATAGTCTTCCCGTGCGCCCGGCAGGCTCAGGCAGAACGCTGCCACCTGGGCTTCGCTCATGTTCCGCTCAGACATATTTTTCTCCACAGGCCTCGAACGACGCCGCCAGGTGGTCAATCCATACCCGTACCGCAGGCAGCAAGCCGCGCCGGTGCGGGTATACCGCCTGCAGGTATCCACCCGGCAGCGACCATTCCGGCAGCAGGCGCACCAGTTCGCCGCGCGCCAGTTCTTCTTCACAGAACATGCTGGGCAGCGCGGTAAAGCCAAGGCCTGCCCGTACAGCTGCATTACGTACTACGAAATCGTCGATGGCAAGGCGTGGTTCCAGGGCGATTTCCTGCTGTTTGCCGTGGGGGCCGAACAGGCGGAAGTGTACCAACCGGTCCGCCTCGGCAGCGCCCAGCACCGGCAATGACGCCAGTTGGCCTGGTTCGCGGATGTGATCGGCGAAGCCTGGCGCTGCAACCAGCTGCATCTGCGCCTGGCGCAGGCGGCGGGTGACCAGCGCCGGGTCTTCGTCGCCCAGGTCACGTACGCGCAGGGCTACGTCGATGCCTTCGGAAATCAGGTCGACCCGGCGGTTGAGCAGTACCATGTCCAGTTGCACCTGGGGGTACTGCGCGAGAAAGCGGCTGATCACATCCGGCAGGAAGGCATGGGCCAATGCCACCGGGCAGGAAACCCGCAAGCGCCCGCGTGGTTCGCTGCTCATGCTGGCCACGGCCTCGTCGGCGGCTTCGGCTTCAAGCAGCATGGCCTGGCAGTGGTGCAGGTAGCGCTCGCCCACTGCGGTGAGCTTCAGTTGCCGTGTAGTGCGTTGCAGCAGGCGCGTGCCCAGGCGTTCTTCAAGCTCGGCGATACGCCGCGACAGGCGCGACTTGGGAATGCCCAACTGGCGGCCGGCTGCGGCGAAACCCCCGGCTTCGACCACGCGGGCGAAGTAGAAAAGGTCGTTGAGGTCTTGCATGGGAATGTCTCATTGTTCCACCTGTAGGACAAACTAACGCATTTTTGCTGCCTTATCAGCCATTGTTGATGTCGGTAGGATTCTCCTCATCGTGATCGCCCAACGCCGCGGTCTTCATTCACAGGAGAGTCCCATGAAACTGTTGCATATCGATTCGAGCATCCTGGGCGACAATTCCGCCTCCCGCCAACTGAGCCGCGAAGTGGTCGAAGCCTGGAAAGCCGCAGACCCGAGCGTGGAAGTGGTGTACCGCGACCTGGCCGCTGACGCCATCGCCCACTTCTCCGCGGCTACCCTGGTAGCAGCTGGCACCCCGGAAGACATGCGCGACGCAGCCCAGGCCTTCGAAGCCAAGCTGAGTGCGGAAACCCTGGAAGAGTTCCTGGCTGCCGATGCCGTGGTGATTGGTGCGCCGATGTACAACTTCACAGTACCGACCCAGCTCAAGGCCTGGATCGACCGCGTTGCCGTCGCCGGCAAGACGTTCCGCTACACCGAAGCCGGCCCGGAAGGCCTGTGCGGCAACAAGAAGGTAGTGCTGGTGTCCACCGCCGGTGGCCTGCACGCTGGCCAGCCGACTGGCGCCGGGCATGAAGACTTCCTCAAGGTGTTCCTGGGCTTCATCGGTGTCACCGACCTGGAAATCGTCCGTGCCCATGGCCTGGCCTATGGCCCCGAGCAGCGCAGCCAGGCGATCGATGCTGCCCAGGCGCAGATTGCCAACGAGCTGTTTGCTGCTGCCTGATCCTGCTGTCTTGCGCAAGCGTCAAAGGCTTGCGCGAACTCTGTGGGAGCGGCCTTGTGTCGCGAAAGGGCCGCAAAGCGGCCCCAGAGATCTCGGTGTAAACGCTGACATCCTGGGGCCGCTACGCGGCCCTTTCGCGACACAAGGCCGCTCCCACAATCAACCTCAGGCCACTGGAATAGCCGGGTCAGCCGCTGCCAGCGCCGCAGCACGTTCGGCCGCCGGCGGATAGATCCACACCGTATTGATCTGCGCCTTCAACGCCTTGGCCTCGGCCTTGTCTTCCGGCGGCGACACCGTGCGCTCCCACCCTTCGGTATACACCGCCCCCCAGGCCCCAAGGTCCAGACACGTCACGTACTTGGGCTGTCTGTAGGTCTTCGGTGCCACGCCAATCAGCTCGGCTGCCGCATTGTTGCCCGCATGACGCCCCAGCGGAATCGCATGCTGGCAGGACATCACCGCGTAATTTCCAACCTCGTCGCAGGCCGCATAGGCCACATCACCCGCTGCGTACACGGCATCATTGCCTGTCACCTTGAGATTGCCATCGACATGCAAGCGGCCCTGGCGGTCGCGCTCGCCACTGATCTGTTCGGTGAGCGGGTTGGCCTTGAAGCCCACGGTCCAGATCACTGTGCTGGCGTCGATGCGCTGGCCGTTGTCCAGCAGCACGCCGGCAGGGTCGACCGAGGCTACCGTGGCGCCACAGATCCATTCCACGCCCAAGGCCTTGGAGGCCTCCTCGATGGCGGGGCGGATGCCTTCACCCAGGGCCGCGCCAATTCTCACCCCACGGTCGACCACCACCACGCGCAACGCCGCGTCCTCGCCGAGGATTTCTCGCAGACGGGCCGGCAGCTCGGTGGCGGTCTCGATGCCGGTAAAGCCCCCACCGGCCACCACCACGGTATTGCGCGCCGGCGTGTCGGGCAGGTTGGCCAGTGACTTCAGGTGGGTTTCCAGGCGCGCGGCGCTGTCGAGCTTGTCGACATCGAACACATGCTCGATGCCGACCATGTCGGGCCGGTTGAGCACGCTGCCGCAGGCCATGATCAGGCGGTCGTAGGGCAGGGCGCACTGGGTGCCGCTGCGGGTGCGGTAGCTGACGCGGTGGGCCGCTTCATCGATGTGGAAGGCCGTGCCCTGCACGAAGCGGACGTTGACGGCATCGAACAGCTCTTGCAACGGCGCGGCCATGGCATGAACGTCGGGTTCGTAGAAGCGTGGGCGCACGTGCAGCTCGGCCTGGGGGGCTAGCAAGGTGATCTCGACATCCTTGCGGCCATGGAGGTCAAGCTGGCGGGCGGCGCTGAGCGCGCTCCACAGGCCGGCAAAGCCCGCGCCAATGATCAGGATCTGCTTCATGGTTGTGCTCCTCTGAAGTTCGGTTAACAAGGTAGGCCCTGTTGCTGGATGCTGGGGAGCGAGCAGGCTTCAGAATGTTGGCGGGGTGATCACCCAGATCACCACGGCATCCACCTCACCGGGGTTGCCATAGCGGTGCGGTTCCTGGCTCGAGAAGCTGAAGCTGTCCCCTTCACCCAGCTGGAAATGCCGCTCGCCTACCCATAGCTCGAAACTGCCGCTGAGGATGTAGCCGGCCTCTTCACCGTCGTGGCTGTAGCTCTGCTGGCTGTAGCTGCCCGGAGGAAAGCGCGAATGCAGGATCTCGAGCTGGCGGTTGGGCTGGGGCGTGAGCAGTTGATCGACGATACCATCTTCGTAATGCACGCTCAGGCGGCTGTTGCGCCTTACCACATAGCCCTGGTCCTCGGGCGCAGTGGTGGCTTCGCTGGCGAAGAACCACTGGATGGTCACCCCCAGGCTGCGGGCGATGTTGAACAGCGCCGGAATCGATGGATAGGAGAGGTTGCGCTCCAGCTGGCTGATGTAGCCAGCGGTCAGTTCACTGTGCGTGGCAAGCTCCGCCAGGGTCATGCCACGGCGCTTGCGCAGGCCGCGAATGCGGCTGCCGAGAAACTGCGGCGCGGCGCCCCCGGCTGCGCTGGCGGGGGGCTGGGGGAGTTGGCTCATGCATGTCGGTCCATCGTGAAAAGCCGCAGTATGTACAGCCTCAGAGCGCCCAGGCAACCGTCAGGCCATCGTGAATCGCTTCTTCGGCGGTACGCGGCGCCAGGCAGTCGCCAATGCGGTGAACCTCCACCAGGCCGGCCAGCTCCGTGGCCAGGCGGTCTTCCGGTTGATGGCCCAGGCACAGTACCAGGGTATCGATGCCTTCGAAGATCATTGGTTCGCCGCTGGCGGTGTGCTGCAGGTACACCGTGTTGTCGTCGCTGCCATACAGGCGGGCATAAGGTGTGACGGGAATACCCAGGCGATGCAGCTCGCCGGCCAGCTGGTCGCGCACGTACAGCGGCAGGCTTTCGCCGCAATGGGTGCCATTGACGGCCAGCTGCACCTGGTGGCCTTCGCGTACCAGGCGTTCGGCGATGCCTGGGCCGATCCAGTCGCATCGCCAGTCGATCACCAGCACCGAGCGCCCCGGTTTTGCTTCATTGCGCAGTATTTGCCAGGCATCCACCACCTGAAGCTCACCGGTACGCTCGAAGGTGGGCCAGTAGGGGGTGGCACCGGTGGCCGCTATCACCAGGTCGGGGCGTTCTCGTTCGACCAGTGCGCGGTCGACCCGGGTGTTGCGTACCACTTCCACGCCCGCCAGGGCCATTTCCCGCTGCAGATTGGTGCTGGCGCCACCGAACTCGCTGCGCCGTGGCAGCAACTGGGCCAGCAGCACCTGGCCACCGAGCTGCGGGCCAGCCTCGTACAGCGTGACCTGATGCCCGCGCGCAGCGGCCACTGCGGCGGCTTTCATGCCGGCGGGCCCGCCACCGGCCACGAGTATGCGCTTGGGGCGGGCGGCGGGGGTCAACTGCCCGTACTGCAACTCGCGGCCGGTTTCCGGCCGCTGGATGCAGGAAATGGGCAGGCCTCGGTGGAAATGGCCGATGCATGCCTGGTTGCAGGCGATACAGGCTCTTACGTCCTCGACCTGGCCATGCTCGGTCTTGTTCGGCATTTGTGGGTCGCAGATCAGCGCGCGGGTCATGCCGCAGACATCGGCCTGGCCACGGGCCAGGATCAGTTCGGCTTCCTGGGGCTGGTTGATACGCCCGGTGACGAACAGCGGGATGCCCAGGTGCTGCTTGAAGGTGCCGGCCTCCCGGGCCAGGTAGGCCGGTTGAATGGCCATGGGCGGCACGATATGCACGGCACCACCCAGCGATGCCGATGTGCCGGCAACGATGTGCAGGTAATCGAGCTGGCCCTGCAAGGCAACCGCTGCAGCCAGCGATTCGTCCTCGCTCAACCCCTGGCTGTCGCGCTCGTCGGCACTGATGCGCAGGCCGATGATGAACTGCTCGTCGGTGGCCGCGCGTACGGCGGCCAGCACTTCGCGCAGGAACCGCAGGCGCTGTTCGAGCTCACCGTTGTAGCCATCCGTGCGCTGGTTCACCCGGGGGTTGAGGAACTGCGCAGGCAGGTAGCCATGGCTGGCCACCACTTCAACGCCATCCAGCCCGGCCTGGTGCAGGCGGCGGGCAGCGCTGGCATAGCCCTGGACGATCTCGTCGATCATCGCCTGGTCCAGCGCACGCGGCATCACCCGGAAGCGTTCATTGGGCACAGCGGACGCCGAGTAGGCCACCGCCAGCAAGCCGTCCGCCGACTCCATGATCTCCCGCCCGGGGTGGAACAGTTGCGACAGTACCACCGTGCCATGTTCATGGCAGGCCTCGGCAAGCTGGCGGTAGCCGTCGATGCAGGCGTCGTCGGTGGCCATAAGCACATGGGAGGTATAGCGGGCGCTGTCATGCACCCCTGCCACTTGCAGCACGATCAGGCCGACGCCACCGGCGGCGCGGGCGCGCTGGTAGGCGATGAGCTTGTCGTTGACCAGGTTGTCGGTGGGCAGGCAGGTGTCGTGGCCGGTGGACATGATGCGGTTCTTCAGGCGTTTGCCGCGTATCTGCAAGGCTTCGAACAGGTGAGGGAAGGCGGTCTGCATACAGGCGGCTCCGGTGCGGTGTTGTTCTTGTTTTGTTATGAAAGTGTAGCGCCAGTAAAAAATCAACTTGTTTTTTTACTGGTCGGCGACTAGGTTTTTCTCACCCTCATGGCGAGGGCGTGACCTCACAACAACAAGAAAACGGGCCCCTCGGGCACCGGCAGGAGGCAACTACGATGCAGGTATTCCCACGTGTAAGCAGCTTTTGCGCAGCGTTGCTGGCCATGGGCTTGGGCAGTGCCCAAGCGGCACCACAGATGGTCGTGGTCGGCTATGGTGGGGCCAGCCAGAAAGCCCAGGACGAGGCGATCTTCAAACCGTTCAGTGCCCAGGATGGCAGCAAGCTGATCCAGAGTGAGTACAACGGCGAAATGGCACGGATCCAGGTCATGGCCGACACCGGCAATGTCGACTGGGACGTGGTGCAGATCGAAGGGCCTGACCTGGTGCGTGGCTGCGACGAGGGCATCTACGAGCAGTTGGACTGGCAGCGCATGGGCCATGCGGATGAACTGATTGCCGACGCCGCACAAGCCTGCGGCTCGGCCGCGCTGGTATGGAGCGTGGCCATTGCCTATGACCGCAGCAAACTGGCCCAGGCGCCTGCATCGTGGGCTGACTTCTGGGACGTGAGCAAGTACCCGGGCAAGCGCGGCCTGCGCAAGCGTGCGGTGTACAACCTGGAGTTCGCCCTGATGGCCGACGGCGTCAAGGTCGAGGATGTGTACCAGGTGCTGGCCACTCCGGCCGGGGTCGAGCGTGCCTTTGCCAAACTCAGCGAACTCAAGCCGCATATCCAGTGGTGGGACGCCGGCGCCCAGCCTGCCCAGTGGCTGGCGGCGGGTGACGTGGTGATGACTTCGACCTACAGCGGGCGCATCGCTGTTGCGGCCCAGCAGGGCAGCCCGCTGGCGGTAGTCTGGCCTGGCAGCCTGTATGGCATGGATTACTGGGCGATCATCAAGGGCTCGCGGCACGTCGACCAGGCCAAGCGGCTGATCGCCTACGCCAACCAGCCGGATACCCAGGTGCGTTATGTGCAGCAGATTCCCTACGGGCCTACCAACACCCAGGCGGCAGCCAAGCTCGACCCGGCGCTGGCCAGTTGGGTACCGACTTCGCCGCAGAACCTGCAGGGGGCGTTGGCGATGAATGTGGAATTCTGGGTGGACCATGGCGAAGAGCTGGAACAGCGCTTCAATGCGTGGGCCAGCAAATAGCGTTCTGCAAAGGAATAACGATGATGATCGCAACGGAACAAAGCCTGCGCCAGGAGCTGGCCGCCTGCTATCGGCTGATCGCCCATTTCCGCATGAGCGACCTGATCTTCACCCATATTTCCCTGCGCCTGCCGGGGCCGGAGCACCACTTCCTGATCAACCCGTACGGCCTGCTCTTCGATGAGGTCACGGCCTCCAGCCTGGTGAAGATCGACCTGCAAGGCCGGCCGATCGAACCGACGCCGCACCCGGTCAACCCGGCCGGTTTCGTCATCCACAGCGCCATCCATGCTGCCCGCGAAGATGCCCGTTGCGTGCTGCATACCCACACCCGGGCAGGTTGTGCGGTGGCGGCGCTGGAATGCGGGCTGCTGCCGCTCAACCAGATGTCCATGGAGTTTTACGGCAAGGTGGCGTACCACGCCTATGAAGGGATTGCGCTGGACATGGATGAGCAGCGGCGGCTGGTAGCCGACCTTGGCGACAAGCCGGTGATGATCCTGCGTAACCATGGCCTGCTGACCACCGGGCGCAGCGTGGCCGAAGCATTCCTGCGCATGTACTACCTGGAGAAGGCCTGCGAGATCCAGTTGGCGGCACAGAGTGCCGGGCAGGTGATTCTGCCGTCGCCTCAAGTGTGCGCGCATACCGAGCGGCAGTTCAATGAACCTGGGCGGGGGTTGAAGCAGGGCGAGCTGGCGGATCCGGATGCATTGCAGCTGGCGTGGGCGGCACTGCTGCGGATGCTGGAAAGGGTGGCGCCTGGTTATCGGAACTGACGCGTTCCTGCAACGTCGTGTCGACCTTGCCACGATAACAGTCACTGTTGCGCAGCTCTTGACCGCAACTGTGCTGGTCCCTGCCAAAGGAATAGCCTTATGCTGTAACGAAATATGTCTAGAAAGCCTGAAGAAGGATGTCGCAATGCCGCTCAAGGACCTGCTCATCGCCCTGGTGGTGATTGTCGCCTGGGGAGTCAACTTCGTGGTCATCAAGGTTGGCCTCGATGGCTTGCCGCCGATGTTGCTGGGGGCATTGCGCTTCTTGTTGGTGGCATTCCCTGCGATTCTGCTGGTGAAGCGGCCCAAGCTGCCGTGGCGCTGGCTGATCGCCTACGGCGCAACCATTTCGTTGGGCCAGTTCGCGTTCCTGTTCCAGGCCATGTACAGCGGCATGCCGCCAGGGCTGGCCTCGCTGATCCTGCAGTCGCAGGCGTTCTTCACCCTCGGCTTTGCCGCGCTGTTCCTCGGCGAGCGGCTGCGCCTGGCCAGCGTGCTGGGGCTGCTGGTGGCTGCCAGCGGCCTGGCGCTTATCGGCAGCGAAGACGGCGGCCATGTACCAGTGCTGGCGCTGGTGCTGACCCTGTGTGCCGGCGCCATGTGGGGGATGGGCAACATCATTACCCGGCGCTTTGGCTCGGTTGACCTGGTGGCGCTGGTGATCTGGGGCGGGTTGATTCCGCCACTGCCGTTTCTGGCGCTGTCCTGGTGGCTGGAGGGGCCGGAGCGTATTGGCCATGCCCTTGCCAATATCGGCTGGAGTTCGGTATTGGCCCTGGCTTACCTGGCGTTTGTCGCCACCATGCTCGGCTACAGCCTGTGGAGCAAGCTGCTCTCGCGCCACCCGGCCGGCAAGGTGGCGCCGTTCTCGCTGCTGGTGCCTGTGATTGGCCTGAGTTCGTCGGCGTTGTTGCTGGGTGAGCGTTTGACTGCGACCCAGGGGTGGGGCGCATTGCTGGTGATGGCAGGGTTGTTGGTGAACGTGTTCGGTGCCCGCATTGGCCAACGGCTACGCGCGGTCAGCGCGTAGTTGATCCTTCAGCCACTGCCCGACTGAAAATCGCAAGCCCTGTGGGAGCGGGCGTGCCCGCGAACACGGGCGAAGCCCGTGCCAACCACCGCGGTGCCTGCTTCGCGGGCACGCCCGCTCCCACAATTGACTGTATATCTGCGAGTGGAATTGCCCTCTGTTAGAATCGGCCTCTTTTGCCAGGCCAATGGAGTGCACCCCATGATCATTTCCACCACCAGCCAACTCGAAGGCCGCCCGATTGCCGAATACCTGGGCGTGGTCAGTTCCGAATCGGTGCAGGGCATCAACTTCGTGCGCGATTTCTTTGCACGTTTTCGCGACTTCTTCGGCGGCCGTTCGCAAACGCTGGAAAGCGCACTGCGCGAAGCCCGGGAACAAGCCACCGAGGAATTGAAGGCGCGGGCACGCCAGTTGCAAGCCGATGCGGTAGTGGGGGTGGATTTCGAGATCAGCATGCCGTCGGTACAGGGTGGCATGGTCGTGGTATTTGCTACCGGTACAGCGGTGCGCCTGAAGTAGAGCGTCTGCCGCTGGTCGGGTCCAGGGCTTCGGTCCGGGCGGTCCGCAAATGACCAGCTAGTCTCACTTTCACAGGTCGCGTTTGGTTGAGCAACCGTTCTGGTTGCCGGCGCGTCCGCCACTGGAGGGAGACAGGGCATGAGCGAATCCTTTTTCGAAGACCTGAACGACGCGTTCCCGATCAACAGCCAGGTGCGTTGCGGCCAGGCGGCATTCCGCCTGGGCTTCGCCCACATGACGCTGGATGATTCCGAACAGCTCCAGCCTGCACACCTGCAGCGCAGAAAAAAAGGCCGCTTCATGCCGCGGGTTCCGCTGAAGAAGTGATCCCGCTCCAGGACAACCCCGCCGAATGGCGGGGTTTTTATTGCCATTTCTTGATCCGCCTCATGGCATTGCCGGGTAGCGCTCGCAGGATGGCCGAGGCTGTGGTTTTCTTGCGCGGCATTCCAGCAACGGAGGATTGAATGCTCATGCGAGTCAGGGAAGAGACCTATTGGCAATGGGCTGACGCCCAGCTGCACAGCCGGTGCCACGACGAAGCGCTCAGTGACGGCACCACGCTGGACGTGCAGGTGCGCTTGTCGCGCCTGGGGGCGACTCAGTTGTTCCTGGGGCTGTATGCCGGGGACGGGCGAGCATTGCTGGAGGAGTATTACCCCGCACGGCCAGGCGAGACCATGACCCGCGCCCTGGTATGGGGTGTCGACCGCGCCCGGGCGATGGCAACCGGCGCCTTGCCGCTGCCAGAGCCGCGCAGCCAGCGGCGCCAGGCATGAAAAAGCCCGGCCTATGCGGGCCGGGCTCAGGTAAAGGTGGGAACCCTCAATTGAGCGGTTCGATCACCTTGACTGCCTGCTGCTCACGGGCAGCGGGCCATTCTTGTTGCAGGGTCTGCAGGACGCGGCCAACGAACTCGGTGTCGGCGGCGGCCTTCTTGCCGACGTAGCCCTGGCCACGGCGGTAGACCTTGAAGCGGGCACGCATGCTGGGCAGGTGCTCTTCGAATTCATCTTCGACGGTGTTCGGTGGCAGGCGATCGAGGCGCACTTCACCGGTCTGGCTGACCCACAGCAGATGGTCGTCAAGGCTGTCCTTGCGTACGGCGAACAGCTGGGCCAATTGGTCGATAGTCGGATTGTTGTTCAAGTTCATCATAAAGCCCCCATTACCCATTCGTAGGTGATTTTTCACAGTTGGCGCTACCACGGTGTAGCGCACTACCAAGGCTGCTACAGCAGCATCGCAACAGGGGCTTTCTCACGCTGCCTTTTGGACAGTTTCCCTCTCCACGGACGGCCTGCGTTACCGCGCAGGCCGTCTGGAACACCCTTGCCACCGCTCCCGATCGGGGAGACGGCTTCATCATGCCCAAGGGCGATGAACGGCGTCAACCATTTTGTAGTGAATATTTTTATTCACTACATCGTGTCGTTTTGTTCGACAATCGCTGCCCGTACTACAGCCCGGACAGAATGTCGAAGGCCGCGCGCACCCGGGCTTCGTTCGGGTAATTTCGATTGGCCAGCAACACTACGGCCAGCTGTTCGGCGGGCACGAACGCGGCGTAGGCGCCGAAACCATTGGTCGAGCCGGTCTTGTTGTACCAGGCTGCCGGCAGCGGCGGCAGCGCTGGTTGCAAACGCGTGGTTGCCTGCGGTTCACGGACAAGCTGCGGGCCATTGCCGTCTACCAGGGTGGCCAACGTAACCGGGTAGGGATAGCGCTCCCAGCCCAGGCCCTGGGTCATGGTGCCGACCTGGAAGTAGCCCCGCTGGGTAATGGCAGTGGCTTGCGCCAGCGCCGGTGGCAACCCCACCGGCTGCATGTGCAGGCGCACATAGCGCAGCAGGTCGCTGGCGCTGGTCTTTATGCCGTAGGCTTCGTCGGCGTAAGGGCCGGGGCCGACCCGCACTGGCTTGTCGGCACTGTCGTAGCCTTGGGCATACAGCCCCTGGGCGCTGGCCGGGACCTGCAGATAAGTGTTTTCCAGGCCCATCTGTTTCAGCAGCCCTTCGCTCATCAATGTGGAAAACGGCTGATGCTGCGCGCGGGCGGCCAAGTCACCGAACAGGCCCAGGCTGGGGTTCGAGTAGCAGCGCTGGGTGCCAGGTTTGGCGCGGGGTTGCCAGTGACGGAAGAAATCGACCACCTGCTGCGGCGTCTGCACCGCATCCGGGAACTGCAATGGCAGGCAGTCGGCACTGTAGGCGCCCAGCTCCAGCACGCTTGCGTCGCCGATGGGGGCACCGGCAAGGGCCGGGTGATAGTGCTTGGCCGGGGCATCAAGGTTCAGCTTGTCTTCAGCACTGGCCAGTGCGGCCAACGTGGCGGTGTAGGTCTTGCTCAGCGAACCGATCTCGAACAGCGTGTCGCGGCTGACCGGCACATTGTCGGCCTTGCTGGCCACGCCATAGCTGAAGTAGTGCGCATGGTCGCGAGCATAGATGGCCACGGCCATGCCGGTGATGCCTTGCTCCTGCATCAGCGGGCGGATGATCTGGTCGACCTTGGCCTGCAACTGGTCGTCGGCCTGGGCGGCACTGTGGCCCAGGGTGAGAGTGATGGCGGCTGCAAGTGCAGCCAGGCGGGAGAGGGGCATGAGCGGGTCCTGTGCTGGAGCGTGTCCGTTGAGCGACACCGGTGGGGGTTCCGGCGTTAGCGGCGAAAAACCGAAGACCTTATCGTCTGCCCTTGCACAATGACAAGACGGAAACTGTGATGAAGTATTTGCGCATGTTATTCGACAATTTCACCCTGGCCTTGCTCGGGGTGGTACTGATTGCCACCGTACTGCCTTGCTCGGGCGACGGCGCGGTGTACTTTGGCTGGCTGACCAACCTGGCCATCGGCCTGCTGTTTTTCCTGCACGGCGCCAAGCTGTCGCGCGAGGCGATCATCGCCGGTGCCGGGCACTGGCGCCTGCACTTGCTGGTGTTCTCCTGCACCTTCGTGCTGTTTCCGCTGCTGGGCCTGGCGTTCAAGCCACTGTTCGTGCCACTGGTGGGCAACGAGCTGTACCTGGGCGTGCTCTACCTGTGTGCCTTGCCGGCCACCGTGCAGTCGGCCATCGCCTTCACCTCGCTGGCGCGTGGCAACGTGCCGGCGGCCATTTGCAGCGCGGCGGCATCCAGCCTGTTGGGCATCTTCCTCACGCCGTTGCTGGTGATGATGTTGCTGGGAGCCAGCGGCGATACCGGTTCCGGCCTGGATGCGGTGCTGAAGATCACCCTGCAGTTGCTGGTGCCGTTCGTGGCCGGACAGTTTGCCAGGCGTTGGATCGGTGCCTGGGTCAAGCGCAATGCGCGCTGGCTCAAGGTGGTGGACCAGGGCTCGATCCTGTTGGTGGTCTACACCGCTTTCAGCGAGGCGGTGGTGACCGGGCTGTGGCACACGGTATCGCCGCAGCACCTGGCCGGCTTGTTTGCCGTGTGCGGGATTTTGCTGGCGGTGGTGCTGTACGGTACCCGGTTGCTGGGCAAGCTGTTGGGCTTTGACCTGGAGGACCGCATTACCATCCTGTTCGCCGGTTCGAAGAAGAGCCTGGCTACCGGCGTGCCAATGGCGCAGGTGCTGTTTGTCGGCAGTGGCATAGGCGCGATGATCCTGCCGCTGATGCTGTTCCACCAGATCCAGCTGATGGTCTGTGCGGTGCTGGCGCAGCGTTATGCCAGCCGTGGGCAGGTGGCTGAGGAGGCTTCGGCATCCTGACAGGGCCCTATCGCCGGCAAGCCAGCTCCAACCTCGACCGCATCGATCTCAAGTCATGTGCTATCCCTGTGGGAGCTGGCTTGCCGGCGATGAGCTGCGAAGCAGCCCCTGGCTTATCTGGCCTGTCCTGAAGTGCGCTCGCGCAGCGCCTTGCTTACCTCGCCCTCGATCTTGTAGGCCGGCGCTTCCAGGTCGTCGTAGTTGCGCGTATAGCGCCGGGCGAACTCTTCCACACCCAGCTGCTGATACTGCTGCACATGCTTGAGCTCGTGCGCCCACAACGCGACGTTGTCCTCGGCATCGGCGGGGCGGCGGAAGATGATCGTGTCGATAAGCGTCACGGCGTTCACGTCGGGGTTCTGCAGCAGCGCATTGGCTGCGCTCATCTGCTGTTTGTCACCTACCCGGAAGCGCGCCGCGTCGAGCACGGCAAAGTCGTACCAGGGTTCGAGTTGCGCACGGATATGCAACGGGATCGGCTCGACGCCGGCGGCGGTGGCTTCGTCGCGAGCCTGTTGCAGGGCGTAGGTCAGGCTGGACGAAGCCAACACTTCCACATCCTTGAAAATCTGCCCGGCCTGCCCAGGGTCGATGGGTGCACAGAAACATCCCATCAGGCACACCTGGTACTGCCCTGGCGGGCAGGCCTGTTCGGCAAGTGCGGGCAGGCTCAACAGTAGCCCCAGCAGTAGGCTAATCCGCTTCATGCAGGGCCTTCTCGACAAAGTGGCGGCTGGCGTCCAGTACCTGCGATTGCACGCTTTGCGTGGCCAGCATGCGCCCGACCAGCAAGGCGCCGACGCATTGGCTGATCAGCACCCAGGCCAACTCGTCGTCCTCCAGGGTCGCGCTCCAGGCCTGGTGCAGTTCCACCAGCCAATGCTCGGCCACGGCGCGCACCGGTGTTTCGGCCCGGGCGATCTCCACCCCCAATGGCGGCAGCGGGCAGCCACCTTCGGCATTGTGCAGGTGAGCCAGGCTCAGGTACTGCTGCAGGCAACGGCCCAGGCGTTCGCGGCTGGCCTCCTGGTTGGCCAGGCGCGCCAGCGGGCTGTTGCACAGTTCCTGCCGCACCACCTCGGTGAACAGGTCGTCCTTGGACGGGAAGTGGTTGTAGAAGGCGCCGCCGGTCAGGCCGATCGCCTTCATCAGCCCGGCCACGCCGGTGCTGGAAAAGCCCCCGCGTTTGGCCAGCGCGCCGCTGCTGGCCAGCAGCCGCTCGCGGGTTTGCTGCTTGTGTTCATTGGTGTAGCGCATTCAATTGCCTCTGCAGGCGGGCTTGACGGTGGCGGCGATCATAACATAGCGTTCGTTTACTAAACGATCATTCACCAATGGAGGCAGGCATGGCAGAACAACAAAAAGTGGTGCTCGTGATTGGCGCGGGGGATGCTACCGGCGGCGAGATCGCCAAGCGCTTTGCGCGCGAGGGCTACATTGCCTGTGTTACCCGGCGCCAGGCGGACAAGTTGCAGCCGCTGCTGGACGAAATCCGCGCTGCGGGCGGCCAGGCCCACGGTTTTGGCTCCGATGCGCGCAAGGAGGAGGAGGTGGCGGCGCTGGTCGAAACCATCGAGCGTGATATCGGCCCGATCGAAGCGTTTGTTTTCAATATCGGTGCCAATGTGCCCTGTAGCATTCTCGAGGAGACCCCGCGCAAATACTTCAAGGTCTGGGAGATGGCCTGTTTTGCCGGTTTCCTCACCGCCCAGGCGGTAGCCCGGCGCATGGTGCAACGCGAGCGTGGCACCATCCTGTTTACCGGCGCCACTGCTGGCACCCGTGGCGCGGCGGGCTTTGCGGCATTCGCCGGGGCCAAGCATGCCTTGCGCGCCCTGGCCCAGAGCATGGCGCGCGAACTGGGGCCGCGGAACATCCATGTCGCCCACGTGGTGGTTGACGGGGCCATCGACACCGCCTTCATCCGTGACACTTTCCCCGAGCGCTATGCCCTCAAGGACCAGGATGGCATCCTTGACCCGGCCCATATCGCCGACAGCTACTGGTTCCTGCATGCGCAACCACGCGACGCCTGGACATTCGAGTTGGACCTGCGCCCCTGGATGGAACGCTGGTAAGCCCCTTTCACAGAGCAAGGACCGTAACCATGCGCAACACTGTCGATTTCTTCTTTGACCTGGGCAGCCCGGCCAGCTATCTGGCCTGGACCCAACTGCCCGACCTGTGTGCCCGCCTAGGCGCCACACTGCGCTACCGGCCGATGCTGCTGGGCGGGGTTTTCCAGGCCACCGGCAACGCCTCGCCGGTGATGATCCCGGCCAAGGGCCGTTACATGTTCACCGACCTGGCGCGCTTCGCTGCGCGCTATGGGGTACCGTTGGAGTGGCCGCCGGGGTTCCCGATCAATACCTTGACCCTGATGCGCGGGGCAGTGGGCACCCAGTTGCGTTCGCCGGAGCGGTTCGAGGCGTTGCTGGCGGTGCTGTTCAATGGGCTGTTTGCGCAGCGCCGCAACCTGGGCGATAGCGCCATCCTTGACGACACGCTCAGGCAGGGCGGCTTCGACCCGCAGACGTTTCGCGCGCTGGCGGCTGATGACGAGGTGAAGGCCGCGCTCAGGCTCGCGACCGAAGAGGCAGTGGAGTGCGGGGTGTTCGGCGCGCCGACCTGTTTTGTCGGTGATGAGATGTTCTTCGGGCAGGACCGCCTGGACTTTGTCGAAGAGGCGCTGCGTCAGGGTGTCGACAGCCTTGCCTGAAGGCGCCCCTCCCACAGGGTTGGCGCGTTCCCTGTGGGAGCGGCTTTAGCCGCGAACACCGGCAAAGCCGGTGCCATCCCCTTGCATAAAGCAGTCAGAAGTTCGCCGGGGTGTTGGCGCTGATGATCTCGGCCTCGTCCGGGCCGATGTTCTTGAAGCTGTGCGGCAAGGTAGTGGGGATGTAGTACCCGTCGCCCGAGTTGAGCACACTCACCTGGCCATCGACCCACAACTCGACGGTGCCGCGGGTGACCAGGCCGCACTCTTCACCTTCGGCATGCACGATCGGTTCGCCCGAATCGGCGCCCGGTGCATACAGTTCACGCAGCATGCGCATTTGTCGGCCTTCGACGCTGGCGCCGACCAGCAGCATGCGCAGGCCGTTGCGGCCCAGGTCTGGCTGCTCGCTGCCACGGAACACGTAGCGCTCTTCGCGCACCGGCTCGTCGAAACTGAAGAACTCCGCCAGACTCATCGGAATGCCTTCGAGCAGTTTTTTAAGGGAACTGACCGAAGGGCTGACGCGATTCTGCTCGATCTGCGAGATCGTCGAATTGGTCAGCCCGCTGCGGCGGGCCAATTCCCGTTGGGAGAGGTTGTTGCGTTCACGCACCAGTTTGAGTCGCGTCCCCGTGTCCATAGCCGCCTTGTAATCAGAGGTGTCAATAATAATGAGCGATGCGCATTAAAACACACTCTGCGCGCTTGCGCGCTGTGCTTGTCAGGCCCGCTGATCGCGGGGCATCGGCCATAACCCGACCAGCAGTAGCAGCGCCGCCACCGCCAGGAATGGCAAGCGTGGATCGGCCGCATAAACCAGGGTGCCGGCCAGCGGCCCGATCACCGCGCCCATGCCCTGGGCAGCACCGATGGAGCCGGCCGTGGCACCTTGCTCGGAGGCATGCATGGCATTGGCCGCCAGCGCTGAAAATGCCGGGAAGACAAAGCCCATGCCCGCTGCCGCGACAAAGTAGCAAGCCCACAGCCAGGGCGCCGTGGTGGCCAGCGAGCCGCAGGCAAAGCCCAGGGCTGAAACCGTGGCGCCGACCCGGATCATCTTCAACGGCGGCCATTCCAGCTGACGCAGCAGCACCTGCGCCAGGATCAGCGCCACGCCCACCGTGGTCAGGGCGATGCCGGCGGCCTGGGCAGCCTCGGCAGGGCCCAGGTGCAGGCGGTCGAGGGCGAAGAAACCGACGATGATCTGCGATACCGTGACACTGAGCATGGCGCTGAACGCCACCAGCAAAGGCCGGCGCAGGCGGGGGTCGTTCAGCCGCACCGGGCTGGGGGCATGGCTGTGCGGCAGCGCCTGCGGCTTGAGTGTGAACAGCAGGACCAGAAAGGCACTGGCCGGCAGCAGCGACATGATATGGAACGGCAGGCTCAGGCTATGCCGTGCGAGCAACGCCGCCATTGCCGGCCCCACCACCAGGCCGACGGCGTTGGCCGCCCCCAGCGAGGCCATGGCCCGGGCCCGGCGTTGCGGTTCGACATGGTCGGCGATCAGCGCATTGCAGCCCACCGGGATGGCAGCATAGAAGGCGCCGATACAGCCGCGCGCGACCATCAGGCCGATGAAGGCCAAAGTCGCCCCCGGCAGCCAGCGCAGTGCACCTTCTACGAACAGGCACAGCAGCCAGTAGGCCAGGGTGAAACCGGCGCTACCCAGCAGCAGGATGCGCCGACGGCCCAGGCGGTCTGCGGCGCGCCCCCAGGGCCGTGCCAGCAGCACCCAGACCACGCCCGCCACGGTCACGGCGGCACCGGCTTGCCAGGTGGCCATGCCGAGCTGGCGGGCGATCGGGCCGATCAGGGCGACGAAGGCCATCATCGACATGGTACAGGCCATGTTGGCCAGCAGCAGGGGGCGCAGGTCCAGGGTGCTGGCGGGTGCGAGTGTGGCAGGATCCTTTGCGACGTTCATAGGGCAGTCCAGGGCGGCACGGCAAATAAAAGCCGATCTTGTTGGGAATTATTATCGATTGTCGAGCGCCCCTGGGTTGCCGAGCGTCATTCGCCGCGGCGCAGTGGGCCAGGCCACATGCTACGCAACACGCCATCGCGGCGCACCCATGCATGCATCAAGGCCGCACCCACATGCACCAGCACCGTGGCGAACAATAGGTAGCCAGCCCAGCCATGGGCCTGACGCAGCACGGCGTACAACTGCAAGTCATGCGGGGCAATCGCCGGCAAGCCCAGCGGGCGCGGGTAGCCACCGGCCGACAGCATGGCCCAACCCAGCAGCGGCATGGCCAGCATCAGACCATAGAGCAGCAGGTGCGACGCCCCGGCGGCCCAGCGTTGCAGTGCAGGCAGGTCGCGTGGCAGGGCTGGGTGGGGCAGGGCCAGGCGTACGCCGATGCGCAGCAGTACCAGCACAAGCAGGGCCAGGCCGGTGGCCTTGTGCAACCCGATCAGCACGGGGTGGCGCGGCGAAAGGTCGGCGACCATGCTCACACCGATGAACAACATGGCCAGGATCAGTACGGCCATCAGCCAGTGCAACAGGCGGGCGAAGGGGTGGAAGGCGTCGGTTTTCATGGATGGGCTCCGGTGCCGAGCGATTCGCGGCTGCGGCGGTTGAAGGATTCCGAGTAGGCGGCCGAACGGGCGGCGAGAATCGGGTCGGCGGAAGCCTGGATGCCCCGGGGCAGGATCAGCGGGTCGAAGTTGAGGTCGCGGCAGGCACCTTGCTCGGGGCCGTCGACCTGCTCCAGTACCAGCGTGCCGGCGTCTAAGCTGCGCCGTTCGGCAGGCCAGGGGCTGGCAGGGTCGTCCACCGCGTCCCCAGGTTCCGCCAGCACCAGGCGCAGGGTCCAGCGCAACGGGCCTTGGGCCAGCCGTTGCTGCAGGTCATGCTGCAGGAACTGTTTGTCATCGACTTGGGCAGGCAGGGCGGCAAACGCCGTTTGCGGCTCCAGTTGCCAACGCACGGGGTGGGCTGCGCCGCTTGCGTCGATCAGACGGAACGCGTTGATGCTGTGGTACTGGGTGCTGGCAAAGCTGTTGCTTGGTTTGTAGCCCGCCGCCCATTGGCGAAACGCCGCGCTTTCCGGGTGGGCGGCGAAGAACGCCTGCAGTCTGCCCGGGTCTGGTTTGCCGGTGGCAGGGTCCGGCGCCCCCGCCAACACCTGTTCATAGAAGGCTTGTGGCGTACTTACAGCCAGTACCGGCGGGTTGTTCATGCCGGTACGCCAGACCTGCCCGTCGTCGGTGCTCAGCTCGATGGCCAGGCTGCGCACCGGTATGCCGGTGTCCGGCGCGAACGGGTTTGCGCCGCCAATGGCGAAGCGGCCGATCACTGGCACCCGCGGCTGGCTGAACGCCCGCGCCGTGGACAGGCTGGCGGCCTGCCCGCTGGGCTGGAAGTAGCCGCTTACGCACAGGCCCTTGGCGTGGTTTTTCCGGTAACCCGGGTAATGCCCGGCCTGGGCTTCGAAGGTGTCGATGATGCGCTGTGGGGTCAGGCGGGTTTCGCCAAACCAGCCGGCAGCATAGGCAAAGGCGGCGCCCGCGCCCAGCATCACGGCGCCGATGGCGGCCAGGCGCAGGGCCTTGGCCGGGCCGTGCAGGGGTGAGTTCATGGTCATTGTCCGGTTAGGTGAAGGTGCCGGTACGACGGTGCAGGGAAAAACTTATTCCCTTGCCGGGAATAGATTTTCCTCACAGGCGTCTGCCTCTTACACTGACAGCCCCAGAGGCCGGGACTTTGCCATGCATGATCTGGATGACCACCAGTGGCGCGAGCTGCTGGCCCGCCTGCGCCGCTTTGCCGTATGGCTGACCCGCGAGCCGGGTAGCGCCGATGACCTGGTGCAGGCCACGGTCGAGCGGGCCTTGAGCCGGCGCGACCAGCAACGCGACGCCGATGCTCTGCGGGCCTGGCTGTTCACCATCCTTTATCGGCTGTTCCTCGACGGCAAGCGCCGCGAGCGCCTGCATGCGCGCTGGCTGTCCTGGTTCGGCCGCGGCGAGCGCGACGACGAGCCGGTTGGCGACAACCTCGAGGCCATTGTCCTGGCCCAGGCCGACCTGCAGGCTTTCGCCCGGCTCACGGCAGAACAGCGTGCGTTGCTGCTGCTGGTCAGCATCGAAGGTTTGAGCTACAAGGAGGCCGCCCAGGCCCTGGGTATCCCTATCGGCACTGTGATGTCGCGCCTGTCGCGCGCCCGCAATGCCTTGCGCGAACTGACCGAGGGCAGCCCCCAGCCCCCGGCCTTGCGGAGACTGAAATGACGCGCCTGATCCCCAGTGAAGACGAACTGCACGCTTACGTCGACGAGCGCCTGGAGCCTGTGCGCCGGGCCGAGGTGCAGGCCTGGCTGGCGGCCAATCCGCAGGCTGCGGCCAAGGTCGAGGGCTGGCGTGCCGACGCCCGGCGCCTGCGTGCGGCGTTGGCCGGGTTTGGCGAAGTGCCCGGGGCTGCGCAGCTGGACCTGGGGCAGTTGCGCCGGCAATTGCGCCAACGCCGCCAGCGCCGCTGGGCCACGGCGGCGGTATTGTTGTTGGCGTTGGGCGTGGGTGGCCTGGGTGGTTGGCAGGTGCGCGATGCCACCCTGGCGCGTGCCGACCTGCCGATGGCCGATGCGGTTCAGGCGCACCGCCTGTTTGCCGGCAGCGAGGCACTGGATATTCAGGCCAGCGACCCGGGCCAGTTGCGCGACTGGCTGGGGCGCCACTTCAAAAGCGTGGGCCAGTTGCCGGACCTGGCCGGCTACGGTTTCAAACCGGTGGGTGCGCGCCTGCTCAGCAATGAGCGAGGGCCGGCGGCATTGCTGGTGTTCGAGGATGGCAAGGGCCAGCGCATCAGCCTGTTCCTGCGGTCACCGGGCGATCAGTACCGGCGCATGCCGGACGGGCAGCGGGTGGATGGCCAGCTGGAGGCGCGTTATTGGTCGCATGGGGCCTACAACTTTGCTCTGGTCAGCGCGGCGGACGATGTGCGCCGGGCGGGGGTGGGGGAGGCGTTGCGGTTGGGGTTGTGACAGATGCGCGGTCACGATAAGGCCGCATGGCAGCCCCATCGCAACACAAAGCCGTTCCTGCAGGTACTGTGCGTTCAGCTGACGATCAGCTCAACTCCAGCCAGATCGGCGCATGGTCCGACGGTTTTTCCATCCCGCGCAGCTCATAGTCCACACCCGCATCCTTGATCCGCGGCACCAGGTGCTGCGAGGCCATGATCAGGTCGATGCGCAGGCCGCGCTTGGGCTCGTCCTCGAAGCCGCGGCTGCGGTAGTCGAACCAGCTGAAGCGGTCGGAAACCTCCGGGTACAGGTGGCGGAAACTGTCCACCAGGCCCCAGGCTTTCAAACGTTCCATCCATTCGCGCTCTTCTGGCAGGAAGCTGCACTTGCCGGTCTTGAGCCAGCGTTTGGCGTTGTCCGGACCGATGCCGATGTCGCAGTCCTGCGGCGAGATATTCATGTCGCCCATCACCAGCAGCGGCTGGTCGTTGCGAAACTGGCCTTCCAGCAGGGCCTGCAAGTCGCTGTAGAAGCGCTGCTTGGCCGGGAACTTGGTGGGGTGGTCGCGGCTTTCACCCTGGGGGAAGTAGCCGTTCATGATGGTGACAGGGTTGCCATCGGCATCGGCAAAGGTGCCCCAGATAAAGCGGCGCTGGGCGTCTTCTTCATCGCTGGCAAAGCCCTTGTGCAGGCTCAGCGGTGCCTGGCGCGACAGCAGGGCCACGCCATAGTGGCCTTTCTGGCCGTGGTAATGCACGTGGTAGCCCAGCGCCTGCACGTCGGCCAGCGGGAACTGATCGTCGCTGACCTTGGTTTCCTGCAGGCCGATCACGTCCGGCTGGTGCTTTTCGATCAGCGCCGCCAGCTGGTGCGGGCGGGCCCGCAGGCCGTTGATGTTGAAACAGACGATCTTCATGGAAAGATAATCCCGGTAAAAGGCGCGATGCTAGCCGACATCGCTTGCCATCACCAGCATGGCGGCTTCGGGTGCCTGCTGCTAACGTCCTTTCCTGGGCACTGTAAGCCCATTCCAGGAGGACTGCCCGCAATGCCCGAAACCACTGCCACCCCGGCCCGTGTCTGCCTGCTCGATGACGGCTACAGCCGCGAGGCGCGTTCGTTGCTGTACAACGCCTACCGTCACGAGCCTACCTTCGCCTATATCTTCGAGGCCCAGCGCCCAGGTTACGAGCGGCGCCTGCGGGTGATGGTGCGCGAGTGGGTACGCCAGCACTTCTACCTGCAACTGCCCGCCATCGGCTTGCTGGTGGAGGACCGCCTGATCGCCCTGGCCCTGATCGTGCCGCCGATGCGCCGGCTGGGGGTGGCCGACAGCTGGGCCTGGCGCCTGCGCATGATGATGGGCACCGGCCTGCGCTGTACGCGCCGCTACATGGACTACCAGGCCGCCCTGGCCACCTGCCTGCCCACCGAGGAGGTGCATGTGCTACCGCTGTTGGGCGTGCACCCGCAATTTCAGGGCAAGCACTACGGCGAGCAATTGTTACAAGCTGTGCATGACTGGTGCGCAGACGACCCTGGTACCCAGGGTGTGGTGCTGGACACCGGCAACGAGCACTACCTGGCCTTTTACCAGCGTCAGGGCTATGAGGAAATTGGCGAGGTGGCTGTAGGACCAATCCGCGAGAGGGTGTTCTTCCATCCCAATCCGGTCTCTTCCAATTCTGCTTTTGCCTGAGCAGACTGCGCGGCGGCTCCCTTGAGCGCCCGGCTCTGGTAGCATTCGCCGCATGACGTATTCAGGAAGATTGACCTGGGGCCTGGTTATCTGGGTCGCCAGTTTCGCAGCATGGGGCCAGAGCGAGTTGCTGGTGAAGGTCAAACCGGCCAACAAAGCGCTCAAGGCCAATGTCGAAGGCTATATCGGTTCCCTTGGCGACCGCGATGAAGAAGCGCTGCTGCGCTTCAGTCGCGGCGCCCAGGAGCAGGCGCGCAAAGCCGCGCAGGCACTTGGCTACTATCAGGCGCAGATCGATACAGAGGTCAAGCCCGCCAGCGAGGCTGACCGTTCCCCTCAACTGATCATCACCATCGACCCCGGCGAGCCGATTCGCCTGCGCAACGTGACCATACGCATCGAAGGCCCTGCCAGCGAGATGAAGGCCTTTCGCGTGCCCGACAGCAAGGCCCTGCGCGCTGGCGAACAGCTCAACCATGGCCATTATGAAGATGCCAAGCGGCTGATCCAGAACCAGGCGTCACGCTATGGCTTTTTCAGTGGGCGCTTCAGCCGCCAGCGCCTGGCGGTCGACCCCCAGGCGGGTGTGGCCGATATCGAACTGGTCTACCAGAGCGGCCCGCGCTATCACCTGGGCGCCGTCACCTTCGGTGGCGACACACCGCTGGACGACGACCTGCTGCAGCGCATGGTGTCGTTCAAGCCAGGCACACCTTACGACTCGGAACTGATCGCCGAGCTGAACAATGACCTGCAATCGAGCGGCTACTTCGAAGGCGTGCGCGTGGATGCGGCACCTACCGCCGCCGTGGGCGAAGAAATCCCCGTGGATGTCCGGCTGGAAACCCGCAAACCGCGCACCATGGGCCTGGGCCTGGGCTTCTCGACCGACGTCGGGCCACGCGGCAAGGCCAACTGGACCCGCCACTGGGTCAACCCGCAGGGCCATAGCTACGGTTGGGAAACCGAACTGTCGGCGCCCCGGCAGAACGTCGGCCTTTGGTACGACATCCCCCTCGACCCGCCGCTGACCGACAAGTTGCGCTTTGCCGGCGGCTACCAGAACGAAGAAATTGCCGGCACCGACACCCTCAGCAAACTGCTGACGGTGGGCCCCGAGTGGCACAGCAAACTGCCAAGCGGCTGGCAGCGGGTGATTTCCCTCAAGTACCAGCGCGAGGAGTACCGCCTGGGTGATGACTCCGGGCTGAGCAACCTGCTGATGCCGGGGGTGAGTTACTCCTTCCTGCGCAGTGACAACCGCATCGACCCGCATAACGGCTACCGCCTGCAGTTCGATGTGCAGGTGGCCAAGGAAGGGCTGGTCTCGGACACCAACCTGCTGCATGGCAACGTGCTGCTCAAAGGCCTGACAACGCTTGGCCATGACCACCGCTTGCTCGGCCGGGTGCAGTTCGGTGGCAGCGCGACCAATGGCTTCAAGAACAACATTCCGCCGTCGCTGCGCTTTTTCGCCGGCGGCGACCAGAGCGTGCGTGGCTATGACTACCAGACCCTGTCGCCGAAGAATAGCGACGGCGACCGCATTGGCGGGCGCTACCTGGTCGCCGGCAGTGTCGAGTACCAGTATTCGCTGACCGAAAAGTGGCGGCTGGCAACCTTCGTCGACCAGGGCAACTCGTTCAATGACCTGGAGCTGCCAAGCCTCAAGACCGGTGTCGGTTTTGGCGTGCGCTGGGTGTCGCCGGTCGGGCCGTTGCGGCTGGACCTGGCCAAGGCGTTGGACGATGAAGGGGGAATTCGCCTGCACTTTTCCATGGGGCCTGAGCTGTGAGACGCGTGATCAAGTACATTCTGGCGGGCCTGCTAGGGGGAGCCGTAAGCCTGGGCCTGGCGCTCTGCCTGCTGCTGGGGACCGAGGCCGGCAGCCGCTGGGTGCTGGGCAAGGTGCCCGGGCTTGAGGTGGCTGACTTCCAGGGCCGCCTGGCCGGTAGCTGGCAAGCCAGCCGGCTGAGATGGGACGATGCCGGCAGCATGGTAGAGGTACAGGCACCACTGCTGGCCTGGTCGCCGGCATGCCTGCTGCGCTCTACCTTATGCATTGACCAGTTGCAGGCGCAGCGCATCGACATGGCCTTTGCACCCAGCGCCGAATCGGCCGACAGCGGCCCGTTGCAATTGCCGGCCCTGCGCTTGCCGCTGGCCATCGAACTGGGCGAGGTCAAGGTTGGCCAGTTGCGCATGGATGGCAATGACCTGCTTGGCGACCTGAAACTGCAGGCGCACTGGACCAATACCGGGTTGCGCATCGATAGCCTGCACCTGCAGCGCGATGACCTGCAGTTGAGCCTGCAGGGCGACCTGCAGCCCGAAGCCGACTGGCCGGTGCAACTCCAGGCGCAGCTGCAGCTGCCCGCGGTAGACGGCAAACCGTGGCAGCTGGCGCTGACCGCCACCGGCGAGCTGCAGAAAACCCTGAAACTCGCAGGCACCAGCAGCGGTTACCTCGACGCTACGCTGAGCGGGCAATTGCAGGCGCTGGCCGAGCACCTGCCGGCGACCTTGCAGGTCCGTTCCGCGGCCTTCAAGCCGGCCGCCTCGTTGCCCGACACCGTGCAGCTCAACCAGCTCAAGCTCGACGCCCGGGGCGACCTGCTCAAGGGCTATCAACTGTCGGGGGCGGCCAGCCTGCCGGCCGAGCAGTCGCCGATCGCTGTGCTGTTGTCCGGGCTGGTCGACAGCAAAGGTGCCAGGCTCGATGCCCTGGACCTGAACGCCAGCGATACCCAGCGGGTCAAGTTGCAAGCCACGGCTGACTGGCAGCAAGGTCTGGTCGCCGACGCCCAATTGGACTGGCAGGACTTCCCGTGGCTGCGCTTGTATCCACTTGAGACGCCGCCCGAAGTCACCCTCAAGCGGTTCTTGGCCCAGGTGCGTTATCGCGATGGCAACTACCAGGGCACATTCAATGGCGACCTGGATGGCCCGGCCGGCGCGTTCAGCCTGGCCAGCCCGTTCGAAGGTGACTTGAGTCAGGTGAAGCTGCCGCAGTTGGCGCTGAGCGCCGGGCAAGGCAAGGCTGCCGGCAGTGTCGCCGTGCGCTTTGCCGACACCCTGGCATGGGATGTCGACCTGCAGTTGTCGGCGCTCGACCCGGCCTATTGGCTGGCCGAGCTGCCGGGTACCCTGGCGGGGCCGCTGCGCAGCAAAGGCGAAATGAAAGGCGATGCCCTGAGCCTGGATGCACAGCTTGACCTGAAAGGCCGCTTGCGCGGCCAGCCGGCAATGCTCAAGGTCGAGGCCCAAGGGGCAGGGCAGAGCTGGACCTTGGGCGCGCTGGCAATCCAGCTCGGGAGTAACCGCATCAATGGCAGTGGCAGCCTGCAGCAGCGCCTGGCCGGGCGGGTCGACCTGGACCTGCCGCGCCTGGGCCAGTTGTGGCCAAGATTGCAGGGCCAGGTCAAGGGCCGGCTGGACGTCGCCGGCACCTTGCAGGCCCCGCAAGGTACGCTGACACTGCAGGGCCAGCGGCTGGCCCAGGCGGAAAACCGCCTGCAGCAGCTGGACCTGGATGCCCGGCTGGACAACGCCCAGCGTGGCGTGATCGAACTCAAGGCCAGCGGCATTCACCTGGGTGACACGGCATTGGGGACCTTGCAGGCCAACGGCAAAGGCGACATTCGCCAGCAAGCCTTGACCCTGGCGTTGGACGGCCCGCAGCTCAAACTCGACCTCGGCCTGGATGGCCAGTTGAACAAGGGTGACTGGCGCGGGCGCCTGGCCAGTGGGCGGATCCAGGCCGGCGGCCAGGATTGGCAGTTGCAGGCGCCGGCACGCCTGCAGCGGTTGGCCAGCGGCCAGCTGGACTTTGCTGCGCACTGCTGGCGTTCCGGGCAGGCCAGCCTGTGCGGCGACGACCAGCGCCTGGCCCCCGAGCCACGCTTGCGCTACCACCTCAAGCAGTTCCCGCTGGACAGCTTGGCCCAGTGGCTGCCGAAGGACTTCGCCTGGCAGGGCCTGCTCAATGCCGACATCAATCTGGACATTCCGGCCAGCGGCCCAAAGGGCACTATCGTCGTGGACGCCAGTGGCGGTACCCTGCGCGTGCGCGACAAGGACCGCTGGGTCGACTTCCCGTACCAGGCCCTGCGCCTGGACAGCACGCTGGCGCCAAGGCGCATCGATACCCGCCTGGCGTTCCGCGGCGAGCGCCTGGGCGAGCTGACCGTCAACACCCGCCTTGATCCACTGGGCAAGAACAAGCCGCTGTCGGGTGATTTCCGCCTGGCCGGCCTCGACCTGTCGATAGCGCGTCCGTTCGTGCCGATGGTCGAGCGCCTGGCCGGGCAGCTCAATGGCAGTGGCCGGCTGTCGGGTACCTTGCTGACGCCGCAGGTCAACGGCAACCTGATGCTCAACGGCGGCGAAGTCAGTGGCGCCGAGCTGCCGGTCAGCCTCGAGGACCTGTCATTGCAGGCATTGATTGCCGGCGAGCAGGTACAACTCAATGGCGGTTGGCGCAGCGGTGAGGCGGGCCGCGGCCAATTGAATGGCAACCTCACCTGGGGCCAGGCACTGGGCATGGACCTGCGTCTGCAGGGCCAGCAATTGCCCGTCACGGTCGAGCCCTATGCGACGCTGGAAGTCGCCCCGGACCTGACCTTGCGCCTGGTCGATGACAAGCTGGCGGTGACCGGCAAGGTACAGGTGCCCAAAGGCACGATCACTGTACGCGAGCTGCCACCGTCCACGGTCAAAGTTTCGGATGACACGGTGATCGTCGGCCACCAGACCGAAGAGGGCAAGCCACCCATGGCGATGGCCATGGACATCGATGTCGAAGTGGGCCGCGACAAGCTTTCGTTCAGTGGCTTTGGCCTCACGGCGAACCTGCTTGGCCATGTGCACATCGGCGACAACCTCGACACCCGTGGCGAGCTGAGCCTGGCCGACGGCCGCTATCGCGCCTACGGTCAGCGCCTGACCATTCGCCGTGCGCGGTTGCTTTTCGCGGGCCCGATCGACCAGCCGTACCTGGACATCGAAGCGATCCGCAAGGTCGACGACGTGATTGCCGGTATCCGCCTTAGCGGCAGTGCAGAGCAGCCCACCAGCAAAGTGTTTTCGGAGCCGGCCATGAGCCAGGAGCAAGCGCTGTCTTATCTGGTACTGGGGCGGCCGCTGGGCGCTTCCGGCGAAGACAACAACATGCTCGCCGAGGCAGCCTTGGGTCTGGGCCTGGCGGGTAGCGCCGGCATCACCGGCAGCCTGGCCTCCAGCCTGGGCATCGACGACTTCCAGTTGGACACCGAAGGTTCGGGCAATACCACCAGCGTGGTCGCCAGCGGCAACCTCACCGAGAAACTGAGCTTGCGCTACGGTGTGGGGGTGTTCGAGCCCGCCAACACCATTGCATTGCGCTACAAGCTGAGCAAGAAGGTGTACCTCGAGGCTGCCAGCGGGCTGGCCAGCTCACTGGACATCTTCTACAAGCGCGACTTCTGAGGCGGTGCGGGGTGGCCGTCAACGGACGATGGCTGCCTCGATGAACTCATTGGTGTCGGGCGAGGGCGGCGGGCTGGGGGCGCGTACCGGGATCATCAGGTTGGTGTATTCCTCGATCAGCCGGTTGAGGGCTTCTGGTGGTTCGCTGGCCTGGAACTGCATGCGGATCTGCACTTCGTCTGGGTCACGGCTGTCGCCCTGACGCCCTTGGCCGCCGATGGTGACCTTGAAGCTGGCGGCGTTGTTTTCGCCTGCGGTGAGCAATGCCTGCTGTGCTTCGGTGCCTTTGACCCTAACCGAAAGGTCGACCTGCATGCGCTCGAGGGCCAGGCCCTTGGGAGACACCAGCGCAAACAGTGGTACGCGCATGATGTGCTGGCCGTCCATGGCCACCTCGACCATCTTGGCTTTCATGGGCGCGCCCAGCGCCCCGGTGTCGCATTCGAAAAACTGGTCGAACAGGTTGATGTACTGCTGCGCGATCAGGCTGTTGGTAGCACTGGCGGCTTCCTGCAGGCCACGGGTGATTTCGCGCAGGTCGATTGACGTCATGGGGGTAGGGGCTTTATCCAATGATTCGACTCCTCGGGCCAGGTGGTGCCCCCCTGGTCAGGGGGGCTGTTCGGGGCAGGGGGCGTGCCTCAAGGGGTGCTTGCGCCGGGGGTCGGAGCATCGATGGCTGCGGCGCTGGTGGCTGCCGGGCTCTTCAAGGTATCGGCCTGGGAAATTACGTCCTGGCTGTCCAGTATGGCGGTTTTGACCACGGTCGGCTTTGTCGCTGCGTCGGTCAGGAAGTCGATCACCCGCATCATCGCTTCAGGCGGCTCCTGGCGCTTCAAGGTCGTGTTGAAGGCATAGCGGGCGCGGGTGTCAGTCTTGCGGGTTTGCGTGGACTTGTGGCTGACGCTGCCCTTCACGTTGAGCTTGAACGGCCCCCAGCCCAGCGAACCGCTTGCCTCGGCGTTCATGTCCTTGCTGGAAACGTCTTCCGACATCTGGTTGATGACCAGCTCGAACTCGACATTACCTTCTTCGATGGAGATGTTCGGGTGGGTGATTGCCGCCACCAGCGGCACCTTCATGGTCTTGCTGACCACGCCCTTGTATTCGCCTTGTTCGTCGACGATGGTTTCGTCGTAGTCGAACTGGATAGCCACGGCCTTGCCGTCCTGGACGCATACCTGCATCAGGAAGTCGGCGTAGGATTTGCTGGCGGTGACCTGGGCCTGGACCATGGCCTGCAAGGGGCCTGCGATCATTCGGTCCATCGGCAGGGCATTGATTACGGAGCCGATGAGGCTGTTATCTATCGACATTGCTGGGTTCTCTTTCTGGTTGGGTTAAAAACGTGGTTGCCAATCGTGGTCACGATGCCAGGGCTTCAGCGAGCGCAATGTTCCTGGCGGCGAATGTTGCCGATCTGGCGCAGGCTCAGGCCGTACTTGTCAGCGAGCAGGCTGCGGGACAAGCCGCTGGCGCTTTCCTTCTGAATCTGCAGGTTGCGTAACTGGCGCATGAAGTGGTCAGCCTTGGGAATTTCCAGGGCGACACCGGCAAAGCGCTTGATCAGCGCGTCCAGCGCTTCGGCCGGCAGCACGTCGGCAAGCTTGGTGCGCTCGCGGTGCTTGGGGATGTACTTGGGCCTGCCTCCGTAGGCGCAGGTCAGCTGGTAGGCGTTTTCGATGCCGATGCAGTCGATCAAGGCCTGCAGCGAATGGGGCAGTTGGCTGATATCGATGTGGCTCAAGTCTGGCAGTTGCATATGGCGCTCCTTCGGGACGGATGGGCTGTGCTACCCGATCACCAGCGGCGTTATGTCGTAGGTGTGACTGGATTTTCTGTGACAGCCGAGGCGTGTCGCTAGGCGCCATATGGGTTGGGGCTTGTAGCTTCCGCGAACAGGTTTTGCAGGCAGCGATATCCGGCGTTGTAGGACATGGCTTCAACATTTGGCTGTGGCGGGTGATTTCCGATCAGGGCACTCTCAGTGCTTTGCCTTGGGTGTGGTAACCCTCAATCACACGGATAGCTGCTCAGCAAACTTGCGCTGCGCAGGTAGGCCTGAGGGGCGTCGCGCATACCTTGTGGCAGCGTGCGCCAATCGACCAGCAGGCACAGCGCGTGCAGCGGCTGCCCGTCACGGTGGCCGATGACCTGGTCTGCAAAGCTGCGGCGGTACAGTGCCTGAGTCTGCAGCTGTGCTTGTACCTGGTCGGCCTGGGCCAGGGTTTGCCGGGCTAGCTCGGGCAGTTGCGCGGGGGCGACAGTGAAATGTAACGACGCACCCTTTGCCTGCAGGTAACCGGCCTGGCGCACGCGCTGCCACAGCTGTTGCCATTGGCTGGCGCCCGCGCTGGCAGCCAGTTCGCGGCCCAGTTCGAGCAGTTGCTCGGGCGGGGTCTGGTGGGTGTCCAGCGCATGAAGGGAAAAGGGCGTCAGGAACAGCGACGCGAACAGAAGGGGTTTGTACATGGTGCCTCCGGCATGGGTGCTTGGGAGCCCCATGCTTTCAGGCCGGCGCCGCCCCACCCAGCAGGAAATGCAGCGCCGGGGCCGGTGGCCGTTGTATCATTGCCGCGGCTCGTTGCGAGCCATTTGCCCCTGATGTTGCAAGGAACCTTCGATGACACACGTGCAGCGCCTCAAATATTCCCTTCTGATCATCCTGGTGGTACTGGGCCTGATGCTGGGCCTGTCCCACCTGCAGAAGCAGGGCACGATCAGTGAGCAGACCTTCCAGATGCTGGCCATCGCCATCGCCGTGGTGGTCGTGGTGATCAACGGCATACTGCGGCGCAAGGTCAAACCCTGACCTTGCCGGGCCGGCCAGGCATGGCCGGCCACGCGCTCAGCGCAAAGGCCTTCGCTCGAGCACAGCGCGCGCTTGCGGGTCGAGGCTGTAGCATTTGTCGCTACCCAGCTGGATGACACCCTCGCTGCACAACCGCTTGAGCACTTCGCGCACGCTGAGGAACGACAGCGGGATATCCAGCTGTTCCAGTTGCGCGTGTACGCCGCGCACGCCAATGCTGCGGCCACTGCGGTCGGCGGCGTGCAAGGCATCGATGACCTTGAGGCGGATCAGGCTGGTACGCAGGCCGAAACTGCGCAACAGCTCGCGGATCTGTTCGTTGCCGATGCGTTCGTCAGCAAAAACGTCCCGTTCCGTGGGCGTTTTGCCTGGGACACGCCCAGCCTGGATCAAGGGTTGCGGGTTGTACATGTGAATGCTCCTTTTCGTGGACGAACCCGAAATCTGGGTGCCTCACTTACTAGGACGAATGAGAACGGAAAAACTGCAGCCCACGCGCAAAAAAAAGCCTGGTTCTGTTCAAGACGTTCCATTGCCTTGTAATACGTAAAATTTTCATCTGGCCATTCGTCTGATCGGGATGACCCCCGAACCCGAGGATTGCCCGTGCTTCCACTTTCCCATCCCATGACTTGCGCAGGCCTGGCTGCCGCCTTGGCAGCCTTCAGCGTCGGCGCAGCGCCGGTGCAGTCCGCCGCAGCCGATGCCAGTGCGCAGATTCGCCGAACCACTTACGGGGTGCCGCACATCGTTGCCAAGGACGAGCGCGGCCTGGGCTATGGCATCGGCTACGCCTATGCCCAGGACAACCTGTGCCTGCTGGCCAATGAAGTGCTGACCGTGAGTGGCGAGCGCTCGCGCTACTTCGGT
This sequence comes from Pseudomonas sp. B10(2017), assembly GCF_002113295.1. NCBI lineage: Bacteria > Pseudomonadati > Pseudomonadota > Gammaproteobacteria > Pseudomonadales > Pseudomonadaceae > Pseudomonas > Pseudomonas sp. B10(2017). The sequence continues at coordinate 263,500 of NZ_NEJU01000001.1, forward strand.
GCCAAGGGCAAGACCTTGGAGCAGCGTGACAACCTGGCCAGCGATGTGTTCTTCGCCTGGCTCAACACACCGGCGGCAGTCGATGCATTCTTGCAGGCGCAGCCAGCGCCGGTGCAGGCGCTGCTGGCAGGTTATGCCAGCGGCTACAACCGGGCGCTGGCCGAGCGCCGCAGCCAGGGGGTGCCCGCCGAATGTGGCAACGGCGAGTGGCTGCGGCCGATCAGCAGCGAGGACCTGGTCAAGTTGACCCGTCGGCTGCTCGCCGAAGGCGGTGTCGGGCAGTTCGTCGAAGCGCTGGCCGGGGCGCAACCACCAACCCAGGCCGGCCAGCCGACGGCGGCAGGGTTTGCCGCGGCGCTGGCCAGGCAGCAGCGTTTTGCCACGGAGCGCGGTAGCAATGCGGTGGCCGTCGGGGCTCGGCGTTCGGCCAATGGCCGCGGTCTGTTGCTGGCCAACCCGCACTTCCCGTGGATGGGTGGCATGCGCTTCTACCAGATGCAGCTGACCATTCCCGGCCAGCTCGATGTCATGGGGGCGGCATTGCCGGGCCTGCCGGTGGTCAACATCGGTTTCAACCAGCATCTGGCCTGGACGCATACCGTCGACACATCGAAGCACTTCACCCTGTACCGCCTGCAACTCGACCCCAAGGACCCGACCCGCTACCTGCTCGATGGCAGGTCGCTGCCGCTGGCCCGGCAGACCGTCAGTGTTGCGGTCAAGGCCGAGGATGGCAGCCTGAACCAGGTACAGCGCCAGGTCTACAGCTCGCAATTCGGCCCGGTGGTGCAATGGCCGGGGCGCCTGGACTGGGATACGCAAGCCGCGTACAGCCTGCGCGACGCCAACTTAGAGAACACTCGGGTGTTGCAGCAGTGGTACCAGATCAACCGTGCCGACAGCCTTGCAACGTTGAAAGGCTCGATCGAACAGCTGCAGGGCATCCCCTGGGTCAACACGCTGGCGGTGGACCCGGCAGGCAAGGCCTTGTACCTGAACCAGTCAGTGGTGCCTTATGTGGATCAGCAACTGCTGAGTGCGTGCAGCAACCCGCAGGCACAGGGGCGCCTGGTGGTACTGGATGGCTCACGCAGTGCGTGCCAGTGGAAGGTCGATGCGCAGGCCGCGCAGCCGGGAATCTTCCCTGCGCGGCTGCTGCCGAGCCTGGAGCGCGAAGATTTCGTGCAGAACTCCAACGACCCGGCCTGGATGGCCAACCCGGCGCAGCCGCTGACCGGTTATTCGCCGCTGGTCAGCCGCAGTGACCAGCCGCTGGGCATGCGTGGCCGCTTTGCCCTGCAACGCCTGCAGGGCACGGCCCGCCTGGGCGTTGACGACCTGCAGCGCATGGTGACCGATGACGAGGTCTACCTGGCCAGCCTGGTATTGCCTGACCTGCTGCAGTGGTGCAAGGGCGCCGATGCGGATGTGCGGGCGGTATGCAGCAGCCTGGCTGCCTGGAATGGCAAGGCTGACCTGGACAGCGGCATTGGCCTGGTGCATTTCCAGAACCTGTTCGATACCTTGGCCGAGCATCCGGAAAGCTGGCGGGTGGCTTTCGACCCGGCCGACCCGCAGCACACCCCACGAGGGCTGGCGGTAGAGCGGGCGGCCGTGCGCAAGTTGCTGCACCAGGCCGCACTGGCGTCGCACAAGCAGGTGAGTGACAGCGGCATGGCAGGGGATGCGCGCTGGGGGCAGGTGCAACAGGCGAGCGATGGCACACCGGTGCCGGGTGGCCCGCAGGCTTTGGGCGTTTACAACGCGATCTACAGCGTGCCGCACGGGCAGGGCAAGCGGCTGGTGGTCAGTGGTACCAGCTACCTGCAACTGGTCAGCTTTACCGACAAGGGGCCGCAGGCCCGCGGGCTGTTGGCGTTTTCCCAGTCGAGTGAAGCGGCTTCGGTGCATGCCGCTGACCAGACCAAGGCGTTTGCGGCCGGGCAACTGGTGGTGATTCCGTTTACCGATGCGCAGATCAAGGCTGATCCGGAGTATCGGGAAGTGGTGATCAGTGAGCGGGACAAGGGGGCAGTGGTCAGCCGGCCTTGAGGCGTTAGCCTGTGTCTGCCTCTTCGCGGGTAAACCCGCTCTCACAGGTGCTGCACCAAAGCTGCAAGCGGCACGATACCTGTGGGAGCGGGCTTACCCGCGAAGAAGGAGACTCGGTTGGTCAGGAAAACTCGAACGGCGCCAGCTGAAACCCTTGTTCGTCAACCTGCAAGGCCCAACCGCGGCGGTCCCAGTCGCCCAGCACGATACGCCGTGCCGGTTGCCCGTCGACCACCAGCTTGTGTATCGCCGGCCGATGGGTATGCCCATGCACCAAGGTACGTACACCATGCGCCGCCATTACCTTCGGCACTTCCTCCGGCGTGACATCGACGATCTCGGTGGACTTCATCCGCGTTTGCGTACGGCTTTCGCTGCGTAGCTTGCGGGCCAGCTTGTAGCGGGCAGACAGCGGCAGGTGCCGCAACACCCACAGGCTCAGCGGGTTGCGCAGCAAGCGGCGCATTTTCATGTAGGCCAGGTCGCGGGTGCACAAGGTATCGCCATGCATCAGCAGCACCTGCTCACCACCCAGCTCGATCACGCTGGGGTCTTGCAGCAACGTGCAGCCCGCAGCGTCGCAGAAGGCCTGGCCAATCAGGAAATCACGGTTGCCATGCATCAGGTAGATGGCCGTGCCGCTGTCGCTCAGCTGACGCATGGCCTGGCAGACCGACTGCTGGAAGGGCGTCATGGCATCGTCGCCGACCCAGGCTTCGAAGAAGTCGCCAAGGATGTACAACGCCTTGGCGTGGCGGGCACGGCCATCGAGCAGATCAAGAAACGCCCGGGTAATGTCCGGGCGTTCTTCTTGCAGGTGCAGATCGGAGATCAGCAGGATCACTCAACGATCTCGGCTTTCTCGATGATCACGTCGTCCTTCGGCACGTCCTGGTGGCCGGCCTTGGAACCGGTGGCGACCTTTTCGATGGCGTCGACGATTTCACGGCCTTCGATCACTTCGCCGAATACCGCGTAGCCCCAGCCCTGCACGTTCTTGCCGCTGTGGTTGAGGAAGTCGTTGTCGGACGAGTTGATGAAGAACTGCGCCGAGGCGGAGTGCGGTTCCATGGTACGGGCCATGGCGATGCTGTACTTCTTGTTCTTCAGGCCGTTGTCGGCTTCGTTCTGGATGCTGGCGCGGGTCTTCTTCTGGCTCATGCCAGGCTCGAAGCCGCCGCCCTGGATCATGAAGCCCTTGATCACACGGTGGAACACGGTGCCATTGTAGTGGCCGTCCTTGACGTACTGAACGAAGTTTTCGGTAGTCAGCGGCGCTTTCTCGGCGTCCAGCTGCAGGACGATGTCGCCGTGGTTGGTGCTCAGTTTGACTTTGGACATGCTGAAACTCGCTCTTTCAAGGCAATCGGAATTAGGGTGCGCAGGGCGCGGGTTATCACCTGACGCAGGATCAGGCGATCGCGACACATGGCGCGCACTGGCCATTTTGCCAGGCTGCGGCAAAAAGCCGTGATAAATCACGCCAGTTTGTCCGGGCCCGACTGTCAGCAGCTTGACTGCTTCGGCTATGATAGGCCCTTTGATTCAATCGGCCTACCCAGGCCGGACACGTGCATTCAAGGATCCTATGAGCAAGCCCACTGCCGACAACGCGCCCAACGCCGCTGCCAAAGGCGCCCCCGCTGTCCCTGCGAACTTCCTGCGGCCGATCATCCAGGCCGACCTGGACTCGGGCAAGCACAGCAGCATCGTCACCCGGTTCCCGCCAGAGCCCAATGGCTACCTGCACATCGGTCACGCCAAGTCGATCTGCGTCAACTTCGGCCTGGCCAAGGAATTCGGGGGCGTCTGCCACCTGCGTTTCGACGATACCAACCCGGCCAAGGAAGACCAGGAGTACATCGACGCCATCCAGAGCGATGTCAAGTGGCTGGGCTTCGACTGGGCCGGCGATGTGCGCTACGCCTCCGACTACTTCGATCAGCTGCACGATTGGGCGGTCGAGCTGATCAAGCGTGGCAAGGCCTACGTCTGCGACCTTACTCCCGAGCAGGCCAAGGAGTACCGTGGCAACCTCAAGGAACCGGGCAAGAACAGCCCGTTCCGCGAGCGCAGCGTTGACGAGAACCTCGACCTGTTCGCCCGCATGAAGGCCGGTGAGTTCAAGGATGGCGAGCGCGTGCTGCGGGCCAAGATCGACATGGCCTCGCCGAACATGAACCTGCGCGACCCGATCCTGTACCGTATCCGCCATGCCCACCACCACCAGACCGGTGACAAGTGGTGCATCTACCCGAACTACGACTTCACCCATGGCCAGTCGGACGCCATCGAGGGCATCACCCACTCGATCTGCACCCTGGAGTTCGAAGGGCATCGTCCGCTGTACGACTGGTTCCTCGACAACCTGCCGGTGCCGGCACACCCGCGCCAGTACGAGTTCAGCCGCCTGAACCTGAACTACACCATCACTTCCAAGCGCAAGCTCAAGCAGCTGGTGGACGAAAAGCACGTCGAAGGCTGGGACGACCCACGCATGTCGACCCTGTCCGGCTTCCGTCGCCGTGGCTACACCCCGGCCTCGATCCGCAACTTCTGCGAAATGATCGGCACCAACCGTTCCGACGGCGTGGTGGACATGTCGATGCTCGAGTTCAGCATCCGTGACGACCTGGACCGCACCGCACCGCGCGCCATGTGCGTGCTGCGCCCGCTGAAGGTAGTCATCACCAACTACCCGGAAGGCCAGGTCGAGCAGCTCGAACTGCCGCGTCACCCGAAGGAAGACATGGGCGTGCGGGTGCTGCCGTTCTCCCGTGAACTGTACATCGACCGCGACGACTTCATGGAAGAGCCGCCGAAGGGCTACAAGCGCCTGGAACCGGCCGGTGAAGTGCGCCTGCGCGGCAGCTACGTGATCCGCGCCGACGAGGCGGTCAAGGATGCCGACGGCAACATCGTCGAGCTGCGCTGCTCGTACGACCCGGACACCCTGGGCAAGAACCCGGAAGGCCGCAAGGTCAAGGGTGTGATCCACTGGGTACCGGCCGAGGGCAGCGTCGAGTGCGAAGTGCGCCTGTACGACCGCCTGTTCCGCTCGCCGAACCCGGAAAAGACCGAGGAGGGCGGCACCTTCCTGGACAACATCAACCCAGGCTCGCTGCAAGTGCTCAGCGGCTGCCGTGCCGAACCGTCGCTGGCCCAGGCGCAGCCCGAGGACCGCTTCCAGTTCGAACGCGAAGGCTACTTCTGCGCCGACCTGAAAGACAGCCAGCCGGGCCGCCCGGTGTTCAATCGCACTGTCACTCTGCGTGACTCCTGGGGCAGCTGAGGAACCGCCGTGCTTACCATCTACAACACGCTGAGCAAAGCGAAGGAAACCTTCAAACCGCTGGATGGCAACAAGGTGCGCATGTACGTCTGCGGCATGACCGTATACGACTACTGCCATCTGGGCCATGGCCGCAGCATGGTGGCCTTCGACCTGGTCACCCGCTGGCTGCGCAAGAGCGGCTACGAGCTGACCTATGTGCGCAACATCACCGACATCGATGACAAGATCATCAACCGGGCCAACGAGAACGGCGAAAGCTTCGATGCCCTGACTGCCCGCATGATCGACGCGATGCACGAAGACGAGCGCCGCCTGAACATCCTGCCGCCGGACCAGGAGCCGCGTGCCACCGACCATATCGCCGGCATGCACGCGATGATCCAGACCCTGATCGACAAGGGTTATGCCTACGCACCGGGCAACGGTGACGTGTACTATCGCGTCGGCAAGTTCGTCGGCTACGGCAAGCTGTCGCGCAAGAAGATCGAAGACCTGCGCATCGGTGCCCGTATCGAGGTCGACGAAGCCAAGCAGGACCCGCTGGACTTCGTGCTGTGGAAGGGCGTCAAGCCGGGCGAGCCAAGCTGGGAATCGCCATGGGGCCCGGGGCGTCCGGGCTGGCACATCGAGTGCTCGGTGATGTCCACCTGCTGCCTGGGTGAGAGCTTCGACATCCACGGCGGCGGCAGCGATCTGGAGTTCCCGCACCACGAGAACGAGATTGCCCAGAGCGAGGCGGCCACCGGCAAGCAGTACGCCAACGCCTGGATGCACTGCGGCATGATCCGGATCAATGGCGAGAAGATGTCCAAGTCGTTGAACAACTTCTTCACCATCCGTGACGTGCTCGAGAAGTACCACCCTGAAGTGGTGCGCTACCTGCTGGTGGCCAGCCACTACCGCAGCGCGATCAACTATTCGGAAGACAGCCTGCGCGATGCCAAGGGCGCACTGGAGCGCTTCTACCACGCCTTGCGTGGCTTGCCACGGGTGGCGGCCAAGGGTGGCGAAGACTTTGTCGAGCGCTTCAGCGTGGCCATGAACGACGACTTCGGCACCCCCGAAGCTTGCGCCGTGCTGTTCGACCTGGTGCGCGAGATCAACCGCCTGCGCGACAGCGACGTGGAGGCTGCGGCCGGCCTGGCCGGTCGCTTGCGCGAGTTGGGTGATGTGCTGGGTGTGCTGCAGCTGGAAGCCGATGACTTCCTGCGCGCCGGTGCCGAAGGCAAGGTGGATGCCGCTGAGGTCGAGGGCTTGATCCAGGCGCGCCTGCAGGCGCGTGCGGACAAGAACTGGGCCGAGTCCGACCGCATTCGCGACCAGCTGACCGCCATGGGTGTGGTGCTGGAAGACAGCAAGGGTGGGACTACTTGGCGTCTGGCTGACTGATCGATGTCATTGGGGCTGCTGCGCAGCCCATCGCCGGCAAGCCAGCTCCCACAGGAACCGCGCAATACTGAAGAACTGCGCAGTCCCTGTGGGAGCTGGCTTGCCGGCGATGGGCCGCATAGCGGCCCCAGCTTCTATTTGGCTAGCCCGGCAAGCGGGCAGTGCAACACCAATCTGGCCCCACCCAGCTCGCTTTCCCCCACCTCCAGCCCGAACCCATGCAGGTCGACGATCGCCGCAACGATCGACAACCCCAGCCCGAACCCCGCATGGCGGTGGCCTTCATCGCTACGGTAGAAGCGCTTCAGCACTGCTGCCCGTTCCTCTTCCGGAATACCCGGCCCGCTGTCCTCGATGGCCAGGTGCAGGCCCTTGTCGTCCTGCGTCGCAGTTATCCGCACCAGCCCACCTTCGGGCGTGAACTTGATGCCGTTGCCCACCAGGTTGGCCAATGCCTCGAACAGCAGCTCGCGGTCACCATGCAATGCTGGCAGTTCGGCCGGCTGCTGCAGTTCCAGGCGGATGCCACCATCTTCGGCCAAAGGCAGGTAGAAGTCATGCAACTCCACTAGCAGTTCGTGCGGGTCAAGCTGGACGAAACCTGCCCGTCGCTGGCGGTCTTCCAGTTCGCTGATGCGCAACAAGCCGCGAAAACGCGCCATCAGGGTGTCGGTTTCGCCGATGGCCTGGTCCAGTGCCTCGGCCTGGGTGGAGTCGACGTCACTTTGCTGGCGAATGCGGTACAGCTGGGCGCGCAGGCGCGTGAGCGGGGTGCGCAGGTCGTGGGCAATGTTGTCGCATACGCCCTTGACCTCGTGCATCAGCCGCTCGATGCGGTCGAGCATGGCGTTCACGATGGCCGCCAGCATGTCCAACTCGTCACGCCGGGCCGACAGCGGCAGGCGGTGGGTAAGGTCACCGGCGACGATCAGTTCGGCCTGGGCCTGGATCGCGCGAATGCGCTTGAGTGGGCGCCGCCTGAGCAGGTACCAGCCGGCAAATCCGGGGATCAGGGTCAGCGAGATACCCCAGAGCAGGGCATGCAGGATGATCCGGGTGACCACGAACAGCGAGCCGTTGTCGCGCACCAGCACCAGCCAGCGGCCATCCTGCACCTTGATCGCCACCGCGTCGCAGCTGTCACGCGGCATGTGCGGGTCGTCGGCGTCCAGGCAGCGCTTGAGTTCGTGAACCTTGCCGTCCAGCCCCAGCTCCGGCGGGATGGCACGAATGCGCCCGCCAATCGGGTTGAGTTGGTTGTCGAACAGACCGTAGGCATCGAAGCTGCGCTCTTCGAAGGCCTGGCTGGCGACCAGGGCGTCGTCCAGCTGTTTGCCGCTCATGTGCGCGAACAGGTGCTGGCGCTGCAGCATCGAATGGCGGGTGAGTTTGTTCAGGTAGCTGGATACCTCGAAGTACAGCACCCCCATGAGGATGCTGCTCCAGGCCACGAACAGAAAGCTGTACAGCGCCAGCAGGCGGCTGGTCGAGGAGCTCCAGCCCTTAGACGGGTTCAGCAATGGCATAGCCGGAGCCCCGTACCGTACGGATCAGCGGCGTTTGGCCGGGTGAGTCGATTTTCTTGCGCAGGCGGCCGATGTGCACATCGATCAGGTTGGTGCCCGGGTCGAAGTGGTAGCCCCAGACTTCCTCGAAAATCATCATTCTCGTGATCACCTGGCCGCTATGGCGCATCAGGTACTCCAGCAGCTTGTATTCGGTGGGCAGCAGGTTGAGGGTCTGTTCGCCGCGGCGGGCTTCGTGGCTGATCAGGTCCAGTTGCAGGTCGGCAACCTGCAGGCGGGTCTGGGTCATTGGCACGCTGTTGCGGCGCAGCAGCACTTCGACCCGCGCGGCCATCTCGTCGGAGGCGAACGGTTTGGTCAGGTAGTCGTCACCCCCGGCACGCAGGCCGCGTACCCGCTCGTCGACGTCGGAGAGGGCGCTGATCATCAGGATCGGCGTGGCGATCTTGAGGCTGCGCAGGGTGGTGACGATGGTCAGGCCATCGACCTCTGGCAGCATGCGGTCCAGGGTGATCAGGTCGTAGCCGCCGGCAATGGCCTTGGCCAGGCCTTCACGGCCATTGTCGGCCCAATCCACCTCCAGGCCGTGGCTGGTAAGTTCGGCGACGATTTCCTGGCCGGTGACGGCGTCGTCTTCGATGGTCAGTACGCGAGGCATGCTGGTTCCCGGGCATCTAATGGAGAATTGATTGTGCCAAAGAATAGCCAAGCGGCGATTTAAGAAAAATTCATCTGGCGCGTTTTGCCTGCACTGGCCCTATCGCCGGCAAGCCAGCTCCCACAGAGCCCCCCCAGGCCCCGAAGGCAGCGCAGTACCTGTGGCAGCTGGCTTGCCGGCGATAGGGCCCTGAAAGGCATAAAGCAACCCTCTAGCGTGCGCCAATACCCTCGGCGTGCATGATCTGCGCAATGACCGGCACCGGGGTCATCAGGTGCGAACGCATCATGGCACTGGCACGCTTGGCGTCCCGGGCCAGAATCACTTCCACCAGTGCCGCATGCTCCTGGCGCTTGAGCTCCAGGGCCTGTTCGGAAAACACCGTCTGGGTCAGCCACAGGTGGCGGTAGCGCTCGGCCTGGTCGAACAGGTAGGTGCGCGCCTGCAGCAGGTGCTTGGAGCCGCAGCCCGAGGCGATGGCCGTGTGGAACGCCTTGTGCCGTTCGTCCCATACATCCAGGCGTTGCTCGCGGGTCTTCACTTCCACCACCTTGGCCAGGGTATGCGAGTGGGCCAGTACCGACGCCTCCCAGGCGTCGTCGCCCCGCTCGATGGCCAGGGTGATGATCATCGCCTCCAGGTTGGCGCGGGCATCGTAGATGTCGTTCATCTCGTCCAGCGACATGGGCGCCACACGGTAGCCTTTCTGGCTGATCGCGTTGACCAGATGCTCGGCCACCAGTTGCGACAGCGCTTCGCGCAGCGGGCCCACGCCCAGGTCGTAGCGTTCCTTCAGGGTGCTCATCAGCAGCTTTTCTCCGGGCTTGAACACGCCGCGGATGATGTCCTTCTTGAGCCTCTCATACCCGCTGAATGCTGAGTTTTGTCGGGGGGCGAGCGCTTCCAAGGTCCTGTTCCTCAAACGGTTTTGTCGATCATACCGAAAGCGTTCGCTGGCGAAAAACAATGGACAAATTCGATGTTTGTCGTTGAAAAATAAAAATGTAGACATTTTGTGTTTATGGCGATAATTTTAGCTCGCCCGCACTGATCCAGGTCACCACCGGACGGCGCCACCCACTTTCTTTACAAGGACACTGCCATGAACGCGTTTACGCAGATCGACGAACTTGTGATGCCACTGCCGCTCGAACCGCGTGGTTTCACCATCGCCCCCTCGAAACAGTCGCCGCGCCTGCTTGAGCTCACCTTTGCCCGTAAAACGGTCGAAGCGTTCGTCCAGGCGGTTGCCCAGTGGCCGGTGCAGGCGCTGGAGTACAAGTCGTTCCTGCGCTTCCGGGTTGGCGAGATCCTCGACGAGCTGTGCCAGGGCACCCTGCGGCCGGTGCTGCTCAATACCATCCTCAACCGCGCCAGCGGCGGCATGCTGATCACCCCGGTCGGCCTGGATGACGTGAGCCAGGCCGAGGACATGGTCAAGTTCACCACCGCCTGCGCCCATCTGATCGGCCGCTCCAACTACGACGCCATGAGCGGCCAGTTCTATGCCCGCTTCGTGGTGGTCAACACCGACAATTCCGACAGCTACCTGCGCCAGCCGCACCGGGTCATGGAGCTGCACAACGATGGCACCTTCGTCAACCAGATCACCGATTACGTGCTGATGCTGAAGATCGACGAAAAGAACATGGAAGGCGGCAACTCGCTGCTGCTGCACCTGGACGACTGGGAGCAGTGCGACGAATTCTTCCGCCACCCGCTGGCCCGTCGCGAAATGCGCTGGACCGCACCGCCGAGCAAGAAGGTGTCCGAAGATGTGTTCCACTCGGTATTCGACACCGATGCCGAAGGCCGCCCGACCATGCGCTACATCGACCAGTTCGTGCAGCCGGAAAACTACGAGGAGGGCATCTGGCTGAACGCCCTGTCCGAGTCGCTGGAAGGCAGCCAGAAGAAGCTTTCGGTACCGGTTGGCGTGGGTAGCTTCCTGCTGATCAACAACCTATTCTGGCTGCATGGCCGCGACCGCTTCACTCCGCACGAAGGCCTGCGCCGCGAGCTGATGCGCCAGCGCGGCTACGTGGCCTTCCCAAAACCGCTGTACCAGCGCGGGCAATAATGACAGGGCGCGGGGCGGGCGCCCGCCCACGCGTCTTTGCACAAAACGATGCCACCAGGGCCCGCGCGGGCCTTGGTGTGCCAGTCAGGCAATGCCTGCGTGTGAGGTAAAGGCTGTGTACGATTTCATCATCATTGGCGGTGGCATTGTGGGCATGTCCACGGCCATGCACCTGATCAAGGTCTACCCGGATGCGAAGATTCTCCTGTTGGAGAAGGAGTCCGGCCCGGCCCGCCACCAGACCGGCCACAACAGCGGCGTGATCCACGCCGGCGTGTATTACACCCCCGGCAGCCTCAAGGCGCGCTTCTGCCTTGAAGGCAACAAGGCCACCAAGGCCTTTTGCACCCAGCACGCTATCCGCTTCGATGAGTGCGGCAAGCTGCTGGTGGCCACCAACGACCTGGAAATGCAGCGCATGAAGGCGCTGTGGGAGCGCACCGCGGCCAATGGCCTGGAGCGCTACTGGCTGTCGGCGGCCGAGCTGCGCGAGCGCGAGCCCAATATCGTTGGCATGGGCGGCATCTTCGTGCCCTCCAGCGGCATCGTCAATTACGCCGAAGTGACTGCAGCCATGGGCGCCGAGTTCCAGCGCGCCGGCGGTGAAATTCGCTATGGCGCCGAGGTGGTCGGCCTGCAGGAGCTGGCCAGCGAAGTGGTCGTGCGCACGCGTGGCGACCATCATGGCGATGAGCTGCGCAGCCGTTTCCTGGTGACCTGCTCGGGCCTGATGGCCGACCGCGTGGTGAGCATGCTGGGCCTGCGTACCGAGTTCGTCATCTGCCCGTTCCGTGGCGAGTACTACCTGCTGCCCAAGCAGCACAACCAGATCGTCAACCACCTGATCTACCCGATTCCCGACCCGTCCATGCCGTTCCTGGGCGTGCACCTGACACGCATGATCGACGGCACCGTCACCGTTGGCCCCAATGCCGTGCTGGCAATGAAGCGCGAGGGTTACCGCAAGAGCGACGTCAGCCCCAGCGACCTGTTCCAGACCCTGACCACCCCCGGCATCCTCAAGGTGCTGGCGAAGAACTTCCGCCCTGGCCTGATCGAGATGAAGAACTCGCTGTTCAAGGGTGGCTACCTAAAGCAGGTCCAGAAGTACTGCCCGAGCATCACCAAGGCCGACCTCACGCCTTACCCGGCTGGTGTGCGTGCCCAGGCCGTGTCGCGTGACGGCAAGCTGATCGACGACTTCCTGTTCGTCAACACCGCTCGCAGCGTCAACGTGTGCAACGCGCCGTCTCCGGCCGCCACCTCCGCCATCCCGATCGGCGCCTACATCGTCGACAAGGTCTGTGAGCAGGTTGGCCGCCAGGGCAGTGGTTTCCCCAAGGCCGACCTGGCGCCCCGTCAGCGGGCAGCCGGCTGACCTACCCGCAATACGTTCTGCGGTTTCGTTTTACTCAACCCGTACTGCCCTACTCACCATCTGGGGCAGGGCGGGCTTTTTCGCGCCTGCGTCGGTGACGTGCAAGCCGACGGCCCCTGCGTGGGCATGACAAAAACAACAAGGTAGCGCCATGCAAACCCACAAGAACAATTTGAGTCATGGATTGAAATCACGGCATGTCACCATGCTGTCCATTGCCGGCGTGATCGGTGCCGGCCTGTTCGTCGGCTCCGGCCGCGCGATTGCCGAAGCAGGGCCCGCCACCATCCTGGCCTATATCCTGGCCGGCGCGCTGGTGGTGCTGGTGATGCGCATGCTGGCCGAAATGGCCGTCGCCTCGCCGGACACCGGTTCGTTCTCTACCTATGCCGACCTTGCCATCGGCAAGTGGGCCGGCTACACCATCGGCTGGCTGTACTGGTGGTTCTGGGTACTGATCATCCCCATCGAGGCCAATATTGCCGCCACCATCATCAACTCCTGGGTCCCGCAGCTGGAAATCTGGGTCTTGTCGTTGGTGATTACCCTGTTGCTGACCGCCACCAACCTGTTCAGCGTGAAGAACTACGGTGAGTTCGAGTTCTGGCTGGCACTGGTGAAGGTGGTGGCCATCGTCGGTTTCATCGCGCTGGGGGTGTGCGCCATCTTCGGCCTGCTGCCAGGCATCGGTGTCAGCGGCGTGTCACGCCTGTGGGATAGCGGCGGCTTCATGCCCAACGGTTTTGGTGCGGTGCTCAGCGCCATGCTGATTACCATGTTCTCTTTCCTCGGCGCCGAGGTGGTGACCATCGCCGCAGCCGAATCCGACGAAGCGGGCAAGCATATTTCCAAGGCCACCAACTCGGTGATCTGGCGGATCACCCTGTTCTATATCCTGTCGATCTTCATCGTCATCGCGCTGGTGCCGTGGACCGACTCGCGCCTGGCCACCGAAGGTTCCTATGTCACGGTGCTGGACACCCTGGGCGTGCCGAATGCCAAGGCCATCATCGACTTCGTGGTACTTACGTCGGTGACCAGCTGCCTCAACTCATCGCTGTATACCGCGTCGCGCATGGTCTACTCGCTGAGCCGCCGCGGCGATGCACCGGCCTGTGCCCAGGTGACCAGCCGCAGCGGCACTCCCGTGGTAGCTGTGCTGCTGTCCACTGGCGCAGCTTTCCTGGCGGTGATCGCCAACTACCTGGTACCGGCCAAGGTGTTCGGCTTCCTCATGGCCAGCTCCGGCGCCATAGCCTTGCTGGTGTACCTGGTGATCGCCGTTTCCCAGTTGCGCCTGCGCCAGCGCCTGACTGCACAGGGCAAGACACTGGGCTACCGCATGTGGCTGTTCCCGTGGCTGACCTGGGGCGTGATCCTGTTCATCAGTAGCGTACTGGTGCTGATGCTATTCCGCCCGGATCACCGCCTGGAAGTGGTATCGACCATGGTACTGGCGGTGCTGGTGGTGTGTTCGGGCCTTCTGGTCACACGGCGTCGGGCGCGCGAGGTGGTGGTTGGCCGCGTAGGGCAGGGCGCCTGAGCCGTTCGGCCTGAAGACAGACGAGCAAGTCGCATCAGGCTGTGAGAGGATGTCCGTCATCACAGCCAGGACCCCGAACGCAGCCTGATGAAGACACCCAAAAGAATCGAACCCCTGATCGAAGACGGCCTGGTCGACGAAGTACTGCGGCCGTTGATGAGTGGCAAGGAAGCCGCCGTGTATGTGGTGCGCTGTGGCAACCAGGTGCGCTGCGCCAAGGTCTATAAAGAAGCCAACAAGCGCAGTTTCCGCCAGGCTGCCGAGTACCAGGAGGGCCGCAAGGTTCGCAACAGCCGTCAGGCCCGGGCTATGGCCAAGGGCAGCAAGTACGGGCGCAAGGAAGCCGAAGACGCCTGGCAGAACGCCGAAGTGGCGGCGCTGTTCCGCCTGGCCGGCGCTGGCGTGAGGGTTCCAAAGCCTTACGATTTCCAGGACGGCGTGCTGTTGATGGAGCTGGTGACCGATGCCGACGGTGACGCGGCCCCGCGCTTGAACGACGTGCACCTCGAAGCCGAGGAAGCCCGGGAGTTCCATGCCTTCGTCATTCGACAGATCGTGCTGATGCTGTGTGCCGGGCTGGTGCATGGCGACCTGTCGGAGTTCAACGTGCTGCTTGGCCCGGACGGGCCGGTGATCATCGACCTGCCACAGGCAGTGGATGCAGCGGCCAACAACCATGCCTTCAGCATGCTGCAGCGCGACGTGGACAACATGGCCCATTATTTCGGGCGCTTTGCGCCGGAGCTGAAAAGTACCCGGTACGCCCATGAAATGTGGGCCTTGTACGAGGCGGGCGAACTGCGCCCGGACAGCCCGCTGACGGGGCTGTTCGAGGATGACGAGCATGCGGCTGACGTGGCCGGGGTGATGCGCGAGATCGATGCGGCCCGGCTGGATGATGCGCGCCGGCGCGCCGCGCGGGCCGAGTCTGAGCATGGGGCGGCCAGGGCAGAGGAGCCTGCGCCGCCCTGGCTGCAGTGATGTGTTGCCTGTGCCGGCCTCTTCGCGGGCACGCCCGCTCCCACAGGAATCGCGCAGTACTTGTGGGAGCGGGCATGCCCGCGAAGAGGCCGGCACAGGAAAAATGCAGCCATTGCCTTTGACGCAAGACAATATCTCGTCATCTGGCCTTTTCACTGGCGCGCGACAGGCATAAGGTATACGCCGTTCAAATTCCCTGGAGCTGTCATGTCCAACCAATTTCCGTCCGTTCGTCCACGCCGCCTGCGCCAGAACGAGTCCCTGCGCACGATCTTCCAGGAAACCGAGTTCCGCCTTGAAGACCTGATCCTGCCGATCTTCGTCGAAGAGGGCATCGATGATTTCGTGCCGATCACCAGCATGCCGGGCGTCAACCGCATCCCCGAGAAGCTGCTGGCTCAGGAAATCGAGCGCTATGCCCGCGCCGGTATCAAATCGGTGATGACCTTTGGCGTGTCGCACAACCTGGACGCCGTCGGCAGCGACACCTGGAACGAAAACGGCCTGGTCGCGCGCATGTCGCGCATCTGCAAGGACACCGTGCCGGAAATGGTGGTGATGTCCGACACCTGCTTCTGCGAATACACCAGCCACGGCCACTGCGGCGTGCTGCACGACCACGGCGTGGACAACGATGCCACGCTGGCCAACCTGGGCAAGCAGGCGGTCATCGCCGCCGCTGCCGGTGCCGACTTCATTGCCCCGTCGGCGGCGATGGACGGCCAGGTCCAGGCCATCCGCAGCGCGCTGGATGGTGCCGGCTTCCACGACACCGCGATCATGGCCTATTCCACCAAGTTCGCCTCGTCGCTGTACGGCCCGTTCCGCGAAGCCGGTGGTACCGCGCTGAAGGGCGACCGCAAGAGCTACCAGATGAACCCGATGAACCGCCGCGAAGCCGTGCGCGAGTCGCTGCTCGACGAGCAGGAAGGGGCCGATGTGCTGATGGTCAAGCCGGCCGGTGCCTACCTGGACGTTATTGCCGATATTCGTGCCGCCTCCCGCCTGCCGCTGGCGGCGTACCAGGTGAGCGGCGAGTACGCGATGATCAAGTTCGGCGGCCTGGCTGGCGCTATCGATGAAGGCCGGGTGGTGCGTGAAAGCATTGGTGCGATCAAGCGTGCCGGTGCCGATCTGATCCTCACCTACTTCGCCATGGACCTGGCCCGCGAAGGTATCTGATCGCGAGCCGATGCTCATGCAAGCCGCTGCCATCGCAGCGGCTTTTTCTTTACCTGCGCAGCAACCGGTGAGAGGAAAAACACAAAAAATCCGTAAGCGCTGAATTATTTAGTGTCCCGTTGTATCTCATCCCTTAGAGCATTCATCGACAGGGATACGGACATGAAACCTCGCAAGAAAAGCCTCCAGCCAATCGGCCTGAAGGACATCACCATTGTCGACGACGGCAAGATGCGCAAGGCAATCACCGCGGCGGCACTGGGCAATGCAATGGAATGGTTCGACTTCGGCGTCTATGGCTTCGTCGCCTACGCCCTGGGCAAGGTATTCTTCCCCAATGCCGACCCAAGCGTGCAGATGATCGCGGCGTTGGCCACGTTCTCGGTGCCGTTTCTGATCAGGCCTCTGGGCGGGCTGTTCTTCGGTGCCTTGGGCGACCGGTTCGGGCGGCAGAAAATTCTCGCTGCAACCATCGTGATCATGTCGCTCAGCACCTTCGCCATCGGCCTGATACCGTCCTATGCCAGCATCGGTATCTGGGCGCCGATCCTGTTGCTGCTGGCCAAGATGGCCCAGGGCTTCTCGGTGGGGGGGGAGTACACCGGCGCGTCGATCTTCGTCGCCGAATATGCCCCTGACCGTAAACGCGGGTTTCTCGGCAGTTGGCTGGACTTCGGCTCGATAGCAGGGTTCGTGTTGGGTGCCGGTGTGGTGGTGTTGATCTCTACGGTGCTGGGTGAAGACAAGTTCCTCGAATGGGGTTGGCGCCTGCCGTTCTTCCTCGCCTTGCCGCTGGGCATCATCGGCCTGTACCTGCGCCATGCGCTGGAGGAGACACCAGCCTTCCAGCAGCACGTCGACAAGCTTGAGAAAGGCGATCGCGAAGGCCTGGCGACCGGGCCCAAGGTGTCGTTCAGGGAGGTGGCCACCCAACACTGGCGCAGCCTGGTGACCTGCATTGGCGTGGTGATCGCCACCAACGTCACCTATTACATGCTGCTCACGTACATGCCCAGCTACCTGTCGCACAACCTGCACTACAGCGAAGACCATGGCGTGCTGATCATCATCGCGATCATGGTCGGCATGCTGTTCGTGCAGCCGGTGATCGGGCTGCTCAGCGACAAGTTCGGCCGTCGTCCGTTCATCATCGTCGGCAGCGTCGGCCTGTTCGTGCTGGCCATCCCGGCGTTCATGCTGATCAACAGCGGCGTACTGGGGGTGATTTTCGCCGGGCTGCTGATCATTGCCGTGCTGCTGAACTTCTTCATCGGCGTGATGGCCTCGACGCTACCGGCAATGTTCCCCACGCACATCCGCTACAGCGCCCTCGCCAGCGCCTTCAATATCTCGGTGCTGATCGCCGGCCTCACCCCGACCATCGCCGCCTGGCTGGTGGAAAGTACTGGCAACCTGTACATGCCGGCCTATTACCTGATGGTGATCGCCGCCGTGGGGCTGGTTACCGGCCTGACCATGAAGGAAACCGCGAACAAGCCGCTGCGCGGCGCGGCACCGGCAGCATCGGATATCGAGGAAGCGCGTGAGTTGCTGCAGGAACACCACGACAACATCGAGCAAAGGATCGAGGACATCGATGCGCAGATTGCCGAACTGGAGGCCAAGCGCAAGTTGCTGGTGCAGCAGCACCCGCGCATCGAGTGATCAGTTTGGCATGTAACCACGCTGCCATGTCCGCGGAATGAACCGCGACACCAGGGCCAGCACGCAGGCCAGCGAGCAGCTGCCGGCTAGCGCTTGCAGGCCCAGGTGGCGCTCCAGCCAGGCACCCAGCGCGGCGCCCAGCAGCATGCCGGCCCAAGGCACCAGTTGCACCCGCCAGCCATTGCGCCGCTCGCCCAGCAGCCAGCGCCCCAGCCCACGCCCGAAACGTGACAGGGCGCCGGTGACGTAGGTCAGGCCGATGGGCAGGCCGTTCACCTGTTCGACCACGGCATTGATCATGCCCATGGCCAATGTGGCAGCGAGCAGCGCTGGAAAGGTCGCAGCCAAGGGCCATGCGGCTGCAAAGCCCAGCAGGGCGGCGACTACCAGCAGCACCGGCCAGGCCCTGCGGCGGAAAGCGCGCGCCAGCAGCACGCCCATGGCGTTGCCGACGACGAAGCCCAGCACCGCAGCACTCAGCCGCAGCACCAGGGCCAGGTCCGCATCGCTGATGGCGACGGCCAGGCGCGTGGTGTTGCCACTCATGAACGACACGAAGTCGCCCAGCGCCAGCAGGCCGATGGCATCGGTCATGCCGGCTAGTACGGACAGGCCGGCGACCAGGCCGAGGCCCACGCGACCACGCAGCATCTGCAGGCGCAGCCGCTTGGCTGTGCGTGCGGGGAGGGTGTTGGGCAGCATGCTCGGGAGCTCAGCGAGGCATTTCGCGGGCCAGGGTGCTCTTGATGGTGCGCTCCACTACATCGACCAGCACCATTGTCTGGTGGTCCACTTCGATGTTGAGCAGGTCGCCGGCCTTGTAGCTGGGGAAGGTGGTCTGGCGCAGGGTTTCCGGGATCAGGTTGATGGTGATCACATTGTCCTCGACATCGGCTACGGTCAGGCTGCAGCCGTTGACCCCGATGAAGCCGCGTGGGAACACGTACTTGCCCCATTCCGGTGGCATGCGGAACTTGATGAAGGCGCCGGTTTCCTTGATCGACAGCTCGACGATTTCGGCGGTGGTGGCGATATGACCGGCCATCAGGTGGCCGCCGACTTCGGCGTTCATCTTCGCCGAGCGTTCGATGTTGACGCCCTGGCCGGCCTTGAAGTTGCGCAGGTTGGTGCGCTCGAGGGTGGCTGTCATGGCGTCGAACCTGACCTGCGTGCCGTGGATTTCGGTGACCGACAGGCAGGTGCCTTCGACACTGACGCTGGCGCCGATCTTCAGTTCGTCGAGCAGTTCGGGGGTGAGGTCGATGGTGAACTGGTTGTGGCCCGGGTAGGTGGTCACATCAAGCAGAGGGCGGACGGCCTGGACGATGCCGGTGTACATGGAGTTGCTCCTGGGCACGGAAAAGAAAACTTCCGAACGCTATGCCCGTGGAGCGGTAAAAGCAAGCCGGCCATTTGGAACTGCACATAACTCATTGAATTAGCAGGGACCCTGTGGGAGCGGCTTTAGCCGCGAACACCGGCGCAGCCGGTGCCATGCACCGCGTTGGATTCTTCGCGGCTAAAGCCGCTCCCCAGAGTACGAGGATCGCTTGCGAATTCAGTTATCTGTGCGACAGCGCGGCCTGAAGGGCTGGGCAATCTCCCACAGGTATCGCGTGGCTGCCGTTCCGAGCTTCACCGGCGAAGGCAATGGGGCAAATACAATTCAGACATGGCCGCTGCTGTTGACGATCCGCAGGCACAGTGCCTCATAAGGGTCCAGGTTCACCATCAGCCGCCCATCCTCGGTCAAATCCCCTTCGACCGTTTCATTGATCATGTCCACCACCGGCCCCGGCGTGAACCCGGTCAGTTGCAGCTCCTCGGCGATCACTTCCTGGCCAAAGTTCAGCGCAGTGATCTGGATGCCACGCCCGGCCGGCAGCTCATGCACCATCACCAGCAAGCCGGGGCTTCTGACTTCGGGCACCAGCACCTGGCGGCTGGTGGCGATGCCATAGGCCTGACGCACCGCCAGCAGTTTCTTCACCTTGCAGGCAAACGAATTGCCGTTTTCCAGCTGGCTGTCCAGGCTGCCATACAGCGCCCGGGCACGGGGCATGCCGCGCACAGACGTCTGAGCCTGCGGCTCGAGCCCGGCCAGGTCGTAGCCGCCGCGGTGAATCCAGCGGGTATCGCCATCGAGCATCCGCTGCGCGACCGCTTCGGCGGGCAATGGCAGGGCGCCCACCAGATCCCAGCCGGACAGCGCCACCACACCTGGCTGCATGGCGTTGTACATGACCAGCAGCAGGTGCACCTTCTGGATCAGCTCGATTTCTGCCACCCCGATCTGCCCAAGATCGCGGATGCCCAGTGCAGCAGCGATCAGGCTGGCCGTGGTACAGGATATGCCATTGGTGACGAAGCGCAGGTTGTACGGCGCATGTTCGCCCGACAGCCGTTCGTAGATCTCTTCGCGGATGTGCTCGCGCAGGATGCCGCCGGGCAAGGTCTGGCCCTTGTACAGGTACATGTCATGTGCATGCAGGGTCCAGAAATGCACCAGTTCCACGGTCAGCTCGTCATGGTTCTGCAAGGCATGGATCAGCGAAGCTGGGTCGATGCCGAAGGCATGCATCTCCTTGAGCATCAGGCGCAGGAACTCGGTGTCGCCGGTCAGTAGTGCATGCTGGTAGGCCGGCCGGGTAATGAAATCGTAGGACAGGTCGGCACCGCCTCTGGACATCTGCGCGATGTCGTCGAGGGTCAGGTTCAGTTCCTGGAAGCTGAAACCGCCGGCCTTGCGGATCATGCCGCCGATCAGCTGGTTGCCGACGATCGACAGCGGGTGGCTTTCCGACCAGGCAGTGCCGCTGGCGCGGGTCTCCACGCCGAGAAAGCCGTTGGCATCCAGGCGCAGGCCGCGCGCACCCAGGCAGTCCAGGGCGTGCAGGGCATCGCCAATGATCATCTGCTGGGCGGCGAAGGTCGGGTCCAGCCAGTTCAGCGACGGCTGACCTTCCTTGAAATAGTGCAGGTACACCCAGCGTCGGGTCTTGCCATCCACACCGGTCACCGGCGGTGTGGCGCTCCAGTCGGTTTCCTTCACGCCTGGTTCGAAGAAGATCACCCGTTGCAGTTGGCCGACGATGTAGTGGCGGGCCTTGAGTTCGTCGCACTGGGCCGGCAGCAGGTTGACCGCATCTCGCCCGGCAGGCACTTCGGGCAGTAGCGGCCAGTCTTCCTCGCGGATTTCGACCATGTGGTACAGCCCCGGGTAGGGACCGTAGGCCAGTTCGGCCAGGCGGAAGTCGGCGCCCTTGCCAGTGTGCGAGGGGATCAGGTCGTCGATGGTCACGGCGTTGTGCGCGGCGGCCATGCGGCTCATCTGGATCAGCTCCTGTTCGCTGCCGTACAGCGGGTCGATGTCGAAACTGATGCGGTCGAAGTTGCCGTCCACGCTGGGTGTGAGTTCACGCCCGCGAATGCCGCCGGACAACTTGATCGGGCCGGTGTGCAGGCCCTGGATGCCGATCTCCGACAAGCGCTTCCACAGCGTTTCATGGGCCAGCGCACCGAGCACTGAACAGCCTTCGGGGGCGATGATGGCATCGGGGTAGACGGTCAGCCAGACCGACGCGATTTCAGTGGCGCGTCGGGGTTGGGCTTCGGCGTAGGGTTGCTGCCACAGGCGCGACTGGCCCGAGTACAGATGGGTGCGTTGCTGGGAGGCCCTGAGCATGGCGCGGTCTTCGAGCCATTTGACGTATGACGGGTCGGGTTGGGTCATTTCGCGTCCTCTTTGCGTGTCGGCAGCGGCTCAGGTTATGACGGTTGTGGCGGCTGATCGTTCGGCTTGAGAATGCTTCGTGGGCTTGCTGATCTGTTTGCCAGCCTGGGAGGCGACTTCAAGGGCTTGGCCGTCCCGTTGCTTGCCCTGGCGAGCCAGGCCTTCAAGCTGCGGAATCAGCATGCCCTCCGGCAAATGTCGCCAGAACCGCCCGGGCATGTGCAGGCGCAAGGCGTCGGGGTTGAGGCGCGCAGGGTTGAAGGTATGACGATAGTAGGTGCGCCATAATTCGGCGCCAGGGTCTTCGGCGTTGCGGGCCCACTGGCGCCAGGGTTCGGGGCACTGGCGCTGGTAGTCGAATGCCTGGCCATCGAAGCGTATGCCGTCGTGCGCCGTGGCAATCACCCAGCGCAAACGCCCAAGGCGGTCAGCGAAATGCGCACTGGCGCTTTCCAGAACGTCATGCGCCGGCTCGTGATAGGCCACCAGGTCAAGTTGCAGCTGGTCGGCCAAAACTTCGGGGAGTGGCACGAAGCGCACAAACGCATGCAGGTGGTGTGCTTCGCGATTGACCTGCTTGATCCGTCTTTGCAGCTCGCTACCCAGTCGGTCACCCGCCAGCATTGCAGTGCGGTCACCATGGGCCACCCGCCAAAGTACCTCGTAAAGCAGGTTCCAGCGGTGCTCGCCACGGTAGCGGGCGGCCTGTTCCAGCTGGCTCAGCAGCGCCGCTGGCACCTTGGCGCGAAACGGACCGGAGCCCTCAGGCAGCGCTGTCGGTACGGCCAGCAAATCAGCCACTGGCCCTTGCGCCCAGGTCACTTCCGACGGGTCGATGCCATGCCCCAGCAACACCCGGGCCTGGTCACGCCAGGTGGCGAACAGGCCGTCGCAGTCGAGCGCGATCATCCCCACAAGCCCATCTGCACCGGCGCCTGCGGCTCACGCAAGCGCGCTCTCAGCAGGCCGCTGCGCAGCTCGGCCTGGGCCGGGCGGTAGTCGCTGGTGACAATGAACGGCCGCGCCTTGTCCAGTACGCAGCGCAGCTGGATCAGGTCATCGTAGCGAATGCGCCGTTCGCGTCGCAGGGCTACCAGCCGCTGCACGCTGCGCAGGCCGATGCCGGGGATGCGCGCCAGTAGCGCTGGCTCGGCACGGTTCACGTCCAGCGGGAACACTTCGCGGTTGGCCAGCGCCCAGGCCAGCTTGGGGTCGATGTCCAGTGCCAGGTTGCCGCTCTGGCCCAGCAGCTCGCCGGCCTTGTAGCCATAGCCACGCAGCAGGAAGTCAGCCTGGTACAGGCGGTGCTCGCGCAGCAGCGGTGGCGCCGCCAGGGGAACGCTGTCGGGGCTGTCAGGGATGGGGCTGAAGGCAGAGTAGTACACGCGCTTGAGGCCGTAGCCCTGGTACAGCGATTCGGCATTGCGCAGCAATGTGCTGTCGTCGGTGCTGTCGGCCCCGACGATCACCTGGGTGCTTTGCCCGGCCGGGGTAAAGCGCGGCGCCTTGGGTTCGTGGGCCACGGCTTGCTGGCCCTGATGGATCACGCCCATGGCCTGGCGAATGGTGTGCGCCTGTTTCTCTGGTGCCAGGCGTTTCAGGCTGGCGTCGGTCGGCAGCTCGATGTTGACGCTGAGCCGGTCTGCCAGGCGCCCGGCCTCTTCGATCAGCAGCGGGTCGGCATCGGGGATGGTCTTTAGGTGAATGTAGCCGCGGAACTCATGCTCTTCGCGCAACAGCCGCGCCACACGAATCAGCTGCTCCATGGTGTAGTCCGCCGAGCGGATGATGCCGGAGCTGAGGAACAGGCCGCTGATGCAGTTGCGCCGGTAGAAATCCAGGGTCAGCCGGACCACTTCCTCGGGGCTGAAGCGCGCGCGTGGCACGTTGCTGGAGCGGCGGTTGACGCAATACTGGCAGTCGTAGAGGCAGAAGTTGGTCAGTAGCACCTTGAGCAGCGAGACGCAGCGCCCGTCGGGGGTGTAGCTGTGACAGATGCCCATGCCATTGGTAGCACCCATGCCATCAGCCCCGCGCGAGTTGCGCTTGGGCGCGCCGCTGCTGGCGCAGGATGCGTCGTACTTGGCAGCATCGGCAAGAATGCCGAGTTTGGCGATGAGTTGCATGGCGGCTGACCTGTGATACTGAGTATTCATACAGTATTTTGAGATGTGACGGATTGCAAGTGATTGTGCGCCGGCCATGCCCGACTGAATCCGTCATCTAAGCTTGTGGCTGAACCTACGGATGGCGAGGCAAGGGAGAGGTTATGAAGATCACCATCAAGCCGGCAGTGGCGCTGACCGGGCTGGCTTTGGCATTCGGCATGCTGGGTGCCCAGGCCGCGGAAACCAGGAAGGTCGATGTCATGCTGGTGGGCGGCGGCATCATGAGTTCAACCCTGGCCGTCTGGCTCAATGAGCTGGAGCCGGGTTGGTCGATGGAAATGGTCGAGCGCCTGGACAAGGTCGCCGAAGAAAGCTCCAACGGCTGGAACAACGCCGGCACCGGCCACTCGGCCCTGGCCGAGCTGAACTACACCCCGGAGAAGGACGGCAAGATCGATATCAGCAAGGCGGTAGAGATCAACGAGTCGTTCCAGGTCACCCGCCAGTTCCTGGCCTGGCAGGTGAAGCAGGGCGTGTTGAAGAACCCGCATTCCTTCATCAACACCACCCCGCACATGAGCTTCGTCTGGGGCGACGACAACATTCGCTTCCTGAAGAAGCGCTACGAGGCGCTGCAGGCCAGCCCGCTGTTCAAGCCCATGCAGTACTCCGAGGACCACGAACAGATCCGCAAGTGGGTACCGCTGATGATGGAAGGCCGTGACCCCAACCAGAAACTGGCCGTGACCTGGACGCCGATCGGCACCGACGTCAACTTTGGCGAAATCACCCGGCAGTACGTGGGTTATCTGCAGACCCGGCCGAACTTCGACCTCAAGCTGTCGAGCGAAGTGCAAGCCATCACCCGCAACGACGACGGCTCCTGGCATGTCGAGTACAAGAACCTCAAGGACGGTAGCAGCTCTGCCTCCGACGCCAGGTTCCTGTTCATCGGCGCCGGTGGTGCAGCGCTGCCATTGCTGCAGAAGTCGGGCATCGATGAGGCCAAGGACTATGCCGGTTTCCCGGTCGGTGGTTCGTTCCTGGTCACCGACAACCCGGCCATCGCCCAACGTCACATGGCCAAGGCCTACGGTATCGCCGCCACCGGCGCACCACCGATGTCGGTGCCGCATTTGGACACCCGCGTGCTCGATGGCAAGCGCATGATCCTGTTCGGGCCGTTCGCCACCTTCTCGACCAAGTTCCTCAAGCAGGGCTCGCTGCTTGACCTGTTCGCCAGCGCCAGTGTGCACAATGCCTGGCCTATGGTCAGGGTCGGGGTGCGCGAGTTCGACCTGGTGCAGTACCTGATCGGCCAGGTGCTGCAATCCGACGATGACCGTTTCGAAGCGTTGCGCACCTACTTCCCCGGGGCGAAGAAGGAAGACTGGCGGCTGTGGCAGGCAGGGCAGCGGGTGCAGATCATCAAGAAGGACGAAGCATTGGGTGGCGTGCTCAAGCTCGGCACTGAAGTGGTGGCGTCCAGCGATGGCAGCATTGCCGGCTTGCTGGGGGCTTCGCCTGGCGCCTCGACCGCGCCGCCAATCATGCTCGATGTGCTGAGCAAGGTGTTCAAGGACAAGATGGCATCGCCGCAGTGGCAGGCGAAGATCAGGCAGATCATCCCGTCCTACGGCATTCGCCTAAACGACCACCCGGACCAGGTGCAGAAAGAGTGGGCGTACACCAACGAGGTGTTGCAGCTGAGCGCTCCCGAGAGCGTCGTTACGCCGTAGCAAGGTACCGTGCGGCCCTTCCGGGCAGCTCACTCCCATGCACTGCGCATGACTCGCTGGTTCAGTGAGGTTCTGTAGGAGCAGCCTTGTGCTGCGAAGAGGTCGATACTGGCAAAGGCTGTTCATTGCGTGTACCGGCCTCTTCGCAGCACAAGGCTGCTCTTTGCAATGTGTGGGTTGTGGCCTTCCTTCAGCGACTCGACGAAGCCGCGCGCGAACCATACCAGGGCCATGGCAGTGAACGTCTTGTACCAGGCCTGCCCCAAAGGCAGCGCTTGGGCGGCCACGGCAGCAGTGGCGCGATCACCTGTGATCTTGTTGTGATTGCCGGGCTCAAACCCGGTAGAAATCCCGGTACCAGCCAACGAAGGCGTTGACGCCGTGCTCCAGCGATGTGCCCGGGGTGTAGTCGATCCAGCGCGCCAGCGAGTCGACGTCGGCCCAGGTTTCCAGCACGTCACCCGCTTGCCGCGGCAGGTCATCGCGTCGGGCCTTGATGCCCAAGGCACGTTCCAGGCATTCGACGAAGTGCAGCAGCCTTACCGGCTGGCCTCGGCCGATGTTGAACAGCTGGCAGGGCGGTTGCCCCTCGGCCGGCACTGGCGGCTTCAGGCGCAGGCGCACAATGCTCTCGACGATGTCGTCGATGTAGGTGAAGTCGCGCCCCATCAGGCCGTTGTTGTAGACCTCGATCGGCCGGCCCTCGAGCATGGCGCGGGTGAACTTGAACGGCGCCATGTCGGGGCGGCCCCAGGGGCCGTATACGGTAAAGAAGCGCAGGCCGGTGGTCGGCAGCTGGTACAGGTGTGCGTAGCTGTGCGCCATCAGTTCATTGGCGCGCTTGCTGGCGGCATACAGCGACAGCGGTTGCTCGACCGGGTCGTCGACGCTGAATGGCAGCTTGGCGTTGGCGCCGTATACCGAACTGCTGGAGGCGTAGATCAGGTGACGGGGCTGCTGCTGGCGGCAGGCCTCGAGAATGTTGAGAAAGCCGACCAGGTTGGCCTGGCCATAGGCGGCGGGGTTGTCCAGCGAATAGCGCACCCCGGCCTGGGCTGCCAGGTGGATCACCTCACTGAACGCCTGGCGGGCGAACAGCTGTTGCAGTGCGCTCGGGTGGGCGATGTCGAGGGTGTGGAAGCGGAAATTGGCAAAGCCGAACAGTCCCTGCAGGCGAGCCAGCTTCAGCTGGACGCTGTAGTAGGCATCGAGGTTGTCGATGCCTGCCACCTCGATGCCTGCTTCGCACAGGCGCCGCGCAACGTGGTAGCCGATGAAGCCGGCCACGCCGGTAATCAGTACGGGCATGCTGGCTGCACCTGGCCACGGCCGATGCCGTAGTAGGTCAGGCCGGCGGCTGCCATGTGCTCGGGTTCGAACAGGTTGCGCCCGTCGAACACCACCCGGTCGGCCAGCTGTTGCGGCACCTTGTCCAGGTTGAGAACACGGTAATCCTGCCATTCGGTGACGATCACCAGGGCGTCGGCGCCGCGCAGTGCATCGTCCTTGCATGGCACCAGTTGCAGGTCGGCGCGCGGGCCATAGTGCCGCTGGACTTCTTCCATGGCCTGCGGGTCATGGGCCTGCACCCGCGCGCCGGCGGCCCACAGCGCTTCCAGCAGGACCCGGCTGGAGGCCTCGCGGATATCATTGGTGTTGGGCTTGAACGACAGCCCCCACAAGGCAAAGACCTTGCCCCGCAGGCCGCGTGGGTAGTGGCGCTGGATCTTGCTGAACAGCCGGCCCTTTTGCTGCTCGTTGACCGATTCCACCGCACGCAGCAGCTGCGGCTCGAAGCCTTCGGCCTCGGCGCTGCGGCGCAGGGCTTGCAGGTCCTTGGGGAAGCACGAGCCACCAAAACCGCAGCCGGCATAGATGAAGTCGTAGCCGATGCGCGGGTCCGAGCCGATGCCACGGCGTACCATTTCGATGTCGGCGCCCAGATGCTCGGCCAGGTTGGCGATTTCGTTGATGAACGAGATCTTGGTCGCCAGCATGCAGTTGGCCGCGTACTTGGTCAGCTCGGCGCTGCGTGCATCCATGACCATGAGCTTTTCGCGGTTGCGGCTGAACGGCAGGTACAGCTCGCGCAGCAGTTCTACCTCGGCTGGTTCCGCGCCACCGATGATGATGCGCTCCGGGCGCATGCAGTCATCGACTGCCGAGCCTTCCTTGAGGAACTCGGGGTTGCTGACGACGCGGAAGCGGCTGGTGTCGGCCACGGCCTGGGCGATGCGCGCCTTGATGCGGTGCACCGTACCGACCGGCGCGGTGGATTTGTTGACGATCACCTTGGGACCGTCGGCATGTTCGAGGATGCTGTCGACCACGGCGAATACGTGCTTCAGGTCGGCACTGCCGTCGGCCTGTGGCGGGGTGCCGACGGCAATGAACTGCAAGCTGGCGTAGTTGGCCGCTTCGCTGGCGTCGGTGGTGAAGCGCAGGCGACCGCAGGCCAGGTTCTTCTCCAGCATCGGCGCAAGGCCGGGTTCGAAGATCGGGCAATGGCCTGCATTGAGGCTGGCGACCCGCTCGGCGTCGATATCCATGCACAACACCGAATGCCCCACCTGGGCCAAGCACACCGCCTGGGTGAGGCCGACATAGCCGGTACCGAAAACCGTGACCTTCATTTGACAGCTCCTTGGCGAGAAAGCTGAAAAAACATGTCACATCGTTGTTTAGATCTTGTTACTTGCGCAGGCCGCTGCCTCCTGGGTGGCGTTCCACAGTTGCTGGCGGAACCAGCGCCGCAAGGGGTCGGCGTGAGTGCGTTCGTGCCATATCTGCATCACCTCGATCGCTGGCAATGCCAGCGGCAGCGGGTACATGAGCAGGTCGTCATCACGCTCTGTGGCTTCGATGGCCAGCGAGCGCAAACAGGTGAGCAGCAGGTCGCTGCCGCGCAGCAGGCGCGAGGGGGCGACGAAGCTCGACAGGCCAGCCACGACCCGCCGTTGCATGCCCTGGCTGCGCAAGGCGCGGTCGACCAGGCCATCGAGGTCGCCGGTGAGGGTGGTGAGCAGGTGATCGCTGGCGAGGAAGCTATCGAGGTCCAGGCCCTGGTCCGCCGCTGGATGACTGCGCGAGGCCAGCACAACGAAGTGTTCGGTGAGCAGGCGCTGTTGGTGGAAGGTTTCCGGGAGGTCGGTATAGAACCCGGCAACGGCCAGGTCACAGGTGCCTTTCTCCAGCTCTTCGCGAGGGAGCTGGCCACGGGTGTTGTGGGTCACCAGCGTCAGGTTCGGTGCCTGACTGCGCAGGATCGGCAGCAGCCTGGGCAACAGCGTCTGTTCTACGTAGTCGGTGCTGTACAGGTGCAGGCGGGCAGGGCGGGCGAGGAAATCCCGGCCTTCGCAGCGTTCATAGAAACCCTCCAGGCCCACTACCAGGCGCTCTACCTCGGGCGCCAGTTCGTGGGCACGTGGTGTCGGGGTCAGGCCCCTGGGCGCGCGGACGAACAGGGGGTCACCAAACTGGTGACGCAGCTTGTTGAGCTTGTGGCTGAGCGCGGGCTGGCTCAGCGCCATGCGCTGGGCGGCAAGGGTGGCGTTGCGTTCCTGATACAGCACATGGAACAGGTACAGCAGGTTGAGGTCCTTGCTGGAGATATTCATTTTATGGATCGCAGACATGAGAGCTTTCGAATTATCGAATCATAGCCTTGCCACTAGCATGGACGCATCCCGCCAACATGAGCGGACGATTCTATTTGCCTGATCAGGAGATTGTTGCATGACCAAGATGTCCCGGCTTGGCCTGGCTGTTGCCGGCACCCTGCTCGCCGCCGGCGCACACGCTGCGCCCAAAGGTGAAGTGCTGGTGTTGTTGTCCAGCGAGCGCCAGCTGCCGCTGCAGGACGGCAAGCACTACGCCACCGGCTACTACCTCAACGAGTTCGGCGTGCCTGCCGACCAGTTGCTCAAGGCTGGCTACAAGCTGGTGCTGGTTACCCCAAAGGGTAATGCCCCGCGCGTCGACCAGCGTTCGATCGATCCAAGCTACTTTGCCGGTGATGCGGCGGAGATGCGGCGGATCGAGAAGGTCGTGCAAGGCCTGCCGGGCATTGACGATACCCTGTCGGTGAAGGAAGTCCTGGCAGGTGACCTGGAGCGCTATGCCGGGCTGTTCATCCCCGGCGGCCATGCGCCGTTGATCGACCTGGCCAACAACCCGGACGTGGGCGCCTTGCTGCGGCATTTCCACCAGGCCGGCAAGCCCACAGCCGCCATCTGCCACGGCCCCATTGCCTTGCTCTCGGCCCAGCAGGACCCGGCGAGCTATCAGTCGGCGCTGGCGCGTGGTGAAAAGCCGGCAGCCACCGACTGGCTGTACAAGGGTTACAGGATGACCATCTTCTCCGACCCGGAGGAGCAGGTGTTCGAGAGTTCGCTCAAGGACCAGCGGCTGTTGTTCTACCCGGCCAACGCCATGGCAATGGCAGGAGGCGACATGGGCTACGCCAAGGCCTGGCAGCCCAATGTGGTGGTGGACCGCGAACTGATCACCGGGCAGAACCCGTTCTCGGACAAGGCGCTGGCCAAAGTATTACTGGAAAAGTTGGCTGGGCAGGCAAAGCCCTCTGATCAAGGCATCTAGACTTACAAGTGGCCTGCACCGGGCAACGCTCGGCAGGCCGATACCATTCAACCGACCACCGCCTCCCCGGAGCGGATGTCCCTCGCTGGCGATGGCCTTCTTTGCAGAGGAGGGCAGGTCATGGACGAGGCAAGGCTTCACGACTTCATGGGCAAGCTGGTGGGCGACATGGGCGCGGCGGCGACATTGGCCAACGTGATTCTTGGCGACGAACTGGGGTTGTACCGGGCCATGGCCGACAGCCAGCCGACCACCCCCGAGGCGCTGGCGGAAAAGACCGGCTGCCACCCGCGGCTGGTGCGCGAATGGCTCAGCGCCCAGGCCGCATCGGGCTACATGGTGCATGACAAGGGCCTTTTCGTGTTGCCTGAAGAGCAGGCCATGGCCCTGGCGCTGGAGGATTCGCCGGCCTACATGGCCGGTGGAGCGGCAGTGGTGGCAGCGCTGTTCCATGACAAGGACAAGCTGGTCGCGGCCATGCGCGGCGACGGCGGGCTGGCCTGGGGCGACCATCACCCCTGCATGTTCAGTGGCACCGAGCGGTTCTTCCGGCCGGGTTATCGCACCTTCCTGGTGGCCGAATGGCTACCGGCGCTGGAGGGCGTGGTAGCCAAGCTGCGGGCGGGCGCCAAGGTGGCGGATGTGGGCTGTGGGCACGGTGCTTCGACGCTGGTCATGGCCCAGGCGTTCCCGGCATCCACCTTCGTCGGCTACGACTACCACGGGCCTTCCATCGTCACCGCCAACGAGCGTGCCCGCGAGGCGGGGTTGGTGGGGCGTGTGAGCTTCCAGCAGGCCAGTGCCAAGGACTACCCGGGGCATGACCATGACCTGGTGTGCTTCTTCGATTGCCTGCACGACATGGGTGACCCGGTGGGGGCCGCGAAACATGCCTACCGCGCGTTGAAGGCAGACGGCACGGTGATGTTGGTGGAGCCTTATGCCGAGGACTCGCTGGAGGGCAACCTGACACCGGTCGGGCGCTTGTTCTATGCGGCATCGACGTTTATCTGCACGCCCAATTCGTTGTCGCAGGAGGTGGGGCTGGGGCTGGGCGCGCAGGCGGGGGAAGCGCGGTTGCGGGCGGTGTTCGAGGAGGCGGGGTTCAGCCGGTTCCGGCGGGCGACGCAGACGCCGTTCAACCTCATTCTGGAGGCTCGGAAGTAGAGTTAAGCCTGTGCCGGCCCTTTCGCGGGCACGCCCGCGAAGAGGCCGGGCCTGCAAAAACAGAAGGGGCGCCTTGATGGCGCCCCTCTTTCTTGCTGCTTAGGCTTCAGCGTCCCAGGGACGATCGCCTTTTTCATCCTTGACGCGGGTCGGCAGGCCCATCACGTCCAGCGCCTTGAGGAACGGCTCGGCTGGCAACTCCTCGACGTTGACCATGCGCTTGGCATCCCACTCGCCACGGGCGACCAGCAGGGCGGCAGCCACTGGCGGTACACCGGCGGTGTAGGAAATGCCCTGGCTGTCGGTCTCGGCGTAGGCTTCTTCGTGGTCGGCCACGTTGTAGATGAACACTTCGCGCGGCTGGCCATCCTTGGTGCCCTTGACCAGGTCACCGATGCAGGTCTTGCCGGTGTAGCCCGGGGCCAGCGAGGCTGGGTCCGGCAGCACGGCCTTGACCACTTTCAGCGGTACCACTTCCAGGCCTTCGGCGGTTTTCACCGGTTGCTCGGAGAGCAGGCCCAGGTTTTTCAGCACGGTGAACACGTTGATGTAGTGCTCGCCGAAGCTCATCCAGAAACGCACGTTCGGCACGTTGAGGTTCTTCGAAATCGAGTGAACTTCATCGTGGCCGGTCAGGTACAGGTTCTGCGAACCTACCACCGGCAGGTCGTCGGTACGCTTGACTTCGAACATGGTGTTGCTGGTCCACTGGCTGTTCTGCCAGCTCCACACTTGCCCGGTGAACTCGCGGAAGTTGATTTCCGGGTCGAAGTTGGTGGCGAAGTACTTGCCATGCGAACCGGCATTGACGTCGAGGATGTCGATCGAGTCAATGCTGTCGAAATACTGTTGCTGCGCCAGCTTGGCGTAGCTGTTCACCACACCCGGGTCGAAACCGACGCCGAGAATGGCGGTAATGTTCTTTGCCTGGCACTCTTCGAGGTGTTTCCACTCGTAGTTGCCGTACCACGGCGGGGTCTCGCAGATCTTGCCCGGCTCTTCGTGGATGGCGGTGTCCAGATAGGCGACACCGGTATCGATGCAGGCACGCAGCACCGACATGTTGAGGAAGGCGGAACCAACGTTGATCACGATCTGCGATTCGGTCTCGCGGATCAGCGCCTTGGTTGCCTCGACATCGAGGGCATTGAGCGAGAAGGCCTGGATGTCGGCGGGTACCTTGAGGCTACCCTTGGCCTTGACGCTGTCGATGATGGCCTGGCATTTGGAGATGTTCCGTGACGCGATGGCGATACGACCCAGTTCGTCGTTATGCTGCGCGCACTTGTGGGCCACCACCTTGGCGACACCTCCTGCACCAATGATAAGAACGTTCTTCTTCAATTTATCCCTTGCTCCTTACTGAAAGCCGGTCTTACGACAGGCTGGAAACGTAGTCTTCGAAACCGAACTCGCGCACCACTTCGACGCTGCCGTCGAGTTGCTTGACCACGATGGATGGCATTTTCAGACCGTTGAACCAGTTTTTCTTGACCATGGTGTAACCCGCCGCGTCGACGAACGACAGGCGATCACCGATGGCCAGCGGACGATCGAATTGGTATTCGCCGAAGATGTCACCGGCCAGGCACGACTTGCCGCAGACCATGTAGGTATGCGCGCCGTCGTTGGGGGCCATCTTGGCGTTGAGGCGGTAGATCAGCAGGTCGAGCATGTGCGCTTCGATCGAACTGTCGACCACGGCCAGGTGCTTGCCGTTGTACAGGGTGTCGAGCACGGTCACTTCCAGCGAAGCGCTGTTGGTGATGGCTGCTTCGCCAGGCTCCAGGTATACCTGCACGCCGTACTTCTCCGAGAAGGCTTTCAGGCGCGCGCAGAAGGCGTCCAGCGCGTAGTCTTCACCGGTGAAGTGGATGCCGCCACCGAGGCTTACCCACTCGACCTTGTGCAGCAGGTGACCGAAGCGCTCCTCGATGTGTGTGAGCATCTTGTCGAACAGGCCGAAGTCGCCGTTCTCGCAGTTGTTGTGGAACATGAAGCCGGAGATCTGCTCGATCACCTGTTCGACCTTGGCCGGGTCCCATTCGCCCAGGCGGCTGAACGGGCGGGCCGGGTCGGCCAGCAGGTAGTCGGAGCTGCTGACCTGCGGGTTGACGCGCAGGCCACGGACCTTGCCTTCGGACTGTTCGGCGAAGCGCTGCAGCTGGCCGATCGAGTTGAAGATGATCTTGTCGCAGTTCTCCAGCATTTCCTCGACCTCGTCGTCGGCCCAGGCCACGCTGTAGGCGTGGGTTTCGCCGGCGAACTTCTGGCGGCCGAGCTTGAGCTCGTACAGCGACGAAGAGGTGGTGCCGTCCATGTACTGCTGCATCAGGTCGAAGACCGACCAGGTGGCAAAGCACTTGAGGGCGAGCAGGGCCTTGGCACCGGAGTGTTCGCGCACGTAGGCGATCTTCTCCATGTTGCCCAGCAGCTTGGTTTTATCGATGAGGTAGTACGGCGTCTTGATCATTTAAAGGCCCCCGGCCAGGCCGGCCAAAAAAAGGACACGCATTGTGCCTTCACTTGCCGCAGACCGAAAGGGTGGGTTACGCATTTCGTCGTGGTTGACGCCGTTGCGAGAGGATTTTTCCGGTTGCGGCGGGCTCAGTAGAACAGCGGCATGTGACTATCGTAAGCAGCAACCGGGTGCCGCAAGGAGAATCCGATGAGTGTTGCATTTGGATGGCACCGGCTCCGCCGGTGTTCGCGGGTGAACCCGCTCCCACAGGGAATGCGCTTGCTTCAGACCTTGCGCAGTCCAGTCTGTGGGAGCGGGTTTTCCCGCGAAGAGGTCGGTACAGGCAACCTCAATCAACCTGCTGCAACCATGCCTGGATCTGCTCCAGCGTGGCGGTAGCCCCGCCACAAACCACCACCAGCACATTCTGGTACTGCGCCAGGGCGCCCTGTGCATAGACCAACGCCAAAGCCGCCCCACATGCAGGCTCCACCAGCACGCGATGGTCCAGCAGGAACCGCTCGCAGGCTTCCAGCGCAGCGCGGTCAGTGACCAGGTGGCTGTGCACCGGATGCTGCTGCACGCACACCAGCGCCCGGTCAGCCACACGCTTGGCCCCCAGCGACGTCGCCACCGAGGCAATACGCTCCAGCTCCACCGAATGCCCCGCCTGAATGGCCGCATGCAGCGATGCTGCACCTTCGGTTTCCACCGCCAGCACAGGCACATCGTCCCAACCGTTGCGTTTCAGCCCCTCGACCACGCCACTGAGCAAACCGCCGCCGCCTACCGACAACACAACGGCATCCGGTTTCACGCCGGCTTCGGCCACCTCATCCACCAGGCTGGCATGCCCGGCCCACAGCAGCGGGTCATCGAATGGATGGATGAAGGCGTCATCCGGGCCGACCAAGGTCTGCGCCAGGGCGTTGGCCTCTTGCCAGGAGCTGCCATGCACCAACACCGTGGCGCCCTCCAGGCGTAGCAGGTCCTTGGCCCGCTCAGTGGTGGTCTCGGGCACTACCACGGTCACCGGCACGCCCAGCTTGCGCCCGGCATAGGCCACTGCCAGGCCGGCGTTGCCGCCCGAGGAAGACACGAAATGCCGCGCGCCGCGAGCATGGTGCACCTCGCAGGCGTGGCCCACACCGCGCAGCTTGAACGAGCCGCAGGGCTGCAGGGCGTCGAGCTTGAGCCAGACGTTGCTGCCCGCAGCCAGCGACAGCGGACGGGACTCGATCAGGGGGGTGTGGACATGCAAGGTCATTGGCTGGCTCCGCGTAGTTGCTCGAGGTAGTTGTATACGGTGTAGCGGGTCACACCCAGGGCACTGGCGGCCTTTTCCACGCCGCCCTTGACGATGAACAGGCCACGCTCCTGCATCACGCGCACGGCCTCGACCTTGGCCTGCTTGTTCATTCGCCCCTGGCCGCTGCGCTGCAGGGACGCGTGGATTATCTCGCTCATCAGCAGTTCCATGTCGGCGGGTTCAGTGACGGCAGGTGTGGCCCCTAGCGGCTGGAACTGCTGAAGAAAGTTCATGGCGGCATCCAGGTCGGTGACGTCGGTGTTGACGCAGAGGCTGGCGAAGGGGTGGCCGCTGCTGTCGCGAAAGATGGCCGTGGCGCTGCGCAGCGTGCGGCCCTTCAGCGTGGTGGGGTAATCGGGCAGCACCACCGGCTCGCAGCCATGCTGATCGGCCGATGCCTGCATGAGCGCCTTGAAACCCTGGTCCTGTTCCGGGGCGGCGAGGATCGGGCTACCGACGCTGCGGCCGGAAAGGTGGCCGTTGACGATCGCCACCACGGAGTGTTCCGGATAGTCGAGGTCGTGCAGGAGGATTTCCATGTTGCGCGCGGCAACGCTGCCCAGGGCCTGGATGGCGGCCTTGAGGACGGTGAGGGTGAGCTGGCGTTCTTCGCTTGGGGTGATCGGCATGGCAGATCGCAAAATCAACGTTTTGTGTATTTTTACACATAAAGTTGAATTAGGCGATTTGCTTTTCCAGGCCCATTCGCGGGTAAACCCGCTCCCACAGGGACCCCACGGTATTCGATACCTGTGGTGAACCTGTGGGAGCGGGTTTACCCGCGAATGGGCCGCAAAGCGGCCCCTTTGACCCTCAGCCCAGGGGCGGGGTACGCGGCGGGATCATTCGACGCGATCCGGTCGCCTCGAAGGCTGCACCAAAGCTCAGCAGCGCATTGTCGCTGTAAGCCCGGCCAGCAAAGGTCAGCCCCACCGGCATGCCGATATCGGCCATTACGCCCATCGGCACGGTCACGGTCGGCACGCCCAGGTGGCGGATGGCCAAGTTGCCGTTGGCCACCCAGATGCCGTTGCTCCAGGCGATGTCCGCCGATGCCGGGTTTACGTCGGCATCCGCCGGGCCCACGTCGGCCACGGTGGGGAACAGAACCGCGTCCAGGCCCAGGTTGTCCATCCAGTCTTCCAGGTCCATCTTGCGGGTCTGCTCCAGGCCGCGCAGGCCGTCGGGCAGGGTCTCGATCTGGTCCCAGGTCTTCAGGCCACGCTTGGCCATGTTGACGTACTCGTCCATGCCGGCGGCCAGGTCGTCCTCACGGTTGGGCAGGGTACCCGGGTCGTGGGGGAAGATCTGTGGCCCGTCGACATCGGCCAGGCGGTTGAGCTTGGGGTCACCGTTGGCGCGCAGGAAGTCGTCGAAAGCCCAGCCCGACAGCTCCCACAGCTCGTCATGCAGGAATTCCTTGCTGACGATGCCGCGGTTGTACACGGTCGGCGCGCCCGGGCGGTCGCCCTCGCAGTTGGACACCAGCGGGAAGTCCACTTCCAGCACTTCGGCACCGGCCGCTTCCAGTGCCTGGCGGGCCTGTTGCCACAGGTCGATCACCGTGGCGCGGGTGTTGATGCGCTGGCCAGTTGGGCCGCCGATGCCAGGCTTCTCGGAAGTACCGGCTTCGGCATCGGCATTGATGTACATGCGCGGCACGCCGAAGCGCTTGCCCTTGAGCGCGCTGGCATCCACGGCCAGGTCCAGGTACGAAGCCGGGCGCACTGTCGAGGCCGCCGGGATTGGCACCCAGGGTTGCAGGCGCCACAGGTCGCCGCGCTTGTCGGCATCGTCGGCTACGACCACGTCGAGGATTTCCAGCAGGTCGGCCATGGTCCGGGCATAGGGCACCACCACGTCCATGGTCGGTGTCAGCGGCCAGTTGCCACGCACCGAAATCACCCCACGCGACGGGGTATAGGCGCACAGGCCGTTGTTGGACGCCGGGCCACGGCCGCTGGACCAGGTTTCTTCGGCCAGGCCGAAGGCACTGAAACTGGCGGCCGTGGCGGTGCCGGCACCGTTGGACGAACCCGAGGCGAACGGTGCGGTCAGGTAGTTGGCGTTGTACGGGCTTTCGGCGCGGCCATACACGCCGCGCTGCATGCCGCCGTTGGCCATGGGCGGCATGTTGGTCTTGCCCAGGCACACGGCGCCGGCGGCGCGCAGGCGTTCGATGGTGAAGGCGTCGCGCTGGGCCACCAGGTCCTTGAAGGCCGGGCTGCCGGAGGCAGCGGTCAGGCCTTTGACCAAGTAGCTGTCCTTGGCGGTGTAAGGGATGCCATCCAACGGGCTCAGGACCTGGCCTTTGGCGCGACGGGCATCGGAGGCTGCGGCCTCTTTAAGCGCCTCGGGGTTGCGCACCACCACGGCGTTCAGGGCAGTAGCGGTGTCGGCGCCATCGTAGGCGTCGATGCGCGCCAGGTAGGCCTGGACCAGCTCGACCGCCGTCGTGCGGCCCGACTCGAGCGCGTCGCGCAGCTCGGCAATGGAAACCTCGGTTACCTCGATCATGCGTTCACCAAAAAATGTGCAGGTGGGGGCTAATGCGAGGAGTGTACAAGAAGGGCTTGGCGGGCGCAGGTTTGCGCGGGGGCAAATGGTTTTTTGCAGGCGGGCATTGTCGGGGCCTGTATCGGCCCCGATTGCAGCTCAATCCAGGTCTGCCGCTGCATGCCGCTCCGGCACCTGGCTGGCCTCATCGCCCCAGGTCCGGTTCACTCGTGTGCCACGTTGCACCGCCGGGCGCAAGGCAATCTCTTCGGCCCAGCGCTGCACATGCGGGTATTCGTCCACCGCCAGGAACTCCGCCGCGCCATACAGGTTGCCGCGCACCAGCTGGCCATACCACGGCCACACGGCAATGTCGGCGATACTGTATTCCTCGCCGCCCAGGTAGCGGCTTTCGGCCAGGCGGCGGTCGAGCACATCGAGCTGGCGCTTGGCTTCCATGGTGAAGCGGTTGATCGCGTACTCGAACTTTTCCGGCGCATACACATAGAAGTGGCCAAAGCCCCCGCCCAGGTATGGCGCCGCGCCCATTTGCCAGAACAGCCAGTTCAGGCTTTCGGTGCGTGCAGCTGGCGCTTTCGGCAACAAGGCACCGAACTTTTCCGCCAGGTACAGCAGGATCGAACCCGACTCGAACACCCGCACTGGCGGCTCGACGCTGTTGTCGAGCAGGGCGGGGATCTTCGAGTTGGGGTTGACCTGGACAAAGCCGCTGGAAAATTGGTCACCCTCGCCAATGCGGATCAACCAGGCATCATATTCGGCGCCCGGGTGGCCCAGCGCGAGTAGCTCTTCGAGGGCGATGGTGACCTTGACGCCATTGGGCGTGGCCAGGGAGTACAGCTGTAGCGGGTGCTTGCCCAGCGGCAGCTCCTTGTCGTGAGTCGGGCCGGCAACCGGGCGGTTGATGCTGGCGAACTGGCCACCGGACGCTGCGTCGTTGCGCCAGACCTTGGGTGGCACGTAGGCGGGCTTGCTCATGCATGAATCTCCTTAAATGGCGCGAAACGGTCACGTAGAGACGTTGACATGCATCTATGCCACGGGTTCGACGAAAAGCGCAAATGCATAGGGCGCGGGCATGCATTGCATGACTTCGGTTTCATTCAGGTTTCATCCGGTGCAACTCAGGCCGGTTCTATTCTGGGCTATCTCTTCGCCCTGCAAGGAGCTGCCGGCCGATGACGCTCTCACGCTGCATGCTGACGCTGGCCCTGTTCGGCAGCCTGCTGGCCCACGCCCAGGCTGCGCCATGGGTTGCCGGCCTGCATCACATGACGCTACCCGACCCAGTCGACGCCCAGCCCATGCAGGCGCTGGCGTTCTACCCGGCCATCGGCACTACCCGCATCAGCCGGATAGATGGTTACCCGATCGAAGTGAGCGAAGAAGCGCCGGTCGCGTTGGGCCAGTACCCGTTGCTGGTGCTGTCCCACGGCAATACCGGCAGCCCGCTGGCCTTGCACTACCTGGCGACGTCGCTGGCGCGCCAGGGCTTTATCGTGGTGGCGGTGGTCCACCCCGGCGACAACGCCCGCGACCACAGCCGCCTGGGCACCCTGAGCAACCTGTATGGCCGGCCGCTGCAAATCAGTGCCGCGATTACGGCCGCCCGCGATGATGCCTTGCTGGGGCCTTATCTGAACGGTGGCAAGGTTGGGGTGATCGGCTACTCGGCCGGTGGTGAAACCGCCTTGATCCTTTCAGGCGCGCGCCCCGACCTGGACCGCCTGCGCAAGTATTGCCTGGAGCGCCCTGGCGACGCCGACGCCTGCAAGACCCACGGGGTAATGATTGCCGACCGCAGCGAGCTTGTGCCAGAGGCCGACCAGCGGGTGGGGGCGGTGATGCTGATGGCACCGCTCAGCCTGCTGTTCGGGCGCCATGCCCTGGCCGGGGTACGGGTGCCGGCGCTGATCTACAGTGGCGACAGCGACCAGTTGGTGGCGGTGGACCGCAACGCCGAAGCCCTTGCCCGCAAGCTGCCGGTGACGCCGGACTATCGCCTGCTGGCCGGTGCCGGGCACTTCGTGTTCATGGCCCATTGCGATGCCGAACAGTCCGTGCGGATGCCGACGCTGTGCCAGGATGCCGCAGGCGTGGATCGTCGGCACATCCACCATTCCCTGCAACGTGATGCCGCGGTGTTCTTCAGCCAGGCGTTGGGCGCACCGCAGCCGGCCGAGCGTTCAGCCGCGAGCGGCGCGCCGCGCCAGCAACAGCGTTAGGCCGACACCGGCCAGGGCGAGCAGGGCGGCCACGCTGAAGATCGAGGCATAACCCAGGTGCGCGGCCACCGCGCCCATCACCGGCCCGGCGATGGCCAGGGCCATGTCGAAGAACACCGCGTAGGCGCCGAGCCCTGCGCCGCGGCTGCTGCTGGGTACCTGCTTGATCGCTTCCACTCCCAGCGCCGGGTACACCAGCGACAGCCCGAAACCGGTAAGCCCGGCACCGATCAGCGCCCACGGCGGCGACGGTGCCAGCCACAGCAGGCTCAGGCCGAGCACTTCGGTGGCCATGCACGCGACCGCCACGTTGTAGCCACCAAAACGGTTGACCGCATTGACGAACAGCAGCCGGGAGATGATGAAGCACACGCCGAAGGCACTCAGGCACCAGGCCGCGCCCGCCCAGCCGCGCTCCAGGTAATACAGTGTGACGAAAGTGGTCAGGGTGCCGTAGCCGATAGAGGCCAGGGTCAGGCCCAGGCCGCAGGGTGCGACCCGGCCGAAGGCCGACCAGAAGGGCAGGCGCTCACCGCGTACCACCACTACGTCCGGCCGCTTGCGCAGTACCAGCAGTGCCAATACCGCCAGCACCATCAATGCCGGCCCCAGTACGCTGAAGTCCAGCCCGTCCACGGCCAGTACACCCAAGGGGGCACCAATGGCGATGGCGCCATAGGAGGCGATACCGTTCCAGGAAATTACCCTGGCGGTGTGCTCGGGCCCGACCTGGCTGATGCCCCAACTCAGCGTGGCCACGCCGATAAGCCCTTGGGCGACGCCCAGCAGCAGTCGCCCGCCAAGCAACAGGGCCAGGCTCAGCAGCGGTAGCGACAGGGTCCAGGCTGATAGCAGCGTCAACACCCCGCAGCCGGCAATCCCCAGCAAACCGAAGCGAATGGCCTGCTTGCCCCCCAGGGTATCGGCGACCCGCCCGGCAAACGGGCGGCTGAGCAAAGTGGCCAGGTATTGCAGGCCAATGGTCAGCCCGGCGACCACCGCGCCAAACCCCAGCTGGTCATGCACATGGCTGGGCAGCACGGCGATCGGCAGGCCGATGCAGAGGAAGGCAATGAAGGTGTAGAAAACGATCGACAGGATCTGCAGGGTGATTTGCAGCGTGTTGCTGGCGGGGGCGGGTTGTTGCGCGGTCATGGGCTCGTTCGCGGGCGGGCGGTTGGGCGTGCCCCATCATGGCCGTTGCGCGGAGGAAATGAAAGCAGGCTAACGAATTATTCGTCGGGCAGTGCCAGCCTGTGGGATCGGCGGTGGATTCTTCGCGGGTGAACCCGCTCCCACAGGATTTGCATAGGCCTCAAATGCTACGTAGTCCCTGTGGGAGCGGGCATGCCCGCGAAGAGGCCGGCCCAGCCATACAAGATGGCCAAGCCGCCCATCAATCAGACCACTACACCCTGGCTACGCAGATAATCGTCATTCGCGGGCTCGCCCGCTCCCACAGGATTTGCATTGGCCTCAAGTGCTACGCAGTCCCTGTGGGAGCGGGTTTACCCGCGAAGCGGCCGGCCCAGCCATACAAGATGGCCAGGCCGCCCCATCAATCAGACCAATACACCCTGGCTACGCAGGTAATCGTCGTAGGTACCGCTGAAGTCCACCACGCCATCAGCCGACAGCTCGATGATGCGCGTGGCCAGCGACGACACGAACTCACGGTCGTGGCTGACGAACAGCAGGGTGCCGGGGTAGTTTTCCAGCGCCAGGTTCAGCGCCTCGATCGATTCCATGTCCAGGTGGTTGGTCGGCTCGTCCATCACCAGCACGTTCGGCTTCTGCAGGATCAGCTTGCCGAACAGCATGCGGCCTTGCTCACCACCGGAAATCACCTTCACCGACTTGAGGATCTCGTCGTTGGAGAACAGCATGCGCCCGAGGGTGCCGCGGATCACTTGCTCGCCGGAAGTCCACTGGCCCATCCAGTCGAACAGGGTCATGTCGTCTTCGAAGTCGTGGGCGTGGTCCTGGGCGTAGTAGCCCACTTCGGCGCTATCGGTCCACTTCACCTCACCCTTGTCCGGGGTCATTTCACCGACCAAGGTGCGCAGCAGGGTGGTCTTGCCGATACCGTTGGGGCCGATGATCGCGACACGCTCGCCAGCCTCGATTGTGAAGCTCAGGTCCTTGAACAGCACCTTGTCGTCGAAGGCCTTGGCCATTTTCTCGACGGTGACGGCCTGGCGGTGCAGCTTTTTGGTTTGTTCGAAGCGGATGAACGGGCTCACGCGGCTCGACGGCTTGACCTCGGCCAGCTGGATCTTGTCGATCTGCTTGGCTCGCGAGGTGGCCTGCTTGGCCTTGGAGGCGTTGGCCGAGAAGCGACTGACGAAGGTCTGCAGTTCGGCGATCTGGGCTTTCTTCTTGGCGTTGTCCGACAGCAGCTGCTCGCGCGCCTGGGTGGCAGCGGTCATGTACTCGTCGTAGTTGCCCGGGAATACGCGCAGCTCGCCGTAATCGAGGTCGGCCATGTGGGTGCAGACACTGTTGAGGAAGTGCCGGTCGTGGGAAATGATCACCATGGTGCTGTTACGCGCGGTGAGGATGCTTTCCAGCCAGCGGATGGTGTTGATGTCCAGGTGGTTGGTCGGCTCGTCGAGCAGCAGCACGTCCGGGTCCGAGAACAGCGCCTGGGCCAGCAGCACACGCAGCTTCCAGCCCGGCGCCACTTCGCTCATCGGGCCGAAGTGCTGCTCCAGCGGAATACCCAGGCCCAGCAGCAGCTCCCCGGCACGGGATTCGGCGGTGTAGCCGTCCATCTCGGCGAACTCGGTTTCCAGCTCTGCGACGGCCATGCCGTCTTCTTCGGTCATTTCCGGCAGCGAGTAGATACGATCGCGTTCGGCCTTGACCTTCCACAGCTGGCCGTGGCCCATGATCACCGTGTCGATCACGGTGAATTCCTCGTAGGCGAACTGGTCCTGGCGCAGCTTGCCCAGGCGCGTGTTCGGCTCGAGCATCACTTGCCCGCCGGACGGCTCCAGGTCGCCGCCGAGGATTTTCATGAAGGTCGACTTGCCGCAACCGTTGGCCCCGATCAGGCCGTAGCGGTTGCCGTTGTTGAATTTGACGGAAACGTTTTCGAACAGCGGCTTGGAGCCGAACTGCATGGTGATGTTGGCGGTGGAGATCAAAGGGCTTACCTATCAGTCACTTACAGAGCTGGCTTTCAAGCTGATACCGATTTGATACCAATTTTGAGTTTTTCCAGCTCGCTCCAGTCGGAGCTTGAGTTGAGCCAACGGGCATACGTCGACAGCAGCATTTGGACGCTGTGACCCAGCTGTTGGGCGATAAATGCGGGGTTGAGGCCGGACATTAAGCATATTGTCGCATAGGTGTGCCGGCAGTTATATGGGGGACGACGCCGAATGCCCAGCTCATTCAGCACCGGCACCCACTGTTTGTGCAGATCGGAGGTCTGTTTCACGTGCTCTGCGTTCTTCGATGGCGGGAACAAGAATGGCGTTTCGGTCACCGCTCCCTTCCCATGCCGGCGACGGTCAGCGTATTCCCTGGCGAACTGAATCGCGCGCAAGGCCCGGTCATTCAGCAGCACGAAGCGATCCCTGCCTGTTTTCGTCCTTTCCTCCACCTCGCCCAAGGCGACGGTCCTCTTTACGTGCACCGTCCTCTTTTCCATATCGATCACATCCCAGCGCACTGCCAAGGCCTCCGACAAGCGGAGGCCGGTGAAGAACATAAACTCGAACAGCGCGGCATAGATGAGGCTCGGCCAATGCTTGTGTTCGTAGAGCTTGTTGATGATGGTGTTGGCTTCGGCCAGGGTGAACGGGTCGATCTCCTTACGCGACCGCTTCGGCAACTCAATCACCTCGGCGGGGTTCTTGGTCAGCAGGCCTTCCCGGGTTGCCGCAGCCAGAATCGTCGATAACCTGGTGATTGCGTTGCGCTTCACATTTGCCGAGGTCCATTCGGTTTCTGTGATGACACGGCGGAGCAGGGTGGTAGTGATCAGATCGATACGAACCATGGCCAGGCGCGGCACCCAGTACAGATTCAGGGCGCTTTTGTAGTTGTTGTGCGTTCCCTGGGTGATTTCGCGGCTGTCCAGCCAGAGCTGAGCGTACTCACCGAAGGTCGGCTTACCGCCGACCGCGGCCTGTGAGCTGGGGAACAGCTCGGCGTACTTGTCCTGGTCAAGGAGGCCGAGCTTGGTGAGGCTTGTTACCTGATCGCGAAGGCTGGATGCAGCTTTGATGCCTTTCTGTGTCGGGGGATAGGGGAGCGTTTCGCATCGACGGACACCGTCCCATGTGAAACGAATGCGGAGGGAGTTGCGGAAGATCTCGACCCCTCTGGGTAGATCCATTGGCTTTCCAGCCATTCGTCGTATCTCCTTTTGCTGTAAATGATGCGGCCGCCATGCTTCATCCAGACGCCTTCAGGAATAATGCCGCGCAGGCGGCGGTGCTCAAGAGAGCGTTTGGTGCAGCCGAGTAGGTCGGCC
Organism: Pseudomonas sp. B10(2017); assembly: GCF_002113295.1. Taxonomy (NCBI): domain Bacteria; kingdom Pseudomonadati; phylum Pseudomonadota; class Gammaproteobacteria; order Pseudomonadales; family Pseudomonadaceae; genus Pseudomonas; species Pseudomonas sp. B10(2017). The sequence continues at coordinate 307,593 of NZ_NEJU01000001.1, forward strand.
ATGCGTTGCTCGGTGACTTTGTCGACGTCACTGGTGCTTCCGGTTTCCATGGGGACTCCAGCGCCGCCAGCGGCGGCAAAAGCTTTGCATGCCCGCGCATGTCGGCGGGCTTGAGTGGTAGGGGGGGGTTACGACTGGGCGTTGCGCGAAAGGGCGTGTGCCAAGTGGCGGGCGTAGGTCGAGACGGCGCGCCAGTAGGCGGCCATCGGTCCCTTCCGGCGATGCCATGAGTTTTCTGCCTCGGCGTCAGCCTGGGCGCGTAGTTCGCGAAGCACTGCTTCGATCCGCGCCCTGTCCTCTGCAGGTAGTTTCAGCAGGGCCCGGCCCGCTGGCAGTTTCAATAGCGGGTTGATGTAGCCCATGCGGCCTCCTGCTGAATGTCGACCTGGTGAATGTTCATCGCGGCCCCCTGTAGATCAGGTAGGCCATATAGACGAGGGCGATCATCGCAGCAGTTCCTTCGGCACCTGGACGGTATCGCCGAGCTTGTGGTTGACGAGCCCTCGGCAGAACGCGATCAGCGCCGTAGGGCCGTAGCACCAGACTCCTGCGCCGGCCGGGCCACCGGCGTAACACAGATCGGCAGGCAGCCCAGGAATGTGCTGAGCGGTGCCGCTGTGCTTGTCGATCAGTTGACCGCCCTGTGCCCAGTTGGTGGATGGGCGCCAACCGAAGCCCTCTGCTGCGCCTCGGATGCTGATGCTGGAAGGGATACCGTCACGGTGCCAAGTAGTGCGGCATTCAGGATCGATGGTGAACCCTTCGGCGATGGCCACCGCCCAGTCCAGAGCCGCATCGACCAGGTTGGATACCCTCACTTCGATCAGGTCTGTCATGGTCTCCGCTCCATTTGGCGCTGGCGATATGTCGATGGCCGCTCGATACCCCACCAACCAGAACTGCGCGATAGGGAGAAATACCAGCGGCCTTCTGCGTCTGTCTTGTACCAGCCGGCCATGAATTTGGGAGTGCTGGGCGCCCATGCCTCTGCATCGCGAGGTGCAACGTTCCAATTCGTGCTGCTCACAGCTCATACCTCTCATCAATCCAGCGCCCAGGCGCCAGTGCGGGTGTAGGGTCGGGTTGGGTTTCGTGCGGGGAGAGCTGGCGCTCGTTGCCGGCCTGCAGCTGGCTGTCGGGGATGCAGCTGATGCCGACGCCATTCAGCAGGTAGCAGGTGACGCCGCGCTGGCTGTCGTGCTGCACGTCGATGACGTTTTCTTGGGGCTGAGGTGCTGCGCTGGCGCCGGTTGCCAGCAACAGGAGGCAGAGAGCGAGGCGGGTCATGGCTGAACCTCATTGTTCTGCAGCAGGAAGATGGTGGTGATCGCACAAGGCTTTCCGTGGTCGGCATTGAGCTTGGCTTCCATGCTCACGATCTGCTTCATGGTGGGCGCATCGTCGGTTTCTCGGTCGTGGAAGAAACGGCCTCCACCGCCGGAGCACAGGTAGCCAATCAGGTAGGTCCGCTTGATTTCAGGCACAGCGCGTCCTTGGCCGCCATATCGCGGCGATGAGTTGTACAAGTGGTTAGGTTCGGTACAAGAAAATCGGCCGATGGTCCGATTCAGTTCTCAAGCTGCGATACCGAGATTGCGTCTCGCCTCGCTTTGGCTATGGTGAGAGTTCACCTGTGGCATACAACTAAAGTCGTAGGAGGCCGACATGAGGATTCGCGGTGAAGTTTTCTGGGGGTGGGCTGATCCAACGCTTCACCACCGTGCTCACGACGAAACCCTCAGCGATGGAACGCACATTGATGTTCAGGTGCGCCTGTCGCGAACGGGTAACACGCAGATGTTCATTGGGGTATATGCCGCGAGTGGCATGGCCCTTCACGAAGAGGCGTTCGATTCCCGTCCCGGTGAATCCATGACCAGGGCTTTGGCCTGGGGCGTGGGGCGGGCTCGCCGGATCGCCACGGATACCCAGCCGAAATTCGACAAGGTCGCCTGCTCGGGATAGGGGAAAGGGGTGCCAGCTGAGGAGTACATCTGTACTCCTTGGCTCAGAATGCCTTGATCTCAAGCGCCGCGCGGGCCTGCCAAGCGTCGTGAGCTGTACCGGCAACGAGGTCGTGATACAGGCCGATCTCGTCCAACCTCAAGTTCAGCGGGGTTAGCCTGGATCGGGCCCATCTCTCAAATGCTTCATTCTCATTGTGCTCAACAGGCGCTGTCGGCGTTGTGTTTCCCTTGAGCTCATCCAGGATGTCGCGCAGATACCCAGTGGCTACGCTCGGCTGGGTGCCAGCGCAATCGACCAGCCTTTGGACGAAAGCCGTGGCCTTGGTCAGCCGCGCAGGCTCGACATCCCCGGTCATTGGCCCCAGGCCAATCATCGGCAACCCAGTCGCCGCCGCATCCCGCTCTGCCTCTTCTTTGGTCCACCAGAAGGCAGTACCAACCATCCAGGCTATAGGCTCGGGGTGGGGCTGCGGTTCTGAATGCGTTTCGCGGTAGCCCGCCAGGAACAGCAGGTAGTCGCTGTGGGTGCGCTGGTCTTCGAAGCCGGTGCTGTCCTTGCGCAGCTCCGCATCGCCCAGGCCGAGCGGGTTGAGCCTGATGAACACATCGCGTGGGTCGGTGTTGCTGGATCGGTTTTCTATGGGCATGTGAATGTCTCGCGGGTATATTGAGCTCGCTGGATATGTTTCATTGGAAGAGCTGACTAGTGAGTCAATGCCATGATGGTTTATCACTTCTGCAATGAGCAATATGGGTTGCAAAATATCGAAAAGTCTAGGTTAAAAGTTGCGACCGTAATGGATCTCAATGATCCATTTGAAATGATGTGCTTGTCATCTGAAGATCCAGAAACTAGAAAAAGCCTTCGTTTCTTCAAAGGTCGTATAGCGGACTTATATGGAATGCTCTGCTTCAGCAGAACATATGCCAGCCCTGTGCAGTGGGGGCACTACGGAGATAGGCATAAGGGTATATGTTTAGCTTTCGAAATCGACGATTCGTCACTCCATACTGTTGAGTACCGCAACGGGCGAATGATTTTTGATCCAGAATCCTACCTCTCTAAATCAAAGGAGCAGAAATACGATTTCATGCTGCGGCAACTCAGGATAAAGCACTCAGAGTGGTCTTATGAGAAAGAGGTGAGGCAGATTTTCTTACTAAATAAGTCGCAGAGTATTGATGGGTTGTATTTCATGCCGTTTTCTGAGATTGGGTCGCTTCGACAGGTCATTGTTGGTTGTAACTCGTCGCTCAAAAAATCGAAGCTCGCGGCAGTGCTCAGAAGGGATTACCCCGAGGTTGAAATTTTCAAGGTAAGGACCGCATTTAAACAGTACAAGATCGTGAGGAATCGCGACGATGATCTTTGGCTGTGAGTGCATTTCGATCAGGCAGCGAGGCGCCGGTAAAGCTGTATGAGGTCGGAGGCGTTCGCGGCGACCAGTGCGCGGGCTTCGTCTTTGCAGACGCTGTTGCCCAGCAGCTTCACCTGGTCGGCGCCGGAGATTGGCTTCCAGTACAGCTGGCCGGTTTCCTCATCGAGGAACAGCCCGCGGTCGATGATGTAGTCGGCCCGGAAGCCTTGGGCGCGCTTCAGCTCGTGCGGCTTGAGCATGCGCAGGGTGATGTCGACCATCACGTAATCGCCAACCATCACAACGTCGGCGTGCTCGGTGAAGTGCTGCGGCAAGTACTTGCGCATGAATGCTGCGCACTTGCGGGCCCCGGCCAGTTGCTCGTCGGTCAGCGTGTGGCTGTGCAGCTGGACGACCTGCACGACTGCCATCCGATCCTTTGACGGGATGGTGTGCACCGGCTCCCGCATCGAGATGCCGTCCTTCTCCGCGCCGTAGTACTTGACCATGTAGGCCGTGACCAGGCGCTGGTTGGAGCCCTTGCCCAGGATCGTCGAGAACGGATCGTCCGCGCTGCGACCATCGCCTTTGTAGAACCCGCCGTTCGCTTGCTCCAGGTGGGCCGAGGCTATGGCGTGGTGTCCGCCGCTGCGCGTGATGCAGCCGACAGGGCCGTCTACCGGTGACCCAACGCAACCGTTGCGCAGCGTGACCAGGTTGGCAGAGATCAGCGCGAAGTGGCCGCCTTTGACCTGGGCTACCTGTGTCCGGAGCGGCTCTTCGGCGTCGAAGGTTCGCTGCGTCGATCCGTTGGCGTGCTCCGTGAGGCAGCCGGCCACGGCCATCGACGGCTGAACCAAGGCGTGATGCGTGCCTCCGCCGCTGATGGTCGAGACCGGATCGTCCACGCTGTGTGTGCTGGTGTGCGATTTCGAGGTGCCGCGCAGCGGGACAATGAATGGATCGTTGCTGGCCAAGGTGTGCCGCCACAGGCCTTTCGCGATCCGATTCATGGTGTTCTCCACCAGCGCGTCGTCGCGGAAGATCGTCCGCCCCTGCAGTTCCCAGTCGATGCATTCGGCGGCGGACCGCCAGGCTTTCTGGCCCTTGCCAGGATTCTTGTGATGCGTTGGCGCCGGCCAGACGATCGGTTTGCCATCGCGCCGGGCGATGCCGTAGAGCCGTTTCCGGATAGTCGGGGCCCCCTGATCTGCGGCAACTCGCACCTGGTGCTCGAAGTTGTAGCGCAGGCCGCGCACTAGTGCTTCCTTGGGCACGTAGTCGCCAATCTCGGCCAGGATCTCCGGCAGATCCGGGTGATCTTCCGGTATACCGTTGCCAAGCACGCTGACGAAGGCCTGGAACGTCCGGCCTTTCTCGGCCTTGATCGGTCTTCCTTCATCGTCGAGCGGCCCCCAGTCTGCGAACTCTTCTACGTTCTCAAGAAAGATCAGACGCGGGCTGGTCTGGTAGGCCCAGCGGATGATGACCCAGGCCAGGCCGCGAATCTTGCGGTTGCGCGGCTTCCCGCCCTTGGCCTTACTGTGGTGCCGGCAGTCGGGCGATGCCCACAAGATGCCGACCGGCTGACCCTTGGTAGCCAGGACCGGGTCGACCTCGAAAACATCCGCCACGTAGTGCTCGGTCTGCTGGTGGTTCGCACGGTGCACGGCCAGGGCGATTCGGTTGTGGTTCACAGCCACATCCGGCTCGCGGTACGCCTCGGCGATGCCGCTGCTGGCGCCGCCACCACCGGCGAAGAGATCGACTACCAGCTCTTTTTCAAAGGGCAGGGCGAGGGAGGTCATACAGGTCATGTTGTGGTCCTTGCGTGCAGGCGCCGCCCTCGCCGGGGCTGGCGTGGATAGTTGAAGTGGGTTATTTAATTGGCACAAACAGAGGAGCTGCAAAGTGCCTGATCAAAACCGTGATGATGATCTTCACATCAAGCGCATTAAGAGGCTGCAAACTGAAATTGCTGATTCGCGCAGGATGGGGCTGGCCGTTCGATTCATGCACATGTCTGCCCTGTCTCCCTCCAGTCGACCATCTCATGTGGCACGGCATGGCAAGTTGTTTACAGGAGAAGAGATGCTGGAGTGGTGGGCTACCAGCGACAACAGCAAAGGCTGCCGCTGTTCATTCGCTATGGTCCCGGTGACGGCGAATGGAAGGACTCTGGTTCCAGGCTTGCTAACGCGGGCGAAGGCGATGCTGAAAAAATACAAACAGCAGCATCCGTAGGGCACTGGCGGGCGAAGTGAGCTATTGATTCCTGGTCGGCATCCGGCGGTACAAGGAGTAATTGAATGGCACAAGAAGCGAAAATTATTGCGCTAGAGCACCTGGTCTTTAGCTTGCTGCGAGAGCTTGACGGGCGTGATGGAATTGACCGTGATGAGATAGTCGAAAGAGCATTGAAGTCCATTCAAGAGGCAGCCTATCCAGGTGATCCCGAGCGCAGAGAAGCCGCAGCCGGGGCTTTGAAAGATGCTGCTATTTTAATCACTGGGTAATGGCAGTTAAGCGCGCCGATTTTCAGGCGGCGCGCACTTTGAATGTCAGCATTGCCGTCGCGTCGTCGTTGAAGCACTCGGCCAGTTCCTGGTAGGCACGATATTTGGCCTGGCTGCGAGTGGCTGCCCAAATGCGCCGCACGTAATGGCGCGCATCGCCCAGCATGTAACGCACGTCATCCCAGTCGTACATGCCATTGGTGAGTACTTCCCACTGCTTGAGAGGCAGCTTTTCGGCCATCTCGCCGTACTGCATCTCCCAAGTGGGGTGGTAGTTGCGGATGCGCTTCTTCGGGTCGCTGTCGAGAATGACGCCGATGTAGTGGCCGCGGTCGGCCATGATGATGCCGGGCTCGCCGTTGGCGATCACTCGGCGCCCGATCTCGGCCGGCACGTCGTAGTGGCGGCGGACGTAGTCGCAGTTGTAGTTGCTCATGGCTTTCTCCATGCATGCGCCGCCCTCCGTGGCCGGATGCGGCATGGTGGCAATTTGGTGTTGGATGGGGTATTTACGGGTGACCGGCATGGGGCCGGGCACAGGGAGCTCTATATGTCTTGGGTTGTTAAAATGACCGATTCATCAGGAAACGTGATGTGGGGATCAGCACCTGATTACGAAGGGCTACGGTATGCAGCCTATGAGCCAGCATACGGCGAAAAATTTGACACCAAAGAGGCTGCCGAGGCCGTGTTTTACTGGTTCCATCAGATCAAAGATCTTCAGAAATACACCCTCGAAGCTGTGCCATTTGACTGATAGGAGCTAAGACAACCTCGAGTGATCAGCGTGCCTCACAGCAAAGCAGCAGTCCTGTATCGTCCGGGTCGTCGCCGAGTTCCAGGCCGGGAGCGCGCAGCTCTCGGCTCAGCCTGAACTGGTCCAGCTTGCGCACCACAGAACTCGATATCGTGATTTCGTGGCGCGGCGCACTTAGGAAGTGGCGGGCCGCTTCAGGCCCTAATTCATGGATGCGGTGGATCAGCAGGGTCATGGCCTCGCCGTTTTCCTCGATGCTGGCCCATTCCTTGATCTCGGCCAGGGCCTGCTTAGTCCCTGGTCGAACCTTCAAGCGCAGGTCTTCTTCCTGCAGGCGCTCGGCCTTCTCTCGTCGGCGCTTGTCGCGCTCTGCTTGGTCCATCGCCATACGGCACCTCCTTCAATCCGCTGGGCGGTAGGTTGAACTGCTCACGCCGCCTTGTTCTTTGCAGCGCGCTTCGGATTTTTCTGTTCAATCTCAAGATCCATGTCGTTCCAGCCGGCCAGAAACCAGGAGCCGTGGAACGTGTGAGAGGCGAATGGGTTGGCCATCTTGCCGCCACCGTTGCGGCGGCATTCCCGGCCAAGGTAGTAGACGCTGGGGTGCTCGCCGTGGACGCTCATGGCCTATCCCCTATGCCGCTGAAGCGGGAAGTTGATCTTGTAGGCAGCCAGGATTCGCTCCAGCTTGCGATTTCCGATTCCGAGTACTGCGGTAGCTCGGCAACGGGACATACCCTCATCGCGCAAGGCAATGATCCGATCTGCCAGCTCTCGGTCAGCAGCCTCTTGAGCGGCGGCATCCTTCACTGGCTGGACCTGGCGTGGCGGCTTGCAGAATTTGAATCCTTCGCGAGCGGCTACGCCCCAAAGCGCTCCCTTGGTCTCGCCAAGGAGTTTCGCTACCTCGCCACAGGTCATAGCCTTGGCAAGCTCGGCGATCTGCGCGGCGCGAGTTCTAGCGCGGCTTTGCTGCGGGTGTTCCGACTTATGCGCAGCAGGCTTGGCCCGCTTTGGCTTGGGCTCAGGGTGCTTGCGCTGGGGCAGCGGCCGGTAGGTGAAGCCCTCCAGCACGATCAGCTGGCCACCAGATGCGAAGAAGGCCGCTTTGGCGGCCTCCAGGTCGATTGATTGGTTCATGCTCACCTCATGCTGCGATTCCGAGCACGCGATTCATGCGCTCGTCGAGGATTTCGTAGAAGGTTTTTACGCGCTCCGAGAGCTTACGGATCATCGCCTCGTCCCGGTAGGCACGCTTCACGAACAGCGGCATGCCCGGCCAGTAGCAGATGAAGTCGATCCATTCGCGCTCGGACACCCAAAGGCCGCCCTGGCACTGAGCGACATGCTCTTTCGGGATCTCGCCACCCAGGATCACGTCGACCTGCAGCTTTGGTAGCTTGGTCTTGATCTCGGTCAGGCCGTTGTCGCCGACCAGGGCGTCTGGTGAGTAGCCAATGCCATGATTCAGGATGATCCCCACCTGGTGGGTCTGGACGTCCTCGCGGTCGCAATACAGGCCCCGGGCGGTGCTTTCGAGTTCGTGGCCGCGCTCGGTATGGCGGTTGCCGGTGAACGGGTCTGCCGCCTCACCGGTGATGCGTTCGCCGATCAGCGTGTTCATGTAGGTGAAGGCGCCGGCACCGAAGCCTGCCTCGCCTTTACCGTTCACCAGCAGGCAATCTAGCTCGCTGCAGGTAATGATGCCCAGGCGCAAGTCCAGCCAGGCCTGAGTGCCTTGCTCGACATCACTGATGATCTGCATTTGCGGCCTCCGCGGCCCTGATGGCCTTGTTCAGTTGCGCGACCAGGATGTCGTGGCGACCCTTCGGCACGCATTCGGCCGAACCGTATTCGCCGGTGAACCAGTCGCGGGTCTTCTGGGTGCAGCGATCGAGCAGGGCGCTGATGCCGGCCGCCTGCACGCTGGTAACGTTCGCCGTTGGCACGGCTGCGTGGCCGTCGTCATCCTCGCCGCGGGTGGTGAGGTTGAGCAGGGCGCTCATGACGTAGCGCTTGCCGTAACTGGTGGACGAGCCGACCGCCTGGACAGCGTTCTTGCTGCCGCTGGTGTCGAGCGGGAGCAGCATGGTTGTGCTCTCGCGGTGTCCGGCCCGGTGCATCAGGATGCCGGTGACGCTTAGGCCAGCCGGCACGTTCTCGACCTTGAAGGTGATCGCGAAACCGTGCGTCTGCATGATCGGCTTGATCACATCGTTGATGTCTTCAAAGGTGGCGTAGTCGCTGCGCTTTTGGCCATTCACGACGATGGCGCCGCGCTCGGCGATGCTCGGGATATCGCTCTGCATGGCCGCCATTGCCGCGTTGAACTCGGCCTCAGCGTCGCGGGCCTGCATACGCTCGTGCATCGCCATCAGGCGCTCAAGCTTGTCGATGTCGCAGGTTGGGTCGGTGGCTGCCCGGCTGATTACGGCGAGGATGCTGCCGTCTGCCTGCGGGGACGCGACCACCTGGCGGCGCTGCTCCGGCACAATGATCGTGCTGCTCATAGTCGGTGCCTCAGTAGGAAATGGCGATGTTAGGGATCTTGCGCTGGGCGATCAGGGTGACCGCTTGCTTGGCGCAGGCTTCAGGCATGCCCTCGGCCATGAAGGCTTCCAGGGCGGCGCGGTTGATGCTCGCCCGGTGCGCCTTGTCGGCCTCTCGAGCTTCCTGCTGGCGAAGGATCTCCGCTGCAGCGGCATCAGCGCGGCGGCGCTCGTCCTGGCGGGCCTGCTCGGCTGCTTCCTCTTGCCGGCGGGCGGCTGCCTGACGCTCCTGCTCCATCCGCTGCTCGGCGGCAACGCGGTCGGCCTCTGCCTGAATGCGGGCGCGCTCGGCTTGCTCAGCCTGCAACTTGAGCTGGAGGCGCTGGTTCTCGGCTTCGCGTTCTTGCGCAGCGGCCTGGTCAAGCAGTTCCTGCTCTCGGCGGGCTGCGGCTTCGCGTTCTGCTTGCTGCTGCTGGGCCACTCGCTGGCGCTCGGCCTCAACCGCAGCCTCTTGTGCCAGCCTGATGCGGTCTTGTTCGGCGCGCTCTTCAGCTTCGCGGCGCAGCCGGGCCAGCTCGGCCTGCTCTGCGTCGTACTTCTGCCGGGCCGCCAGCGCTTCACGAAGCGCGGCTAGTACTTGGTCTTTCACCTGTCCGGCCTCGGCGGTGAATTCCTCCCAGGCGTCGTCCAGGGCAACGCCTTCAACCCTTCCGATCCGGGCCAGAAGGTCCTCGGCGGTCAGCTGGCCGAGTTCGGCGCCTTCCGCTTTGATGGCTGCAATGCCTTGCTCATGCCGGGCGACACGGGCGGCTTCTGCCTGCTCCCACTCGGTGAGCGGCCGGCGCGTCTCGTCTCGAAGCGCGTCCATCGTGGTCACGAACTCACGCAGCTCGGCCTCGACCACCTTCGGCATTTCCTTGAGCCGGCGCAGGTAGTCGCGGCCCGGCTTCTCGACGGCGGTCTTCGACTTGCTCACCTTGGCGGCCAGGCTGGCGATGCGTTCGCGGCCCTTGCGGGTGGTCAGTTCGGGCACTTCGCCTTCGACCTCGGCCTTCACCAGGTCGATAAATTGCTTCAGGCCGCCGGCCACGTAGATGGCCGGGGCGTTCTCCTCGCTGATCTCTTTGATCGCGATCAGTTTCTGTTCTGCGGACATTAGAAAACCTCGCGCCAGGCCGGCGCCGTCAGTTGAAAGGGGAAATGCCAGGTCACCCAGGCACGGAGGTACGCTCCAGGCCCTGGCTGCGGTGGATGGTTGCGCGCTCTCGCCGCTTACGCTCCCGAAGGGGTACGGTTATCCCGAAGGCCCGCCGTGCGCCGGGTGTGTGTTCAGGAAATGATGCTGCCGGCCAGCACGCTGGCGAGCATGAAGAAGGTGCAGGCGCAGAGCATGGAGAAGGAGCCGCGCCAGAACGCCAAGCGTCTGGCCTGCTGGCGGCTCACGTGCGGACCTCGTAGGCCAAGGTGCAAATGCCGCAGAGGTAGGCCCGGCCGGACCAAGCTGCCGGGTTCTCGATATGAGCGAGGCGCGCCTGGTTCATGGCGTCCTCCATGGTCAGGCCCTTGAACACCATCAGGATGCGGTCATCTGGCACGGCCTGGGCAACCTCGGCCACCTGGTCGTCGATGATCGACGGGAAAATGGGCGTAGTCATGCAGCCTCCTTGCGCCGCTCGGCAATCCGCCGAATTCGCTCGCAGTAGTGTTTGAACTCGTTGGAGTTGATGACGAGGATGGAGAAGTAGGCGACGACCATCGTCTCAGCCTTTGCGTCCTCAACCGGGCCTGAGCCCGGCAGAAGCATCGTCTCGATTGCGGCCTCGATGGCGCGAACCGCCACGCTGTGAGGATTCATTCCGCGTCCTCGGCCTGGGCCAGCACTGCTTCCTTGGCGAAGGGCGTGAGCAGCTGGCGGGCGATCTCCTGTAGTGCTGCCTCAGGGCTCGCCACGCTCATGATTTCGTCGGCAGCTGCCGCGGCATCGCTGGTGACCTTGCAGCGCGCGGACAGGACCAGGCGGCCCAGCACCGAATTGCTGATGCCAGATAGCCCAAGCTGGCCCATCACGAACTCATCGACCGCCTGAGCGAAGCGCTCGTAGGTCACGCCACGCTGGCGGAAGTTGCGCTGGAACACTACGTCACGGCGCGCCATCAGCTCTGCGATACCGTCGTCGATCCAGCGTGCCTCAGCCTCGCTTTCGCTCACCGCCGGAGGCAACTGGTTGTCGTACTGCCATTGTGCTGCTCGAAGTGCGCCCATGGTCGCCTCCAGATGGTGGGTTACTCGGTGGGTGGAGAGAGGTGTGGCTGCCAGTGCGTCACGCGGTGCTCGAAACGCGAGCCATCGCCGTAACGCCAGTCGATGCCATTCCAGTAGAGGAAGCGGGCGCCGTTGAAGGCGCTTTGCGCTTTTCGCGCTGGTGTGTAGGCGATTACCCAAGCCTTTCCGCCACCCTTGGGCAGCTCAGGCATGCGCTCAGAGCACTTGATCCAGCCGCTCATGCTGCCTCCGGCCAATTGCTGTTGATGCTCTGTCTCGCGTAGATCGACAGGCGACTGAAGCTATACACGCCGCCGCACCCGGGCATGGTTCCTTCCAGCTCAACGCAGGCCTTGATGTCACAGCGCCGCGAGCACACCCAGCCGCCGTAGTGGCAGCGGTGCACTTCTCCTTTTGGGGCGGGGTGATAGGCCAGCCCGCCTTTCCAAGAAGGCGACCCGCGCAACTTGAGGCCGCAGCCCCGGCACACAGCCTGGGTATCGGTGCAATTGTGCATGTGGTGATCCTCTGGACCGCATTGGCCAGGAGCCAGGCGCGGGTGACCAAACCCACCGTGAAAGGTGGCCTTGCGCCTGCCAATGCGGTCGATATGTTGGGATTGGGGTAGGAAAGAAACGGGGGCTGGATCTGGGATGAAGTAGCAGAGGAGCCGGCGGTAGAGGCCTATTCTGAGCCGCCGGCAGTGAGAATGGTCACTCCACGATGCAGATCCAGCGGTGGTTATGCCGGTAAGGCGCTCTGGTAAATGCGATGTCTGAAACTAGGTACATACCGCGCTCCTGGAGCGCTTCGGTAAGTTGAGCAAGTGTCTCTGCTTCGATAGTCATTGCTGTTACCTCGTCAGATTTACTGCGTTCATAAATCCTGACCCAGTAGGCAAGTGTCTGATTCAATATTTTTGGCTCACTCGCGTTCGCGACGCCGGGTGAGCAATCGATTTCCCGTCTGGCCCTGTTGCCAAGGCCAGCCAGTGAAATCTGTGTTTCTCCGCACCCGCTTACCAGGTCATTCACTCAGTTCGGTCAACACCTCGTCCGCCGTCGCAGTGGGCTGCGCGTGGGCAGGCTTTCGGGCCTGTCGGATCGCCGGTCGCCGGTAGAGGCAAGTGCGGTTTTGTTCATCGGTTTACTGACCTCCCACCGATGGAGCCGGGAGTGACCTAACCGGCGGGGCCGGGTAGTCGGGCATGGCGCTGGCTGTTAAAGAGCGGCGGCCGGTGAGGGCCTCTGCAGTCCCTCGTGAGTGACTGGCTATTGAGATGAACGATAAGCCAATGCCTAATTATTGTAAATAGGTAATGCCTAATTTTTCATGCGTGCCTAATCTGCTATCCGGGCTTGCATCATTCGATGGCTCGGGTAAGCTCTGCCCAATACTGGATGGATGTACAGTTAGCGGAGGAAGGAATGGCCAAGCAGAAGAAATCGGCGCCGCAGGCGCGCCAGGAGATGACCCGGCTGGAACGCTTGGGGCTGCGGTTCTCGTCGATGATCAATCACCCGATCGCGCAGGCTCAGCGCTGGGTGACTATCCATCGCCTGGACACGGACGGTGACATGGAGTGGGAGGAGGTAATGTGCCTGCTGGCCGAGACGCCAGAGCTGGACCTGACGTTCAATGACGACGACAGCGTGACCGTTCGGTGGGAGCCGCAGAGCGCTGATGATCGAGACGACCAAGCCGTGGAGAGGGGCTGGGAGGAGGGGCATGTGGAGGAGGTGGCGCTATTTTAAGTCTTACATGCCGGCTCTCAACCTTGTCGAGAGCCGGTATGACATGGCGAAGCAGGGGGTGGGCCTCCCTACGTTGGAAAGGCGACGCTAAAGCAGGGATGCTTGGATCGGGTCTACAATCGAGGTTTTATCATGAGATGAAGCTACAGTAGTTGCCCAGGTAGCGCACATCGCTTGCCATAGAATGTCTGCGCCAAGAGAGAGCTTTGCTGCGGCATCGAATAACCATCTATGGTGATCACCAGTCAGCATTGCGTTATCTAGTGCGTCGACTGTTTCTGGAACGGATCTGCCGATTCGGGCATGTACACCAGTCCATCCATTACTCTGAAGCTCTCCGAAAACTACCCGCTCCGGCGCGTCTGTTCCAGGGAGGATATTGCATCCAGGCGCATGGGCTTGGTCACCGTCTAGAAAGACGACAGAGGGGCGCGGGAATCTACTTTGACTTGCCATCATGCCAAGCGCGTTCCCTACCGAGGCGCTTCCATATGGGATGATTTTGACTCGCGCCATCAGGTCGCGATCCACATCTGCCAGCACCTCATTGACAAGTGTTGCGGCTCTGGGGTCCTCAACATAAACATCACATTCTGGATGTTGTTCTTCATCCATTCGCGTCATTGCGAACTCCGGACTTACCCCAGTTACCACAGTTTTCCCAGCCGCTCCATCCATCAGATAAACGCGCGCTTCGGGTGGAAGCTCTGAGAGGATATACGGCGAGTGTGTTGTCAGAATGATTTGCAGCTCTTTTTCGCGAGCAATTGAGCACAGGTCTCGAATCAGCCGCCTTTGCGCTCGAGGGTGTAAAGAAGTTTCGATTTCGTCAATCAAAACTACACTGTATTTCTTGAACTCGAGGGCGAGCAGCTCAGCTGCGGCGATTTCACCTACGCCTTGGTGAAATCCAGAGTACCTTGCGCCGTTAACCTCAAGAACAGGAATTTGTCTTTTGGCATCAGCTGAAGTGAGAGAGATTCCAGCCGTGGCGTACTTTTTGCCAACGATGTTGGTTAGCCTTGTCAATTTGCTTGCGTCAAAGGGTGTGTGAGCCCCTTCAAGTACGCCCGATTTGAGTAGCTTTGGATAACCAGCGCGAGCAGACATAGGCTGAATTCGGCTGAGGTCAATGTACTCCACCGGCCGTGCGGGCCTATCAGGATTTCCCCGCCATCTGTCAGTAGGCTTACGGACTGTTTTAACTTGAGAATTATTTCCTTCTCTGTAGGAAAATCGAATCACTGCTGAGGTGATTCGTTCAAATGGAGTGTCTGGGAAAAAATCTGAAGCATATAGGTCAGTATCGGATTTATAGACGGCAGCGGCTGACTGAAGAATTGTACTTTTACCCGATCCGTTTTCTCCAACAAGCGCTACTACCGGAAATCCAAAATCCACCCTCTGGCCGGTCCATCCCCTGATGCCTGTCAGTTCGACCCACTCGAGCCGCTTAGGCCAGCTTTGTCCTGTGCGCCACTTGTTCTCTAAAAGGCGAACTTCCTTCGATAAAGCCATAGATTACTCCATGTAATGTTGGTGTTGCCGCAGATTTCTTTTAGTTATGTAGTTACACTAAGTGAGCATTCCAAACCAACAGCACCCGGGCCTGAATGTAGGTCATGTCCCGGCGGATCAGCCGATCCTTGTGCCGCGGGTTGTCCGAAATCATCTCGAAGTGCTCCTCATCAGCCACCTGCAGGCGCTTGATGTAGAGCAGGTCATCCCAGACGAAGAGGTAGATCCCGTCACCCACGAATTCGCGGACGTTGATGTTTACGATCAGCGGGTCGCGGTGCTTGATGGTGGGCTCCATCGACTGGCCCCAGCCGGTGACCACCTTCAGGTGGAAGTGCTCTTCGAATTCAACGCCCAGCTCACGGAGATGGCTCGGGCTGACGCGGATGTCCTTGAGCATTTCCGGGTAGTCATGCGTGGCCTGGCCGTTGCCCATGGCCGCGCGCACATCGTAGTGAGCAATCCGAACCTCATCCCCGACGAGCCCCGGGCGGGAGAAGTCGACGGTGATTACGTTGCCCTGGTCTGACGCTTCGGCAGCTGCCATTAGCTGCGCGCGAGCACTTTCCGGCAGGTTCTTCCCCTGCTTGGCGAGCATGTTGCGAACCATATCCGCAGCTGAGGTAGGGACTGGATCGTCAACAGCCGCGGACGCGACGTCTGGCAGGCTCTCGTAGGTAAAGCCTGGGCGCAGACCCCAATGCTCAGGGCCTACAACGTCAGCGAAGTAGGCGATGACGTCCATCAGCTTCGACTTGTCGATCCGGCCGTTTTTCACCCAGCCCTGTACCGACGGAGGCTTCACCTGGAAGTCGTCTGCGAGTTGTTTCTTCGATACGCCCTTGGCGATCCGCGCTGCCTCAATGGCTGCGCCTAATTCCGGTCCGGTAAGCATTGCCTAATTAGGCCTATCACGGCGCCGATTAGGCAATGGCTTGTGCGAAATAAGGTGATGCCTTATATTCATCGGTAAATCTCCAGGAGAGAACTCATGAAATCAGCAGAAGCAGCCAAAGAAGCATCCCGCTTGCTGGGCAGCCAGGCGGAAATGGCGCGCCGGCTGAATGTTGCGGCGCCGACCGTCAACCAATGGTGTTCCGGAGAGCGCGCAGTCCCAGCCAAGCGCGCGCTGCAGATTGAGGTGCTTACGAATGGCGCCGTGAATCGTGCCGACCTGTGTCCGTCGTTCCCGTGGAACCAGATCGACAGCAATCCGAGCCACGCGCTTTCCGCCGCTTAACCACATTCCCAAGCAAGGAGCCACCACTCAATGAGCTACGACGATAGCCGCCATCTGAAAGACCGGGAGATTAAGTCCCGTTACGACGAGGACACCTATGAGGCTGTGAGGGCGGTTGCAAAGCTTCACCGCCTTCAACCAGCGGTGTTCGTGCGCATGTGTGTAGAGGAGAAGCTCGCTCTGCTAATTGCTCAGGATGATAACGAGACTGCGCACACGGCCTGAAGGCCCGCAAGGGGGACTCATGGCCGAAACGTTGATTTGTCACGGCCTCGAGGAGCGCTTCTACCGAAAGCTTGAAGAGATGGCGATGAAAGCCGGGATGACCCCCGAGCAATACGCTGTCCAGTTAGTACGGGAAAGCCTCCTCGAGAAAACGAGGCCTAAAGGCGCCGGGAAGCTCCGGCATCTGCCTCGGCCTTAAAAGGCCCTGAAAAGGGAAGGCCTGGCTACAGGCAGCGCAACCGGAATGGCGTCATTTTTCCGCGCATGCGCGGATCGGTGCCCATGGGTTTCGCACTATCAAAGTACGAACCCCGGGCACAAAAAAACCGCCTGGCGGGGCGGTTTCTTCTAATACTGCTTCGAGGACGATTATGCATACCTCATTCCCTCGTGTACAGGCCCTGTCCAGGGCCGCGCCACAAAACGCGAACCACGATTTCGTGGCGCACACGGAAATTGTCACGGTGTTCAATGGCGAAGCTGTCACCAGCACCGTCACCGTCGCCCGCGAAACTGACAACGAGCACGCCAGCGTGATCGCGCTGGTTCGCAAGTATCAGGCCGATTTCGGAGAGTTCGGAGGGGTCAGATTTCAAATCGAACCCTTTGAAACCGCTGGCGGCGCCCAGTCCCGCGAGATCGCGCTGCTTAACGAGCAGCAAGCGACCCTCTTGCTCACCTACATGCGCAACACCTCGATCGTCCGCGACTTCAAGAAGCGCTTGGTCAAGGAGTTCTGGCACTTGGCGAAAGCCGCCCCGGCCCAGCCCGCCGACCTGAGCAAGCTGGAGATCCTTCAGATGGCCCTGGAGTCGGAGAAAGCCCGCGTCCTGCTCACTGTTCAGGTCGAGGCCCAGGCCAAGAAGATCAACCGCCTGGAGAACCTGTTTAAGGAAGGCATGAGCCATGTTCAGTACTGCAAGGGCCTCAATGGGGTCAATGTTATGCAGGTGGGCCACTTCCTCGAGCGCCGCAACTGGCTCTACAACGAGAGCAAGTCCGGTACCCGGTACCGCGTCGCCGCCTACGCCCGCGACAAGTACATGACCGAGCATCAGCAGGAAATCACCCCGCACGGCAAAGAGGCGTTCATCAGCTACACGCCGATCCTTCTGCGCAAGGGCGCCGTGCGCCTGTACGAGCTGTACCTGGCCGGCGAGCTGCCCATGAAGAAGAACTGGGACGGCCAGCACACTCACGACAAGGCCATGCGGGGGGCAGCATGAAGACCTACCCGCTGGATATCGAATCGGTAGGTGAGGACACCTATATCGTCATGAGTCGTGGCCACCACGACCTGGGCCTTTTCATGGCCGAGGCAGTGAAAGAGCGGCCGCGGTGGTGCCTGGGCGGCCCTAAGCACGTCTGGGTCAAAACAGTTCCTGGCCGGGGTAGCTACGCCAGCTTCTACCACTTCGTGCCGCAGGTTACTCGAGGTTCGTGGCCCGCGACCTACTGCTACGAGTACGGCGACGGCTACGAGCACTACAACGGCATGGTCGAGGAGCGTGCCCAGTGAGCATGGAGCTGATGGTCAAGGCCATGAAGACCAAGGTTGGCAATCCGCTGCGCAAGCTGGTGCTCATCAAGCTGGCCGACAACGCGAGCGACCAGGGAGAATGCTGGCCGTCGTATCAACACATCGCCGATCAATGCGAGATCAGCAAGCGCTCGGTCATGAACCACATCAACACCCTGTGCGGTGCCGGCCTGTTGCGCAAAGAGATCCGCAAGGGTGGCCCTAAGGGTAACTCCTCGAACGTCTACTACCTGACCTTGAGTGGTGCAGCAGATTCACTAGGGGTAGTGCAGGAGATTCACCAGGGTAGTGCAGCAGGTTCACCCCCTAGTGCAGCAGATTCACTAGGGGGTAGTGCAGGAGCTGCACCCAGAACCAGTCACTCTTTTGAATCAGTAAAGGAACCAGTCACTGAACCAGTTGCGACCCAGGCTGAAGCCGTGGTCGCGGAGGGTATCGTGGTTCCGTTTACGGGTCAGCAACCGCGCTGCGAGATTCCGGAAGATATGCCAGGGCCCAAGGACCAGTCCTGCAAAACGTTCAAGGCCTGGGCGAACTACGCCATGGCCTACCGCAAGCGCTACCATGCATGGCCGGTATGGAACGCCAAGGCAGGCGGGCAGGTTGGGCAACTGATCAGCCGGCTCGGCATCGACGTTGCCCACCATGTGGCTGCGTACTTCCTGACAATCAACGACGCACGCTTGATCAACGGCTGCCACAACCTGGGCGACCTGCTGGCTAAGGCTGAGGCCTACCACACCCAGTGGGTAACCAACCGCCAGATGAACGCCACCACTGCTCGCCAGCAGGAGCAGACCCAGGCGAACATGAACGCGGCACAGGAAGCGGCTGACGCGATCCGCAACGGCCAGCGGGGTAAGCGCAATGCTTTCCTCTGACCAGCAAGCCGAATTGGCCGTGGCCATCTGCGCCACCGCAGAGGCGATGGGGCAGGCAATCAGCTCTGGAGGCGCTCAGCTCATCGCTGAGGACCTTTCGGCCTATGAGCCTGGCGTGATTATTGTTGCACTGCGAGCCTGCCGTAGAGAGCCAGCCGGGCGCCTTTCGCTCGGCATGGTCCTCAAGCACATCCACGCGGCCGACACCCGACCCGGCAAGGATGAGGCGTGGTCGATTGCCCTGGCGGCCAGTGACGAGCATGAAACGGTCGTGCTCACCACTGAAATCCGCCAAGCAATGATCGCCTCCGAGCCGATTCTTGAGGCTGGCGACAAGGTCGGCGCCCGGATGGCCTTCATGAGCGCCTACGAGCGCCTGGTCAGCTTTGCCCGAGCCGAGGACCAGCCCGCCAAGTGGGAGGTGTCGCTGGGTTACGACGCTGGCCGCCGGGTAGTGGCGATCGAATCCGCAGTCCGCGCCCAGCTCATCAGCCACGAGACGGGGACCAAGTACCTGGCCGACCTGCGTATTGCACCAATCACCCAGGACGGCCAGGCCATTGCCGGCCTGCTCACCGGGGAGGTGCGCCCTCAGGCCAGCGCCAAGACTCGGGAAAAGCTCGCCGAGGTGCGCTGCATCCTCAAGGCCGCCAAGGCTAAGAAAGACCGCGAGCGCGCCAAGGAAGACCAACGGCGCCGCATCGAAACCTATCTGCGCAAGCGGCAGACACGCGTCGCCATAGCTCAGTTGAACATCAAGCGCGCCGGGCAGCCGGCCGGGGAGGGGGTGTGAGCCTATTCCAAAGAGATCTCCTGATCCGCACGCAGGTTGGCAATGCTCTGGCAGTCCTCGGTGGCTGGTACCTGAGCTGGGATTTCTATTCCAGCAGTCCACACACCGGCCTGCGTGCTCACGCGCTCTACTCGAAGGCCCGGGGCCTGGTTGAGCATGACCGCGCGCTCATCAAGTCGATGGATCGTATGGAGGGTCGCGCCCATGGCTGAGTTCGCCATCCGCAGCAACCAGGACCTCAACCGCCTCTATGGCGCCCTGCACGCCATCGACCTGACCAAGCCCAAGGTGGTGGTCATCACGGACGAGAAACGCCCCGACGTCTGCAACCGGAAGATGTGGGCCATGCTCCGCGACGTCTCCCAGCAGGTGGAGTGGTACGGCCGCAAGCTCACCGATGAGGACTGGAAGCACATATTCAGCGCGGCGGTGCAGAAGCAGGATGCGGTGCCAGGCATCGACGGTGGATTCGTCGTCCTGGGCGTATCGACCCGCAAGCAGTCGCAGAAGTGGTTCAGCGACCTGTTCGAGGTGATGCACGCCTTCGGCGCCGAGCATGGCGTGCGCTGGACTGAGCCGGATCGGTGGGGAGGGCAGTACTGATGCTCGCCAAAGAGATCAAGCCCAAGAAGTGCAAGGCGCCAGGTTGCGGCAAGCCATTCAAGCCGACCATGACCACGCAGAAGGTGTGCAGCATCGCCTGTGCCAAGGCCATGGCGAAGGACCCGAAGCTGCAGAAGATCGCGGCCAAGGCCATCACCAGGCAGGCCCGCCAGGACCTGCAGGAGCGCCGGGAGAAGCTGAAGACCCGCCGCGAGCACATGGCCAAAGCCCAGACCGCGTTCAACGCCTACATCCGCGAGCGTGACGCCGGGCTGCCGTGCATCAGCTGCGACTCGCTGCCGAGCGACCACGACCTCATCACCGGCAGTCGCTGGGATGCCGGCCATTACCGGTCGGTGGGTGCCTGCCCGGAACTGCGCTTCGAGCCGCTGAACGTCCACCGGCAGTGCGTGAAGTGCAACCGCAACCTGTCGGGCAACGCGGTCGAGTACCGCATTCGTCTGGTGAAGCGCATCGGCGCCGACCAGGTCGAGTGGCTGGAAGGCCCTCATAAGGCCCTGCGCCTGACCATCGAAGACCTGCAGGCCATCAAGGCCCTGTACCGGCAGAAGCTCAGAGACCTGCGGAGGGCAGCGGCATGACCTGGACTAACGCAGATACCGGCGGCGCGCTGCTGCTGGCCATGACCATCGCTTCCACCTGGTGCGTAGTGTGCGCCAAGGGCATCGAAACCCGCCGCAAGAAGGAGAACGGCCCATGCAACTGAACAGTGCACGCCAAGCGTGGCACGACTGCCTCTATACGGCGTGGGATAGCCAGGGCGCATTCATCGAACAGCTGGGCCTATTGGGCACCATGGTCCAGACCACGGAGAAGCAGCGGAAGGCGAGCCATGCTGTGCACCAGGCCCTGGCCGGTGGTGTGCAGGCGGCAATCTTTAAACTGCACGGCAGTCTGCGCGCCTTCGGCAACTTCATGTACGCCCCGCAGAGCGGCGACAACGAGCGCGAGGTGGCCGAAGAGTGCGTGTTCTCGCTGGCGATAGTCAGGTCGGGCCGTATGACTGCGGCCAAACGCGAGCGCTGTGAGTATGTGGCCAAGGGCGTGATGTTCCGGTACCGCCGCATGCATCAGGGCGGGCAGTCATCGGCGCAGGACCCATTCGAAAGCCCGGAGTGGTTCAAGCGCTGGATCGACGACGTGTACGGCGTGACGCTGCCCTCATGCGCCTGGGCCAGGGACTGGGAGCCATTCGTGCAGATCTGCTTCGAGGTTTGCGAGGAACTGGATAAGCGCGCACTGTCGCCGGTGGCAGCCGCAATTTACGAAATGAAGAAGGCCGCTTGAGGGCCTATTGCGTTCCCGCACGCGTGATGGCACTATTTGTCCATTGTTAGAGTTTTGCCTATGGCAAATATTTGAAATAACCCGGCCCGCGAGCCGGGTTTTTTTATGCTCTGCCGACGAGGTGGCGGTAAGCGTGATCATCGACCGCTTGCAGTTCTGCAGGGGAAATCGGTATCCAACGATTCTCATCTGGCAGCATTCCTGCAGGCATTGACGAGTAGTTGAAGAGAATACCGCCCTCGTCCAAGAGCCCACGGTCTCTAGCGGCTCCCCTCAACGGGCAGTGGCGATACAGGTTGCATCGGAACTTCTCCCGAACAGCATCGCCCAGCGCGGACTTCAGAGACTCCGAAGCATCGGGGGGAAGTAAGGTCTCAAACGTGATTTCATCGAAAAGCTCTTTCGAAACCCCGGGAGTGTAGTGGATCCATGCGCGTTGGATATCATAGTGTTTCGGGTCTCTGAAAGGCACGTAATAGAACTGAGCCCGCGCGTATGGGAACGGTCGAACCATTCCCATAGCTTCCAGGGCGTTTTCTACCTGATCGATTTTCGACTGGTGGGTGAAGTCGACCAAGCGATCTCCTTGGGTTTGGGAAACACCGAGCAAGCGACATAGATCTGCCTTCCTCATGCCTCGTGCAATCATTTCGTTCCAAAGGGCAATTTTGGCGATCGTGATTGAAGACAGGTAGACCACCTGCTCTCCTGGCTCAGGAGCGCTTGCCTGAGGAACTGGGCGACGCTGGTCTACGTAAATCGACAGAGCACTTTCAATGCCATCAGCAGCCTCGCGCAGCGCGTGCTCTCGATCGTCTCCATAACTGTTCAGCTCTGGTAAGTCGCGGCAGAACACCGCAACGCCGGGCGCGCTACCGTCTTGTTCGAATCGAATTGCATAGTTGTACATGGTCACTCCTGAGGGTGATGTGTCCAGTGGTCACAGGCGAAGGGGCTCTTAGAGCCCCAGTTGCTTAATGATCGCCTTGCGGGTCGGTTCGGGCATTTCCTTGGCACCGTGGTCCGCGAAGACAGTCTGTTTGCCGTTTGGGGCTGTGATCTTGAAGTGGCTGCCTTTAGCTGCTTCGAAGGTCACCCCTTGGGCCTTCAACCATCGTCTGAACTCGCTGAACTTCATCACCTCGTCTCTGTTGTCTGGATGAGTCCAGTATACAACAGTTTTGTGGTGATACAACAAATTTGTGGTATTTCTGTGCCCCTGCTTTGGAGTCGAGCGCATGGAGCTTTTTCACCGCCTGCTCGAAAAGCTCGACTGGGCTATTGCGGGCCTATTGGGAGCCTTGGTCGCCACCCGATGGCACAAGGACGATCTACTCGACCGAAAGGCGTGGATCCTCTTCCTGCTGACCGGCATGGCCTGCGCCCACTACCTGACCGGAATGGTTAGCGCTTACTTCGGCATCGTGGAGCCGCGCAGCGTCGCGGGGGTAGGGTTTCTGCTCGGCACCTTCGGTGGCTCCCTTATTGCCGCCGTCACCAGGGCGATCAAAGCCGCCGATCTCTGGTCTGTCATCAGATCCAAGTTCGGAGGGCCTAACGGATGATTCTCGAATACATCAATGCGTTGGCTGCGGGCGTGATTGCCTTGTGGGCCTCCTGGGCTGTGCTGAGCGGCAAGGTCCGAGACGGCGTGATTGGAAAGATCCTGTACTCGATCATCGCACTGAGCGGCTACGCCATCCTGGCCAGGTCGGACCGCATGTTCTTCACCCCGAACACTGCTGGGGTAACGATGCACGTCGCCCTGGCCCTGGCAGGCTTGCGCCACATGTTCGTGGTCACCTACTGGCCCAAGGTAAAGCGCTGGATCTGCCAGCGCCTGGATTGCGAAATATCCAAGCGGGCGGAGTGATCCGCGCCACAAATTCGAGATGCGCCGCTTCGTGGCGCTTGAGAGGTGGCGCCGCAGTTTGCGGCGCCTTAGGCTCACTTCTTGACCAATGCAGCCTGAATCTGGTCTGCATACTTGGACAGGTTGTCCATCTCGCGCTCAAGCTGGGAAGCATCGGATGGAGAGTTCGCCACCTTCGCAGCGATGAGTTCAAGTGCGGCTGCTACCGCTGTAGGGCGATCGACGCTACTGCTGCGCATGCCGACAGCGTTACTGACAATGGACTCGATTGCGTTGGCCATTTGAAGCTCCTTGCGTTGATTGGATCCGCATCAATACCGGCAACTTGCCACCATTTCAAGATGCAGGTGATCGATGATCAGACCAATGCCGCCGGCCGACCTGCTCGACTCCCTCTGGCTTACCCTGCGCCCGGCAACCGGTGTGTGGGATTGGGTGCAGAGCGAGATCCTGGCCGACACCGGCAGCATCCATAACCCCGAGCACGCCCACCTGATCGACGCCAACATCGGGGTGCTGTGGGCGTCAAGTGGGTTCGCCAAGCAGGGGCGGGTCGTCCTTGGCCAGGCTGAGCAGCTGATGTTCCGCGCCGGCGGGTGGCAGAAGGCTCGGCAAGAGCAGCAGATGAGGGAATGGTTCGGCGAGGAGCCGGCCTACCTGATCACCCTGGCCGCCGACTACTGCGCCCAGTGCACCGACGCCGAGTTCTGCGCTTTGATCGAACACGAGCTGTACCACATCGCCCAGGTGACTGATGAGTACGGCGCACCCAAGTTCGCACAGGACGGGCTACCCAAGCTGTACCTGCGCGGCCATGACGTCGAAGAGTTCGTCGGAGTGGTACGGCGCTACGGTGCCAGCGAAGAAGTCCAGCAGCTGATCGACGCTGCAAGCCGGCCGCCCGAGGTGGCCAAGATCAACATTGCGAGGGCCTGCGGAACCTGCCTACTGAAGTCGGCCTGATTTTTGGACAGGTTTGGACGGATGAACGCCTATGGCAGCCCTATCAAGTGAGGTGAAGGTCTTCGTAATTCAGGCCTTGGCCTGCTTCGATACGCCTTCCCAGGTGGCCGAGTCGGTCCAAAAGGAATTCGGCTTGAACATCACCCGGCAGCAAATCGAGTCGCACGACCCCACGAAGGTTTCTGGGAAGGGGTTAGCCGCTAAGTGGAAGCAGCTGTTCGAAGACACTCGCAAGCGCTTCCGCGAAGACATCACTGAGATACCCATCGCGAACAAGGCCTACCGTTTGCGCGGCCTCAATAGGATGGCTGACAAAGCCGAAGGAATGCGGAACCTGGCTCTGACGGCGCAACTGTACGAGCAGGCGGCCAAGGAATGCGGAGACATGTACGTCAACCGCAAGATCGAACCAGACAAGCCCCTGGGCTCCCAGGCGGACCAGCAGCACGCCGTTGCTGAGTACAAGCTGGAGCCAGACGAAGGTGTCCCGACTACCCCGTACCTATGACCCGCCGGTGAAGCTGACGCCGAAGCAGGCGAACATCTATGTCTGGGGGTTTCAGCCAGAGGCGCGCTTCCGTGATGCGGTGTGCGGGCGTCGATTCGGCAAGACCTTCCTCGGCAAGGCAGAGATGCGCCGCGCGGCCCGGCTGGCTGCGGAGTGGGGCGTGAGCGTCGAGGACGAGATCTGGTATGGCGCGCCGACGTTCAAGCAGGCCAAGCGGGTCTTCTGGCGCCGGCTGAAGCAGGCCATCCCAGAAGCCTGGCGCGCAGCTCGACCGAACGAGACCGAGTGCTCGATTACCCTGAAGTCCGGCCACATCATGCGCGTGGTCGGCCTGGACAATTACGACAACTTGCGGGGCTCCGGCTTGTTCTTCGTCCTGGTGGACGAATGGGCGGACTGCCCGTGGGCAGCCTGGGAAGAAGTGCTCAGGCCAATGCTCTCGACCTGCCAGTACAAGATCCCCCAGACCGGGGAGTCGAGAAAGGGCGGGCATGCGCTGCGGATCGGGACCCCGAAGGGCTTCAACCACTGCTACGACACCTACCGCGACGGACAGCCGGGCGGCGAGCCGGATCACAAGAGCTGGCAGTACACCTCGCTGCAGGGCGGCAATGTCCCGGCAGATGAGCTGGATGCAGCCCGGCGCAAAATGGACCCACGCACGTTCCGCCAGGAGTACGAGGCCGGATTCGAGAACTATGCCGGGGTCGTCTATTACACCTTCGACCGCGTCGAGTGCCGCACCAGTGAGCGCATCAAGCCAGGCGAGGCGCTGCACATCGGCATGGACTTCAACGTTATGAAGATGGCCGCCGTAGTGTATGTGGTCCGGGACGGCCTGCCGCTGGCGCTGGATGAGTTCCACTCGGTTCGGGATACGCCCGAGATGATCGAGAAGATCAAGGTTCGCTTCGCTGGCCACAGCGTCTCCGTGTACCCAGATGCCAGCGGCCAGAACACCAGTAGCAAGAACGCTAGCGAATCGGACCTGTCCCTGCTCAAGAAGGCCGGCTTCACCGTGGTGGTCGACTCGCAGAACCCCGGCGTCAAGGATCGCATCAACGCGGTCAACGCCATGTTCCTCAACACCTACGGTGAGCGGCGCCTGAAGGTGAACATCGACCAGTGCCCGCAGCTTACCCAGTGCCTGGAGCGGCAGACATACACCGACAAAGGTGAGCCGGACAAGGACCCCAAGAAGGGGCACGACCACATGAATGACGCCGCCGGCTACTTCATCGCCAAGCGGTTCCCGATCAAGACTCAGTCCGCCGGCACCCGCCGCATCGGAGGTTTGGCGTAATGCCTGTTCAATCCACCAACCCAGACTACGACGCTCACATCGAAGAGTGGCGGATGATGGACGACGCCTTGGAGGGCGAGGGCGCTATCAAGCGCAGTCCGCGCAACCTGCCCAAGCCTAGCGGCATGGTCGAGGCCGAGAAGCTCGACGGCCAAGGCAATGCGTACCTCTACCGTAACTACACCGACCGGGCCCAGTACGAACACTGGGTGCGCGATTCTCTGCGCTCGATGATGGGCTTGGTCTCCCGGCTGATCCCAGAGGTGAAGCTGCCCGCGGGCTTGAAGGGACTAGAGGACAACGCAACGGCAGATGGCTTCGGTCTGACTCAGCTGTTCCTGCGGATCGTGCGCCAGGCTATTTCCCACGGCAGGGTGCCACTGGTAGTCAACGTCGATGACACGGGCCAGCCATACTTCGCAACCTACGCCGTTCGCAACGCCATCAACTGGGATACTGCGGACCAAGGGGGGCGCCAGGACCTGGTGCTATCGGTGTTCCGCGAGTTCCGGCGCAAGGGGCAGGATCGCTACAGTCACGAGTGCGAGACGGTTTATCGCGAGTTCTACATGGAGGGCGCGGTCTGCCGCACGGGCGTGCGCAACGAGGCCGGCGAGCTGATCGAGGACGACCGCCCGCTGGGCACCGTCGACGGCAGCAACAACCTTGTGCGCGGCCTGGACTACATCCCGGTCATCTACTGCGGCTCGACCGACAACTCGCCTGACGTGGATGAGATCCCACTGCTGACCATGGCCCGGGCCGCGCTGAAGTCGTACCAGCTCAGCGCCGACTACTTCACAGCTCTGCACCAGACCAGCCACCCGCAACCGTGGGTGTCCGGCCTAGATGAGAGCGTGGAGCTCAGCGTGACAGGGCCTTCAGCGGCCTGGGATCTCGGGCCGAACGGCCAATGCGGCTATCTGGAGTTCCAAGGCGCTGGCATCCAGGCCGTCCGCACCGCGATGGAAGACCAGAAGAACGCAGCCCTTGAGGCTGGCGCAAAGGTCATGGACGTCTCCGGCACGGAGTCGGGCGAGGCCCGCAAGACTCGTCAAAACGACCAGCATGCGACACTGCACAGCATTGTCATCACCGCGGCGGCCGGCATCGAGCAGGCCCTGCGATACGCAGCAGAGTGGACGGGCTACAACCCGGACGAAGTCGCGTTCAAGGTCAAGCCGGAGTTTGTGATGCCGGTAGTGGATGCCCAGGTATTGGCCGAGCTGCAGAAGAGCGTCATGGCCGGCACCATCAGCGCCGAGACCTACTGGCAGTATCTGACCACTGGAAAGCTTCCAGAGCACCCCTACGACGAAGAGGCCGAACTGATCGGCGACGAGCACGGCGCGGGCGGCGTCAACCTGGACAAAGACGATGGCGACGAAACCGGAGCAAACGGCGGACGAGAAGCTGCTGGAGCAGGTCAGCCGCCACTCGGTGCTGCTTGAGCGGCTCAAGGCTGGCGAGGTCAAGAAGTTCGAGACCTACCTGCGCCGGGCCGATGCCCATGTCCGCGACCAGCTCACCCGTAAGGAACTGACCACCTACAGCCGCAGCCGGCTTGAGGAGTTTCTTGGCCGGGTGGGCGGCAAGCTGCTGGAAATCTACAAGGCCTTCAGCGACCGGATGCAGTCGGACCTGGTTGATATTGCGCAGTACGAAGCTGCATTCGAAGGCCGCAGCCTGGCGAAGGCGCTGCTGATCGATGCGGTCATGCCAGCGGACTCCCTTATCCGGGCGGCGATCAACACGCAGCCCCTGCAGGTGGCCGGTGTGGATGGCGGCAAGCTGCTCAAGCCCTTCCTGAGCGGGTGGACGCGTACCGAGGCGGACAGGGTCACCAACGCCATCCGGATGGGCGTCGTGCAGGGCCAGACTAACGCGGAGATCACCCGGGCCGTGCGCGGGACCGCAGCACAGAACTTCACCGATGGCGTGCTGGCGATCACCAACCGAAGCGCCCGGGCAGTCGTTCAGACCGCAGTCCAGCATGTGGCCACCACGGCCCGCATGGAAACGCTGAAGGCGAATGCCGAGGCGGTGCCTGGCTATCGGATCGTCGCCACCCTGGACCGGAAGACCAGCGTGCAGTGCAGGAGCCTGGATGGCCGCGAGTACGAGATGGGAAAAGGGCCGGTGCCGCCGTTCCACATTCACTGCCGGACCACCATCACGCCGATCACCAGGTTGTCGACGCTGTTCGGGCAAGGTGCCACGAGGGCGGCCGTGGGCGCGGATGGCGGCGAGCAGGTATCGGCAGGCCTCAGCTACTACCAGTGGCTCAACACGCAGCCAGCGGCCTTCCAAGACGCCGCGCTGGGACCGGTGCGCGGGAAGCTGTTCCGCGACGGCGGCCTCACTAGCGAGCGCTTCGCCGCCTTGCAACTGGACAAGAACTTCAAACCGCTGACGCTCGACCGGCTCAAGGAATTAGAGCCGCTGGCGTTTGAGCGGGCTGGATTGTGATTGGCTGGCTGAGAAAATCCCGAATAAGGTGCCAAGCTTCCTTGTACTCACTAACGCCTAGCAAACCACGCACGGAGACCTTGCCCCAGTCCCGTGATCGGGGAAGTGCTTTGATTACGGCCACAGGAAAAACGTAGAACTCTGGAGCCAAAACCTCTTTCACCTGATCTTTTGAGCCCCGATTCAGAAAAGCAGCCACCACGAAGTCGCAGTCGAAATTCTTGATCGGAAAGCCGCTTGCTCCAGTTCTCCAACGACTTTTGATTTGGATCCTTGCGGATGTGTGGTTTTCGGCGTTGGTAGCCACCAAGTCGTAGCCGGGCATGTTCGTATACGTCTTGTAAGCCGCTATACGGTTAATAAGCAGGTGCCCAAGTACGAGGAATTCAGCACCCTCGCTCTCAAGTCGCGTGTCCAAGCGCGGCATGATTCGACCCTTATCCAAGTGAATGAAAACCCGTTTATAGCGGGTTTTTTTATGCCCGCAAGGCGGGCCCATCCAATCCCCAGGGGATAGCCACATGCCTTTTGACTTCGACCCGGCCGCCCACGGCCTCACCCTCGACGAGACCCAAACCGCCGCGCTCAAGGCCGCGCTGGGCGGCGAGGTGCAGAAATTCCTGGACGGCGAGGTCTCGGGCCTCAAGTCCAAAAACAACGAGCTGATCGGCTCCAACAAGACCATCAAGGCCGAGCTGGACAAACTGAAAGGTCAGTTCGACGGCCTGGATATCGAAGCGGTGAAGGGCCTGCTGGCCAGGGCCGGCCAGGACGAAGAAACCAAACTGATCGCCGAGGGCAAGCTGGACGAGGTCATCAGTCGCCGCACCGAGCGCCTGCGCACCGACCTGGACAAGCAGGTCAAGGCCGCCAATGAGCGTGCCGACAAGGCCGAAGCCTTCGCCGCCAAGTACAGCGACAAGGTGCTGGCTGACTCCATCCGCGCTGCCGCCATCAAGGCCGGCGCGCTGCCTGAGGCTGCTGAGGACATCATCCTCCGCGCCCGCGGCACCTTCAAATTGAGCGAAGACGGCGAGCCCATTGCCACCGACCGTGCTGGCGAAGTCGTGTACGGGAAGGACGGCAAGACCCCGCTGTCTCCCCTCGAATGGGCGGAATCGCTGCGCGAAACCGCTACCCACCTGTGGCCAAGGGCTCAGGGTGCCGGGCAGACCGGCGACAACGGTGGCAAGGCCACGAAGAAATGGGGCGAGTACACCGAGGCGGAGCGCGCTGCGATCGCCCGTGACAACCCCGATGCGTACAAAAAACTCCAAGCCACTCGAGGGACCTAACCCATGGCATCTACCCAACTGTCGGACATCTTCGTTTCCGACTACTACGGCACCCTGGAGCCGGTGAACTCTCCAGAGAAGACCGCCGTCTTCGAGTCGGGCATCATCACCCGCTCGGCTACCCTAGACGACATCGCCAAGAACGGCCAGGGTACCTCCGAGATCAGCTACTGGCAGGATCTCGACGCCGACGAGGCGCCGAACATTTCCAACGATGATCCTGACGATCAAGGCGCTGTCGGCAAAGCCGAGCAGGGCAGCATGCGTGCCCGCACCCTTTACCTCAACAAAGGTTACGGTGTCTCCGACTTGGCAGCCGAGCTCGCCAACTCCGAGCCGATGCAGCACATCCGCAACCGCTTCGGCACCTACTGGACCCGCCAGTGGCAGCGTTACCTGATGGGCGCCGGCCGCGGCATCATCGCGGCCAACATCGCCCAGAACGGCGGCGACATGGTCAAGGACTCGGGCGCCTCGATCAGCGCTAATGCCTTCCAGGACGCCGCCTTCACCGCCGGCGACGCCGCCGACATGTTCGCCGCCATCGGCGTGCACTCGGTCGTCATGAACCAGATGGTGAAGCAGGACATGATCGAGTATCTGCGCGACTCGCAGGGCAAGATCATCCTGGCGACCTACCTGGGCAAGCCGGTGTTCATGGACGACGCCCTGACTTACGCGCCGGGCCAGTACCTGTCGCTGTTCTTTGGCCAGGGTGCTTTCGGCTATGGCGAAGGCGATCCGACCAAGCCCGTCGAGCTGGAGCGCAAACCCGGCGGCGGTAACGGTGGCGGCGCTGAGGTCCTGTGGGAGCGCAAGACCTTCATCCTACAGCCGGCCGGCTTCAGCTGGCAGGGCAGCGAGAACCGCAACCTCAGCCCGACCGCGGCCCAGTACGCCGCCGCAGCGAACTGGAAGCGCGTTTTCGACCGCAAACAGGTTCCGTTCGCCGCCGTCATCAGCGGCACCGCCACCCCTTGACCCCATGATGCGGGGCGCCGGCCTGGCGTCCTGCGCAGGAGATCAGCATGAAAGTCATCTACACCAACACCCCGGGCAGCGAGCGCGGCACCTGCTATCGCCGCCTGGACCAATTCTTCGGCGTGATCGACGGCGCGACCTCGGTGTCCGTGCAGGGCGATGCTCCGCACATCGGTGAGGCGTACCAGCGCCAGGGCATCAGTGTGAGCGAGATCGAGGAAGGTCTGCGCCTGGACGGCCCGACTATCGCCCAGTGGCTGGAGCGGGGCTACAAAGCGTCGGCCTACCCGCCGAATGGCTTTGCCTCGGTCAGCAGCCAAGCGGAGATCGACAAGGCGATCGAGGACGAGGGTGGCAGCGACGATGAGACCGACCCGCACAAGATGAAGGTCCCGCAGTTGAAGGCCTGGCTGACGGCCCAGGGCATCACCTTCGACCCAGCCCTCAACAAGCCCGAGCTGCAGGCCCTCATCCCGTCGAAGGAATAAGCCATGACCGACCTCATCACCGTTGCTGACGTCGACCAGGCGCTCGGGCAGGGCTGGGCAGGCGACGGTGATGCGGTCCTCGCCGTTTCCATGGCAAATGCCTGGCTCACGGCCAAGATCAAACGCCCGGTGCCAGACCCGGTGCCGAATGCCATCGTTACTGCCGGCGCGCAAGTGGCCAAGCTGGCGGCGGCCGGCAAGCTCTACAAGGACACCCAGCGCGAGGTGCAGAGCAAGACGGTGTCGGCCCAGGCTGGCACTTCGACCAGCAAGACCTACGTCGCGGGATCTGTCGATCGCTCTGCTGGCGAGAACTTCGCCCTTGACCTTATCGCCCCGTGGATCAGGCGCACTGGCACCGTGATGCTCAAGAGGATCTGACCCATGGGCATGCGCGAAGAACTACAGGCCGAGCTGGCGGAAGCGTTCGACGATCCAGATGGCCTGGCCGATGCGGTGAAGCCCGTTGCAGGGAGCCGTATCGTAAAGGGCGGATATGACCCCGAGATCGGAGGCACCGTCCCTGCCTCGACCATCCATTACACCGGGCGCGGCGTGTTCGGCAGCTATCTGGCCAAGGAGATCGACGGGACCCGCATCCAAACCGAGGACGTGAAGCTGCTGGTGCTCCAGAACGAGATTTTCGAGGGGCAGGCCGGCGCTGTCACCGATGCCCCGGCGGCGCCCAAGATCGGCGACCAGGTGAGCGGGTACCGCGTGCTCAACGTTTCCGAGGACCCGGCTCAGGCTACCTGGACTATTCAGCTGAGGAAGTGACATGGCGCGCGGCTCACACATGGCCCAGCGATACGGCGGTCAGCAGGGCGGCTTCGCTGAAGCCATACGGGCGTTCGCTGAGCAGGCGGAGCAAGCCCTGGATGCTACCTTTCGCGAAATCGTGATCGAGATCGGCAGCAGCGTGATCCGCATGTCGCCGGTCGGTAACCCGGAACTGTGGGCGGCCAACGTGGCCCATCGGGCAAAGGCGACTAGGGCCGCCGACGACTACGACTTCAAGGTCGCGGTGCGCAACACCCTGATCAACCTCAATCGGGACAACTTCACCAAGGCCGGTAGGCTGCGCAAGGGCGTGAAGTACGCCAAGCACCTGACCAAGACCGAGCGTGAGCAGAACTTCGCTGTGAACGGCCTGGTTGCGGGTCAGGGTTACGTTGGCGGTCGGTTCCGGGGCAACTGGCAGTTCTCCATTGACTCTCCTGCGACCGAGGCGCTCGACCGGATTGATCCGTCGGGCAGCGCAACCATCGCTGAGCTCATGGCCCAGGTCCAGGCGCTGACCATCGGCCAGACCGCCTATATCGTGAACAACCTGCCATACGCCATTCCGCTCGAGTACGGACATTCTACGCAGGCCCCGGCCGGCATGGTCAGGGTGACCCTGGCCAATTTCCAACGCATCGTCGACGAAGCCATTAGGAACAACAGCGTATGAGCCAAGCAAGGGCCCGGCAGGCTATCGAGATCAAGCTGATGGCCTGGGCCACAGCGCGCCCGATCCGGGTCGCGAACTTCGAGCAGGCCTTCGAAGCTCAACCAGGTGAAACCTACCTGCAGGCTTTCCAGCTGCCGGCGGGCACCACCTGTCGCTACCTGGGTGGCGAGGCCTACGAGTACACCGGGGTCTACCAGGTCAGCATCGTTTGCCCGGCGGGCCAGCCTCTGGCAATCGCCGAGACCCTGGTAGGAGAGCTTTCGAGTCTCTTCCGGGTGGATTCGGAAATCAGCCGTAACGGCTTCGAGGGCCTGGTCACCGAACCAATTGACCAGGGCCCAGCCATCACCGAGTCGGCGACCTATACGGTGCCGGCCAGCTTCACCTACCGCGGTGTCGCGGACCAACCGCCCGCTGGGGCATAACCAACCGCCGCCCGGCGGGCTATCAAGAGGAAACAAACCATGGCCGCACGCTTCCCGCTGCCAAACGGCGCAGTGCTGGAGATTGCACGCGTCATCGGCGCTGCCGTCCCATTCACCGCGCTGACCAATGCGAAGCCTCCGGTGGCGACTGCTGCCGGTCACACCATCCAGAACGGCGACGTTCTGCTGGTCAACTCCGGCTGGGCGCTGATCAATGACCGTGCCGTTAAGGCATCCGCTTTTGCTGCTGACGCGTTCTCCCTGGCCGGCCTTGACACCAGCGATGTCGAGCGCTTTACCGCTGGTGCGGGTATTGGGTCCGTGCTGCCCGTGTCCGACTGGGTGCAGATTTCCAAGGTAACGTCTTTCAACTCGGCCGGGGGCGAGCAACAGTACGCTACTGTCGGGTACCTAGAAGACGACGATGACAAACAGTTCCCAACCAACCGCAACCCGACAACCCTGTCTATTGTGGTCGAGGACCAGCCCTCTGCGGCTTACGTTGAGGCCGTTGAAGGCTACGACTCTTCGAAAGAGCTCACGGTGATTCGTCTGAAGCTGCGCAACGGTGACCATATCCTGTATCCAGGCTACGTCAGCATCACTCCAGATCCCACAATGGAGCGGAACAACGTGATGACCCGCACCATCAGCGTTGGCCTGTCGGCTCGCTCGCTTCGTTACCTAGCTGGCGCGTAAGGAGCCCTCATGGCGAAGATCAAGATCGCACAGAACCCCACTTTCGCTGCTGTGGTGCAAGTTCCGCGCATTGGCGCCGAGCCCGCACCGGTGAAATTCCAGTTCCGCTACATGGACCGCGTGGCCCTGTCCGCAATGTTCGACCGCTGGAACAAGGCTCGCGATGCCTGGGCGGAAAAGGCCCAGAAGGACGGGGCGACTTGGGAGGAGGTCACCACCGGTGAAATCGCCCTGCAGGCCGAGCAGCTGGGCGACATCGTCACAGGCTGGGACTTGGAGGACGAGTTCAGCGCCGAGGCCATCGCCGACCTAGTGCGCACCTGCACCGGCGCACCGAAGGCAGTAATCGACGCCTACCAAGCCGCCTACAGTCCGGCCCGCTTGGGAAACTGAAGGCGGCGGCCCGGGCTTGCTACGAGCGCGGGCCGTCCGCTGAGCAACTGGCCGCGCTGGGGTTGACCCTTGATGATATCGAGGAGGAGGAGGTAGAGGTCTGGCCAGATGCATGGCCAGCCTTCCGCCTGTTCGATGCCATGGGCACGCAGTGGCGGGTTGGTCCTGGCGGGTATACGGGCCTGGACTACACCGCCATTCCCGCAACGGCCGCAATGCTCGGCATCAAGCACCGCGAACTCACCGACATTTTTCCCGATCTCCGCGTCATGGAGGTCGAAGCGCTGACGGTCATCTCCGAAGGTTGATGCTAAGTAGACTCTGCTACGAATGGATATCTATCCAGCTCTACCCAAATCGGCTTTGTGCTATATTCGCATAAAATCGTCAATTGAGAACGCCATGGCCGGCGCTACAGCAGCATCAAAATCCAAGCAAATCGCAGACAAAATCGAAGCGATGTCTATGGCGATAAAGCAAGGAGATCCATTCAATCTGTTCAGTTGGAAACAACTTGAGCGAGAGCTGGAAAGTATAAAAGGGCAGCCTGAAAATTATGGGCATTACCTACTGAATTCTGCGGCTCTATGGGGGATTCGCGGAGATGAGGCTGAAATTTCAAAATTTCTCAATATCTACGTAGGGAAGTTGGGGAAAGACTGGAACTGGCATGCAGTACGCGCCTCCTTGACTCCATTTCTTGGCAAGGCCGACGGTGTGGCGGAGATGCTGGAATTTGGATATCCGAAAGATAGTAGAGACGTTTTAGCTGCGGTTGCTGAACTGTGCACGCAATCAGGATTTTTTTTAAGCTCTAAAAAGATTTTGGATGATCTTCAAGAGTACGATCCGGAGTTTGCAGAAAATCTTGTAGTTTCAAATTTTAGCTTCGTCAAAAATGCAGCGCACTATATGCTCGAAAATGAGCTGGGCGAAATTAGCGTTGCTGAAAGAATTACTCATCTCTCGAAAGTGATGGTTTGCGAAGGGGTCCATCTTTCCAAGTACAATGTTATAGCAAACAAGTTCGGGATTACCTTTGAGTTTGCTGTCAATGCTGAGGTTGAGCGTTTAGTTGATCTTAATATGCTTATCTCAGATCGTTTGGCAGCAGATTTTTCGGACAGCCTCTCTCAGCATTTGAGTGTCGGTGTAGTACCGTGGGAGGATGTTTGAAATGCCAGTCGAGCATTCTGATTTTCTACGGTCTGCTGCTGACCTTGCTTCGTCCAGCGAGACGTGTGAGATGACGGCAAGGAATGCCGGTAGCAGGGCCTATTATGCTCTTTATCACAAAGCAAAACGTTTGCTGGAGGATAATGGAGCTAACCTCGTAAAAGTTGACAATGCTGGTAGTCATGAGAGTTTGATTTCCGCAATTGCCGTCCAAGGGGTTAAAGGTAAATCTATCGCTGAGTCATTGAGTAGGTTTAAGAGATTTCGCAACAATTGCGACTATGACTTGGATATTTCCATTTCCGCCAAAAAACTCGCACTGCAGTTAGCAGAGGCGAATCGTTTGGTGGGAATGCTCGACCGGCTAGAAATCAATCCATAACTCTTACCAGTTACCAGCTGGTAATCCATTCTCGCCGCCAGCTGAAAGCTGTTGTGCTACCAAACCCGCCTAGGCGGGTTTTTTATGCCCGGAGAAAAGTATGACTACCATTGCCTCACTTGGTCTTCAGATCGACTCCGGTGATGCCGTCGAAGCCAAGGACAACCTCGATCAGCTGACGGACGCCGGCAAGCGTAGCGAGGAGTCGGCTGGGCGAACCGGTCGCGCCTGGGAGACTGCCCTGGACAGCCTGCAGGGTGATACCCGGCAGATCGTGCAGGAGCTGCAGGCGCTCAACGCCAAGCAGACAGAGTTGGCGCAGCAGATGGCCACCGTGGGGCGCGCCGTTACCAGCGCATCCACGGCATTCAGCAGCGCCGCGGCGAACATGGGAGCTTTCCGGGCCGAAGCCGCGCAGGCGGGCAAGGTGCAGGAGGCGCTCACCACCGCCACTGATGCCGGTGCCCAGGCCGGCCGGCGCGCCGCTGAATCCGCCGACGAGCAGCAAGCCAGGATTCTGGCCGTGGCCAAGGCCTCGCTGGAGGCCAGTCAGTATGTGCAGTCGCTGAACAGGGCGACTGAGCAGAGCGCCGAGGTAACCGCCAAAGCGAACGCAGTGCTGTCGGACAGTGCCAGTCGTCAAGCGTCCATCAACAGCCGGGCCCAGGCCCTCATCGCCACGGAAGAGCGCCAGGCGGAGGCGGCGAAGAAGGCCACCGGCGCGCATCGGGAAGAAGGCCAGGCGCTTGAAGATCTGCTGGGCAAGATCGACCCGACCGTCGCGGCAATGGGCCGGCTGGACCAGATGGAGCAGAAGCTGAAGGGCTTCCGCACCAGTGGCGCACTCGACGCTGAGACTTTTGGCGAGTACCAAGCGAAGATCGATCAGGCGCGCACGGCCCTTGGCGGCGCCGATACCGCGCTGAACAAGACCGGGATGACAGCCAAGGCCACTGCTGCCGCACTGCGCGGCGTCCCAGCGCAATTCACCGACATCGTGGTGTCCCTGCAGGGCGGCCAGGCGCCGCTCACGGTGTTGTTGCAGCAGGGCGGCCAGCTCAAGGACATGTTTGGCGGAGTTGGCCCGGCCGTTCAGGCCCTCGGCGGCTATGTCATGGGCCTGGTGAACCCGTTCACCGTCGCGGCTGCAGCAGTGGGCGTGCTCGGGCACGCCTACTACTCGGGCAGCGAGGAGGCGGTGGGCTTCCAGAAGGAGCTGATCAAGACCGGTAATGCCGCCGGCACAACGGCGGATCAGATGTCGGGCATGGCGCACCAAGTCGCGGCTACGGTAGGCACCACCGGCGCGGCGGCTGAGGTGCTCACCCAGCTGGCCGGTAGCGGGAAGATCGCCTCCGAGAGCTTCGTCGAAATCACCGAAGCCGCACTGGAGTGGCGCTCGGCGACCGGTACAGCGGTCGAGGAGACCGTGGCCGAGTTCGTGAAGATCGGCAAGGATCCAGTGGCTGCCGCCAAGGACCTCAACGAGCAGTACAACTTCCTGACCGCTGCGACCTACTCGCAGATCGTTGCCTTGAAGGAGCAAGGCGACACTATCGGGGCTGCAAAGCTGCTCACCGATACCTACGTCGATACCATCAAGAACCGCAGCAAAGAAGTTACAGAGAACCTATCGATCTGGGAGCGCGGCTGGAAAGCCCTGCGTGGCGAGGTTGCTGCAACCGTAGATTCGGTCAAGAACATTGGCCGAGACCAGGATATCGCGAGTCGCATCGTAGAGACGCAACAACGCGCGGCTGCGGCGCAGAGCGCGGTGAACGGCGATCCTGACGACACCGCAGCTAAGCAAAAGCTGACGGATGCCAACCTTGAGCTCAAGGCTCTCATTCAGCAGCGAGACACGCAGCAGGCGATTGCCAAGGCCCGGGAACTGGATAGCCAGCGGCGGCAGGCGGCTATCGTGGCCATCGGCAAGATCGACGCTCTGGAGAAGTCCGCAAGGACCAACGCCGAGAAGCGCGCGGACGCTCTCAAGGAGTACAACAAGTCTCTTGATGCGATCCGCGAGGTCAACCCGAATGATGAGCGGCTCAAGCCCGAGAACATTGCTCGGGTTCAGACCGACATCGCCAAGCAATTCAAGGATTCAGCCGGGCGCACCACATCGGTCGATCTCTCCGGGTTCAACGACCAGAAAAACGCGCTGAGCGCCATCCTAGCCGAGTACAAGAACCACCAGAAGGAGTTGGATGCGGCGCAGAAGACCGGCCTGATCTCGCAGGAGTCGTACGCCGCCCAGCGGGCCGCAATCATCGAGCAGCAGAAGGCCGAGGTCACGAACGCCTACGAGGCCGAGATCACGGCACTGGAGGAGGCCAAGGGGCGCAGCAGTACCAGCGCCCAGCAGCGAATCCAGCTTGACCAGAAAATCGCGGATGCCCGCGCTGCCATGGTCAAGGCGCAGAAGGACGCCGACACTGAGCTTTCGGTGCTGGCGACCAATGAGCAGGGCCGGCTGGCCAAGCAGGCCAGGGCGGTGCAGACCTACACCGACGCCCTCGATCAGCAGGTCCAGGCGCTGAGGTTGCAGGGGCAGCGCGCCGCCGATGGCCTTGGGCTGGGCGACCGTCAGCGCAGTTTGCAGGATCAGCAGAACGGCATCACCGATCGTATGAACCAGCAGCGTCTGGACCTGGCCAACCAATATGGCGACGGCTCCCGCGGCATGAGCCTCGATGAGTACAACCAGAAGTTGGCGGCCCTGAGCAAGACCGAAAAGGACCTGCAGGAAACCACCATCGCCAACTACGACCAGATGAGCGCTGCGCAGGGGGATTGGCGCAAGGGGGCGTCGTCGGCTTTCCAGAACTACCTAGAGCAAGCGCGTGATGTCGCCGGGCAGACGAAAACCCTGTTCAGCAACGCCTTCAGCTCAATGGAAGATGCTGTCGTGAACTTCGCCATGACCGGCAAGTTCTCGTTCGCTGACTTCACCAAGTCGATTCTGGCGGACATGGTGAGAATCGAGACACAGCGCGCAGCTTCTGGCTTGCTCAGCAGTTTGGCTGGCTGGGGTGCTACGGCTGCCTCTGCGTGGTTCGGTGGCGGAACGACGTCCGCAGGAGCAACCCAGGCCGGGTACAGCCCGGAGATCATGGACAACTTCGTCTCCGGCCAGCGCGCTGGTGGCGGTCCGGTAGCAGCTAATTCGCTCTACCAAGTCAATGAGCTTGGGCCAGAACTGCTGAACCAGGGTGGTAAGACCTATCTGATGATGGGGGAGCAGGGCGGCACCATCACCCCGCTCGGCGCTGGGCCTGCTTCAACACTCGCTACCACGAACACTTCGGGCACGATGATCAGTGTGTCGGCACCGGTCAACGTAGCCGTCGCGGATCGAAGTGACGAAGGCATGGAGCTCGACCAGTCGCTGCTTCAGCAAAACATGCAGAAGCAGATGCAGCTGGCTGCCGAGAAGGCGGTTGCAGATTCTTGGCGACCCGGCGGAGTGAGCTACCGGAACACTAAAGGAGGGCGCTGATGGCCATCGAGACGTTCAGTTGGTCGACGCATCGCGGCGAAACACCAGACATCACCTACCGGGTCCGTGAGTCCAGGTTTGGCGGCGGGTACCGTCAGGTGGTGGGCGATGGACCCAACAACAAGGAGGACAGCTACCCGATCACCGTAACCGGCACGAAGGCCCAGGTCCGTAAGGTCATGGAGTTCTTCGACCGGCATGGCGGCGCGAAGGCCTTTCTGTGGTCTACGCCGCTCGGCGATTTGGGGTTGTTCACCTGCGCCGATCCCAAGCCCACGCCGGTGGGGGGCGGTCGATTCAAAGTCTCCGCCACCTTCGAGCGGGCTTTCCACCCATAGGGAGCGAGTATGTCGCTGATCAAGGACATTCAGACCCTTGAACCTGGCAACGAGGTACTGCTGTTCGAGCTCGATGGTATGGACTTTGGTGCTGACGTTCTGCGGTTTCA
Organism: Pseudomonas sp. B10(2017); assembly: GCF_002113295.1. NCBI lineage: Bacteria > Pseudomonadati > Pseudomonadota > Gammaproteobacteria > Pseudomonadales > Pseudomonadaceae > Pseudomonas > Pseudomonas sp. B10(2017). The sequence continues at coordinate 347,162 of NZ_NEJU01000001.1, forward strand.
CGGGCATGCGATACCACACACGGCAGAGGAACTGGCTGACGCTGGCGCTAACGCCGACCAGCTGCCGGCCAAGTCCATCTGGTGGCAGGGCAACGAGTACGGCGCCTGGCCGATGCAGATCGATGGTATCGAGGCAAACTCGGACGGTACCGCTGTGCGGCCCACGCTGGCCGTGGGCAACGTCAACGGGCGGATCACAGCCCTGTGCCTGGCCTTCGACAACCTGCTCGAGTTCAAGCTGACCATGCGCCACACGATGGCGCGTTATCTGGATGCGGTGAATTTCCCGGCAGGCAACCCGGAGGCCGACCCGACAGAGGAAGCCATCGAGGTCTGGTATATCGACCAGAAGGTGTCTGAGAACGGCACCACAGTGGCTTGGGAACTGGCCAGCCCAGGCGATGTTGGCGGCGAGACGATCGGCCGGCAGATGACCCAGCTTTGCCACTGGGCAATGACCGCTGGCTACCGTGGCCCGAACTGCGGCTACACAGGCCCCTACTACGACCTCGACGGTAACCCCACGGATGACCCGGCCAAGGATCAGTGCAATGGCTGCCTGGACTCAGGGTGCACAGTCCGCCACGGTCAGGGTAACCAGCTCCCCTTCGGTGGCTTCCCGGCCGTTTCCCTCATTGCACGGAGCTGACCATGCGAAAACACATCCTCGCCGCCGTGCAGGCGCACGCTGCGGCGGAGTACCCGCGCGAGTGCTGCGGGCTGATCATCGCTGTTGGCCGCTCCCACAGGTATATGCCGTGTGAGAACGCCGCCGTCGACCCTGTTGAAGAGTTCCGGATTTCGCCTGAGCAGTATGCTGAAGCTGAAGACCAGGGCGAGGTGATCGGCATCGTGCACTCACACCCTGACGCTGCCAGCAGGCCGTCACCGCGCGACCTGGCCATGTGCGAGGCCACCGGCCTGCCTTGGTACATCCTGTCGTGGCCGGAGGGTGATCTGCGGAGCATCACCCCGACCGGACACACGCCGCTGCTGGGGCGGCCGTTCGTGCACGGCGCATGGGACTGCTGGCAGGTCTGTGCCGACTGGTACAAGCGGGAGTGGGGCCTTGAGTTTCCGGTCTATGCCCGAGAGGAGGGATGGTGGGAGCAGGCAGACGGCCCAAGCCTTTACGAGCAGGCTTATGAGGCCGCCGGGTTCTACCAGGTCAGCCAGCCGCAGCGAGGCGACATGATCGTCATGGCCGTGGGGCGAACCGCGCACCCAAACCACGCAGGTATCTTCCTGGGTGGTGACGCGCGACTGCCCGAGGAAGCGGCTCGGTTTTTCGGGCCAGGGCCGTTCATGCTGCACCACTTGCTGGGGCGGCCATCGGAAATCATCGTGTTCGGCGGGCCCTGGCTCGACCGGATGCGCCTTGTGTTGCGTCATAAGGACGCAAAATGAAGCGGCTTGGCAGCAGCAGAGAGTGAGATGCAGCATGCCACAAGGGCGTATCAACCGTATGCGTTCGCTGAAGTCATCTTGCATGGCTTGGGCGCGCATCGACTTGGCTGATGCGCGCGAGACAGGATCGCCCTATGATTCGGTTAGTCCACGACTGATAATGCCTTGGATCTCAATATTCAAGGCAGGGCCAATAATGGACTACCGTGCAACTCGCTACGCCCTATTTGCCTTTCCCTTCTTCGTAATGTGCCAGCCAGTACAAGCATCGACGTGGCAAATTTGCCGTATGGAGCTACAGATCACTGATGTGTTGAAGCTTCCCTATCCAAAGCTACAGGCCCAGGTCGTGAAGGTAAGCCATGCATCGACCACGGCAGAATGCCCGGGAAAGGGGGCGACTATCACATTCGTACCGGAAACTGCTGATTACCAAAGCACGCTTCCACGCAGGCAGTGGCCCAAAAAAGGCCAGTTGATTCACATCAACTACCGATATCTGGATGGGACGTGTAAAGGCGATGGCCATCCCCATGAGTGCCGTATTGAACACTACCCCATAGCGGGTACTTGATAAGCGTCCGACGAACACATGTTCGCCACAAGCAGGTCGAAGAACTTGCGGTGAGCACGGGCCATGCAGCCAATTTCGGTGATAGCCATCCGATATTCCTTTGGGATGCGCTAGCCAGGGTTTTGGCGCTTCCTGTTGATGGTGGTAGATTGCCCGCATCAAAAAGGAGGGATTACATGCGAATTCTGATCGGTGCGATAGGGCTGGCGTTGCTGGCGGGGTGCGTGTCGCCAAGTGACCTTAAAGGCAATTCTCCTACAACTAAAGCCGTTACCAAGAAATCACCCAAGGAGTACGCGCTATGTGTATTCCCCCAATGGCAGGATGCTCGATCTGAAGCGACCATGTCAGAAACTCAGAATGGCTACCGTCTTGTCATAGCTGCGATGAACCTGACAGACGAACTACTTGAAGTATCGAGGACGGACGCGGGGAGCTCGGTTGTATTTTATCAACGTGTTCCGTGGATGCCCGGTGTTGGACGCTCCGCGATAGAGGGCGCGGTGAAATCCTGTCTTTGACGTAGTGTCACCTATCAACCGCCTTCGGGCGGTTTTTTATTGCCTGGAGGAAAGTATGGCCGCAACGGTAGCGCATTACGCGCAGATGACGACGATCAAGCTTTCCGGCTCGCTGGCCCAGAAATTTGGCCGCGCGCATCGCCGCCAGCTGGATAGTGGAGAGGGGTGGGAGGCTTTCAAAGCGCTACGCGTAACTCTTCCCGGATTTGTGGAGGAAATCAGGCGGCTTGATACCTTAGGGATCCGCTTTGCCGTCTTCCGCAACCGAAAAAACGTAGGCGCCGATGACCTGGGGCGCCGTGGCACCAAAGAGATTCGCATTGTTCCCGTGATTGGCGGGAGCAAGCGCGGAGGTCTTCTTCAGACGATCATTGGTACCGTAATCTTCGTTGCGTCTTTTTTCGTTCCTGGGATGCAAGGGTGGGGGCAGTCTCTCGGCGCATCACTCGCCTTGGGCGGCGTCATCCAGATGCTCAGCCCGCAGGCCAAAGGCCTGTCACAGAGCGCCGCCCCTGAAAACTTGCCGTCGTATGGATTCGGCTCAGCCAAAAACACCACCGCCAGCGGCAACCCAGTCCCGATCTGCATCGGCGAGCGCCGGTGGGGCGGGGCGATCATTTCGGCCTCCATCGAGGCACAGGACAAGGCCTAGGGCCTATTCAGCGTACAAACCGCCTCCGGGCGGTTTTTTGTTGCCCGGAGGAAAGCATGGGCCCGACAGATCACCTGGACATCACCGGCGGCAAGGGTGGCGGGAGCAAACCGAAGACCCCCGTCGAGGCCCCTGACAGCCTGCAGTCGACGAACATTGGCAAAATCCTACTGGCCGTGGGAGAAGGTGAGTTCGACGGTGCGCCGACCGATCGTGATATCTACCTCGACAACACGCCAATCATGGACGCCAGCGGCAACGTGAACTTCCCGGGTGTGAAGTGGGAGTGGCGCCCTGGCTCCGTCGAGCAGGACTACATCCAGGGTATTCCGTCGGTAGAGAGCGAGACCACCGTCAACGTCGAACTGCGCAGCGACAACCCATTCACCCGTGCGCTGAGCAACATCCAACTGTCGGCCGTGCGTGTGCGTATGTCCTGGCCGCGCCTAGCCCAGCAGGACAGCAGCGGCAACACCAATGGCTACCGCATCGAGTACGCCATCGACATTGCCACCGATGGCGGCGCGTACGTCGAGGCTCATCTGGGGGCGGTTGACGGCAAAACTACAAACGGGTACCAGCGCTCGGTGCGGGTGAATTTGCCGGCGGCAACGTCCGGGTGGATGATGCGTGTGCGTCGAATCACCCCGAATGCCAACAGCGGCACTGTGGCCGATACGATGACCATCGCTGGCTACACCGAGATCATCGACGAGAAACTGCGCTACCCAAACACGGCTTTGCTCTACATCGAGTTCGACGCGCAACAGTTCCAGAACATCCCGGCCGTGACCGTGAAGTGCAAGGCTAAGCGCTGGCCCGTGCCGACCAACTACGATCCGGTGACCCGCACCTACACCGACGTGTGGGATGGCACCTTCAAGCAGGCGTGGACCAACAACCCGGCGTTCGCCACCTATGGCATCTGCGTGGAGGACCGTTTCGGCTTGGGCAAGCGCATCAAGTCCTGGATGGTCGACAAGTGGGAGATGTACCGCATCGCCCAGTACTGTGACCAACTGGTGCCGAACGGGCAGGGTGGGCAGGAGCCCCGTTACCTGTGCGACCTGAACCTGCAGGGCCGCGCCGAGGCCTGGACCCTGCTGCGCGACTTGTCTGCCATCTACCGTGGCATGGTGTACTGGGCCCACGGCTCGCTGTTCATGCAGGCTGACATGCCGCGTGCGCAGGACATCGACTACGTGTTCACCCGGGCCAACGTCATCGACGGTGAGTTTGTGTACGGCGGCGCCGAGCGCAACACGCATTACAGCCGGGCCTTGGTCAGCTACGACAACCCGGCCAACAACTACGACACCGACGTCATCCCCGTGACTGACCTGGCGCTTCAGCGCCGGTACCGAGATAGACCGGTGGAAATCTCGGCGATTGGCTGCACCCGCGCCTCCGAGGCCCAGCGCCGCGGTAAGTGGGCGCTGCTGAGCAACAGTCAGGATCGCACCGTCACCTTCAAGACCGGCATGGAAGGCCGCATCCCGCTACCTGGTTTTGTCATCCCTGTGGCTGATGAGCTGGTAGCAGGCCGGCCGAACGGTGGCCGGATTACGGCGGCCGCTGGCCGGGTCGTGACGCTGGACCGTGACACACCTATCAAGGCCGGTGACCGCCTGATCCTGAACCTGCCAAACGGCACCGCCCAGGCTCGTACCGTGCAGTCCGTTTCTGGCCGCTCCGTGACGGTCACTACCGCATACAGTGTGCAGCCAGAACCCGAGTTGCAATGGGCGATCGACTATGAGGACCTGGCGGTCCAGCTGTTCCGCGTCCTGAAAACGACGCGCACCCAGGAAGGCGAGTACGAGATCACCGCCCTCGAGTTCAATCCGAGCAAGTTTGCGGTTATCGACACTGGTGCCAAGCTGGATGAGCGCCCGATCAGCATCATCCCGGTGACAACCGTGCAGCCGCCGGCCAGCGTGACGCTGACGTCGGCCTATGCTGTTGACCAGGGTATCGGCGTCAACACCATGACGATCGCCTGGCCGGCAGTACAGGGCGCAATTGCTTATGACGTCGAATGGCGGAAGGACAATGGTAACTGGGCTCGAATTCAGCGCACCGGTGCGACTTCGGTCGATGTGGTAGGGATTTACGCGGGCGCTTACCTTGCCCGTGTGCGTGCAGTCAGCTCGTTCGACATTACCTCGATTTGGCGCGACTCCACGCTGACGCAACTGAAGGGAAAGGAGGGGCTTCCCCCCGCGATTGCATTCCTCACCACGACACCACTGGTATACGGGACTCGTCTGAGTTGGGGCTTTCCGGCTGGCGCCGAAGACACCGAGCGGACGGAGATCTGGCAGAGCGCGACGACCAGTCGCAACGACGCCACCAAACTCGGCGACTTCGCCTATCCGCAGGCTGAGCACGAAATCCACGGTCTTGCCGCGGGCGTTTCCTTCTTCTACTGGGCGCGCTTGGTGGATCGGAGCGGGAATGTCGGTCCATGGTATCCAACTGGTGTCGGGGTGAACGGCCAATCCAGCAGCGACCAATCGGAATACGAGGAGTACTTCAAGGACAAGATCACCAATGGCGCTCTGTATCCGGAGCTGCGGGAAGAGATCGAACTGATCTCGGGCCCGCCAACGCTCGACGGTTCTGTGGCGCAGAGAGTTGCAGCCGAAGCGACGGCGCGCACCCAGGCGATCGACGCCGAGGCGGCGGCGCGTGCTCAAGGCCTGTTGGCCGAGGCCCAGGCGCGCGGTACCGCAATCACCAGCGAGGCGCAGACTCGCCAATCGGCGGATGCCGCCTTGGGCCAGCGCATTGACACTCTCACTGCCTCGACGGGCGATAATGCTGCAGCCATTCAGACGGAGATCACCGCGCGCACCAATGCCGACACGGCTCTGGGGCAACGGATTGACACCGTTGCGGCCAGCAGCGCGGCCAATTCGTCGGCAATCAGCAACGAGATCACGGCGCGAACCAACGCGGACTCGGCCCTGGCTTCGCAGATTGCAACGATCCGGGCCGAGTCTGGTGGGTTCGATACCGCCCTGAACTACGGCTTTGCTTCGACCGTTGAAGCCTGGTCGGGTACCCGCTGCAGCCTGGTAGTGGAGAATGGGCGTCTGATCGTCACCAACACTGACATCAGCGCCTACCTCAACAGCCCGGTTGTGTCGATCAACGGCCGCGATCATGACCGCGTTCGCTGCAGGATCACTCGCCGAGCCGGTACCGGCTGGAACGGGCAGATCACCTACGTGACAGCAAACCACGCCTCGAGCACGTCGTACCGGAAAGTCATCCCGGACCCAGGCCTGGCGGTCGGTCAGAGCATGGTGCTGGAGTGGGACATGTCGCAGCTGACTGCCGGCGGGTCCGACTGGTCGGACAGCACGGTCACCAGGTTTTACCTGTGGCTTAGCGCGTCGGCTGGTGATGTGTTCGAAATCGACTGGATCGCTGTGGGCCAGATCGCGCCCTCGGCGTCCGTGGCCTCCGTTGTGGAGGAGCGCACCGCCCGGATCAGTGGTGATGAGGCGAACGCTTCGGCCATCATGGGCGTAAGCAGCAGCTTGCAGACCACAAACGGAAACGTGACGGCTGCGCAGCAGGCTGCCCAGGCGGCATCCGACAAGGCAGGCGGCAAAGGGGAGGTGATCTACAGTAGCACCGAGCCGGCAACGGACAAGCGCCTGGCGCAGAATCTGTGGATCGATACCACGGGGGCGGCAAACACGCCGAAGCGCTGGACCGGGGCCGCCTGGGTGGCGGTTACCGACAAGGTGGCCGCCGATGCAGCGGCTGCTGCGGCCAGCGCACTTGCTCAAATGGCGGCCAAGGCTGATGCCTCTGCGCTGCAGACGTTGCAAACTGCAGTCACCAACCAAGGCAATACGCTGACCTCTCAAGGCACCTCGATTACTCAAATCAAGGCGTCCATCGGCCAGCAACCTGACAACCTGATCCTGCGTGGCAGTTTCGAGGATGGCCTGACTGACCCTTGGACCGGTGATGCCCGGATAACCAACGTCTCGGCGCATCCCTCCGCCGGAAAAGGCGTGTCGTTCTATACGAACAGCTTCTGCGGGGCGGCAGCAAACGTAGTGACTGCTGGCGGCGAGCAGTTCGACCTGTCGGCAGATATCTGGCCGGGCTACATGACCGCTGGCCAAACTGCCCGGCTGCAGATGCAGTTCTTTGACAAGGCCGGGACCAACCTGGGCTATTTCAACGCATTCTCGGTAGTGGCTGCGGCGACAGGATTCAAGTCTCACGCCGGGCGCATTACTGCGCCGGCGGGAGCCGTATCGGCGCGGTTTTTAACCCGTACTGAACCGGCGGACGGCACAGGTCGATCGCTGTGGTGCAACATCGTCGCGCGCCGCGTCACCGCTGCCGATACAGCGAACGCGGATGCCATCAGCACCCTCGGCGCGAGTGTCACCCAGCAAGGCAACACGCTGACCAGCCAGGGCCAGGCTCTGACGCAACTGCAAAGCAGTGTGGGAGGAATTGGGGGGAACGGCGCCAATCTGCTCGACAGTGCCTACAGCTGGCTGACTTCGGCCGCGTTGCCAGTCACTGGGGGCGCGTTGTTGACCAAGACTGGGGTGGCGGTGCCCGAGGCTGACTCCGGGTTCGGCTACTCCCTGGAGGCAGACACCGACAGCCTGTTTTCGTACATCGTGCTAGCTCCGACCAACAATCCGGCGGCCTTCAACATCCGGGTTGAACCTGGTGTTTACCTTGTGTCGATGTATGTGAAAGGCGGCACGGCCGGCTCAATGATGGTCAACCTGTACAACGGAGTGACCTCTCGATCGGCGACCCAGCCGTATACCACCGAGCGTACGCGCATCACGTTCCCAATCACCATCACGGAAAGCGGCAAGGTCGGTCTACTGATCTACCCGAACCGGCATGCAGCGCCAAACGCCTCGATGGTGGTGGACTCGATCATGGTCGAAAAGCGGGTCGGAGAGAGCAACACCCCGTCACCGTTTGTCGCTGGGCCTAGCGCCCGGGCGGTAACCGCTCAGGCTACTGCGATCAGCCAGATGGACACGGTTGTGAAGCAGCAGGGCACGGCAATCACCGCGCAGGCCAGTCGCCTGGATGGGCTGTATGTCCAGGTGAACCCGGAAATGGAGGGTGATGCGTCCGGCCTGGCCGGCGCTACGGGCAGCCTGGTCGGCGTCTGGTCGGAGCAATCGGTACGGATTGAGGAAGGCATTGCGACAGCCAAGCGCCTCGATGCGGTGCAGTCCCAGGTGGGTGATGTGAGCGCCGCCGTGCAGTTCATGAGCGAAACGGTTGCCGGCGTTGATGGCCGGGTATCGGCCATTTCATCGTGGAAGACGCAAACCAACGCCAATGGCCGACTGGTACAAACCGGCATCGTCCAGGGTAGCAATGGCGAGGTGAGCGAAATCTTGATGATGGCGCAACGGGTGGCCTTTATCGACGGCGTAGACGGCAACGTGGTGCCTGGATTCGTGATGGAAAACGGCCAGGTGGTGATGAATACCGCGCTGATCAGCAAGGCATTCGTGCAGGAGTTGGTGGCCGGCCTGACGATCAGGTCAGAAGCCTTGAACGCCCAGGGTCTGCCGCTGCTGGAAATCAACTTCAAGGCGGGTACGTTCATCTTGCGCGGGCAGGACGCATCCGGTTCAACGCTGCTGAATAACGGTGGCTTCTATGTCTACGACGCCAACGGTGTTGAGCGGACCGCGATTGGCCGCCTCAGCTAAGGAGTATGCATGGCGCAATATGGCATCCGAGTATCTAACTCGAATGGTGTTGAAGTGTTCGGCATGGGTGATTTCACCCTGCAGAAAATGGCATCCATGATATTGCCCGGGCGGCCGCGCACGTATGGGGATGGGGTCAGGCGCGATTATATCCTCATGGATGTGCCCGGCTATGACCCCGCCACTTGCTTTGTAATGATTACACCACGGGCTTATGCAGGTTATGCCCAGCCAGGCTACCCCGACAACTGGGGTTATTTGCCGACGTACAAAAACCTAGGAGGCACCCTTATAGGGATTTACACCTATGTCAATTACCGACAGCCGACCAACGTGGGGAGTAACTACCGCGATAAATGGGTGGAGCACACTGTCGAGTGTGTGGTTGAAGCGGTGAGGGCCATTTAATGAGCAGTTATGGTTTTTCTGCTAAGAACAACTATGGATCGGTCACCATTAGCAGTGAGCGTAAAGTGTTGGTGTTTTCGGAAAGGGGAACCCTGAACATTACGTCTCGCTACACCGATCAGGGTGGCTATGGGGAGGCGGTGTTTATCAAGCCGATTCGTACCCAGGAGCCGCCGCAGGTGTTTATTCGCCATGTCAGCGGCCTGCACCCGAACCTTGGCCTTACCGCCACCATCAAGGGCGGGCCGGGGGCTTGGACAGGCTTTGCCCTAAACTCGGCGGCATCCGGCGGCAATACACTGCAGAATTTTCTGATTGAGTATGTGGCCTGCAAGTTTTCCGATACTGCTGAGACTTCGGGCTACGGTATGAATATTCGGGACGCGAGTGGTCAGATAGTCTTTTCCACCAAGGATAAGCCGGTGCGATACGGTAAGTTCGCTACTGCATGGGAGCAAACCTATTTTGGTGCCACCCAGTTTATTTTTACACCCAACGTGACCATAGAAGCCGACGACTTTATCTGTATTTCGGCCATTGATCGTGGCGTAAATTGGTTTGCGCAAAAGGCGCAGTTTGCCGGAATGAATATTCTGGCGAATGGGCAACCCAATATGAACATCTATTGCCAGGTCATGACGTCCGGCGGTGATTGGTATTACGACGGCACCGCCGGTACGACATTGGGCGTGGCCGTTTGCAAGTTTCCAGAGTCGCGGTACTACAATTAAGGGCACAACATGGCCAAGCAAGTTATTAACCTTGGGTCGGCGCCGAATGGCGTTGGCGGTGACGACCGTCGCAGCGCCTGGCTCAAAGCCATCGCCAACTTTGACGAACTGTACAGCTGGATTGCCACGGGGTTTCAGAAGGGCAACATTCTCGGCGCCGTCAGCCAGGCTGGCGGTGTGCCCACAGGCGCGCTGCTGCAGCGCGGCTCCAACGCCAACGGCGAATTTATCCGCCTGGCTGACGGCACCCAGGTGTGTTGGGGCGTTATTACGGTGCCGAAACAGGCCTTGAACAGCGCCGCCGCCGGCCGGGCCACCATGCCGGTGGCTTTTGCTACAGCGCCGCGCATCCTCGCCACGGCGCTGGGGTCGATCGGGGCGAGTGGTAACCAAGCCGCGATTGGTGAGCAGGCTTACAACGGCATCTGGTGGAGTGCAACCACCACCCTGGTTTATGCCGATTCCTGGTCCTATCGCTTCGCTACAGCGTCCGACGTTCAGTATCAATACATTGCCATTGGCAGGTGGTTCTAATGCGTATCCAGTTAAGCCCAGTGCTGCCGATCGCCCCGGCCTCGCTGACGATCTACAAGCAAGGCGACAGCCTGACCATCAACGGTCTGACCCTGGACTTTTCCGCGCTGCCGGATGGCGCCACATTGCCGGCCGAGGCGACCGGTTGCCCTTGGGTGATTGCGCCCGTCGAGCGCGTGGATGGCCAGCTGGTGCTGTTGCTGCAGCTGCCCATTCCGATCGATGCCAGCCAGGAGGCGCGTTTTCCGCGTGACATTGTGTCGCCGGCTGATGGTCTGGTCGCGCTGCCGATCCCATCCGCCCAACAGTCGGCGCCGGCACAGGGCTTTGCTGCGATCGACTGGGGTCAGCTGGTGACCGCCGAGCATAAGGCCCAGGCGGCCAATGAGCAGCTGCGGGCGACCGCTGCCGCCGAGATTGCCCAGCGCCGGGCGGCGGCCGATGCGGCCATTGCGCCTTTGCAGGATGCCGTTGAGCTGGACGACGCGACCCCGGCCGAAGCCGAGGCCCTGAAAGCCTGGAAGCGCTACCGCCTGACGCTCAGCCGGCTGCCTGAGCAACCCGGCTACGCCACCACAATCGACTGGCCAGCACCACCGGCCTGACTCGCATAGACACCCAACTCACCGCCGCCCGGCGGTATTTTTTTGCCCGGAGAAAACCCATGCCGTTCATCGTCATCAACAACAGTAACAACTTCGATCCGATCCACCAGATCGAGTACGCCACGGAACAGGAAGCGGATGCCGCGGCCCGCAAACTGCTGGAGGAGCAGCCAGCTGCGATCGTCCGCACTGCCCAGGTGCTCAAGCGCTACAAGGCTCAGGTTACCGTCTCCGTGGAGGAAGCTGCAGGTCAACCAGTACAGGAGGTCACTGAATGACTACTCCCCGCGGTGTACGCAACAATAACCCCGGCAACATCGATTTCAACCCACGGAACGCCTGGCAAGGCCAGCTGGGCATAGAGGAGGGCGTGGCCAAGCCGCGCTTCGCCAGGTTCGACCAGGCCGAGAACGGCATCCGCGCCCTCGGCAAGCTGGTTATCAACTACCGCGGCAAAGACGGCCTGCCTGGAGTGGGCGAGAAGGGAATAGATACCGTGCTGGAAACCATCAGCCGCTGGGCGCCGAGCAGCGAGAACGACACCCAGGCTTACGCTGCAGCAGTGGCCAAGCGCATCGGTGTGCGACCCACCGACCCGATCAACATCAAGGACCCGGCCACGCTGCGCGGCATGGTGCTCGGCATCATCGTGCACGAGAACGGCGGCAACCCGTACCCGGATCAGGTGATTGACGAGGGTGTGCGGAGGGCGCTGGCGTGATTCGGCTCGGTGCGGTACCTGCCTGGTGCTGGTGGCTGCTCGCCTTGGTACTGGTCGCCGGCAGCCAGCAGTACCGAGTAGTGGTTGCTGACGGGGCTGCGGCTGATGCGCGCGCGGAAACTGCGCGGTCCGAGAAGGTCTTGGCCGACTACCGCCTTGAGGTGGCCGAGCGTGACCGGCGCGCCGCTGCCCAGGCCAGAACCGAAGAACAGCGCCGCCAAGCCGTGGCGGACGAGGAGGGTGAGAGTGCGCGTAATAAATTGGAACTGGCCCAAGACCGCGCCGATGCTGCTGAGTCTGCTGCTGGTGGGCTGCGCGGTGAGATCGCCCGACTGCGGGCCGGTCACCGAGCCACCTGCGACACCATCGCTGCCCAGCAGCGCCAAGCAGGAACCTCTGCCGTCGTGGTGCTCGGGGGATTGCTTGAAGAAGCTGACCGAATGGCGGGAGACCTCGCGACGGCGCTTGAGCGAAGCCGAATAGCCGGCCTGGCATGCGAGGCGGTGATCGACGGTTTTGGAAAGTTCTCTCCATAGCAAGGAAGCAGGGAAGCAGGGAGGCAGAAAAGCGCCCTAGCCACCTATTGGAACCCAGAAATTACAGCGGATTGGACCCATGAGCCGAGCCGCGTACGCAATAAAATGCGTCTGTGTTTACGAAAGCGCTTATGGAGTATGTATGACTCGTATGAATTGGTTTGAAAAGTCTCCCGGTGCAGCAAAAGCGCTGACCGGGTTACACCACTATGTAACCACCGGAACGAATCTACCTCCGGAGTTGATACATCTGGTCTTCCTTCGAGTATCACAGATCAATGGTTGCGCGTTCTGCATCGATCTTCACTCTCGCGACTTGATCAAAGGCCGCATGTCAGTTGACAAGGTGCTGCTAGTCGCGGTTTGGCATGAGGCGGAACACTTATTCTCTGATCTAGAGCGCGCTGCATTGAAGTGGGCAGAAGAGGTGACCAATGTGGGAGAAACCCATGTTTCGGACGAGGCCTACGCTGCCGCCTCCGCGGTCTTCAACGAGCGAGACTTGGTAGATTTGACTGCCACGATTGCTGCAATGAACGCTTTCAACAGGATGGGGGTTACGTTCAGACTCAAGCCTGCCGCGAAGGCGTAGCTGTCAACCGCCTAACCCTGCTAAGGAAGTCGCCAAGGTGGAGCTCGGTTTTCCGCCTTATCGGGGTGTGAAGTCAGGGTCAATTGTAGCCGCATCGCCTCGATCCACTGAATAGCGGGCACTGGGGCGAAGCGGCCTATAATGCACTGACTTCCACCAAAGGATTAATCCGTGAAAAGAACGCTGGAAGGGATGGCGCTCGCTGGTGAGCCCTTGCTACTGAAAGCTCTGGAAGCGGTCCGGGCCCATCGTGATGCGGAAACAGGTGGCGCGCCGCCTGAAGAGGTCGAGCGCCTACGCCTATTGGCGGATTCGCTATACCAAGCGGTTATCGATTACCAGTTAATCCAAGCAGGTCGGGCACCGGCTACCATTCAGTGATGGCCTTCTTAGGATGGAACCCCGATGAAGTGTAAGCCGCCGATCCTTTACCCTGACCATCCCATGTACACCAACGCCGTGGACGCTATGAAGCGTTATCACGAGGCCCAGGCTTCGGGTGAGCCGGCGAAAGAGGTGGAGCGTCTGCGGCTAATTGCCGAATCGCAGTTCCAGGCGGTAACCGACTACCAGCTTAGAGCTCTAGGTCGCCCTGGCGGTTCTGTTCACTGACCGGCTCAATCAGCTCATGGCCTTGGTTCTTAACATTCCCCACGGCCTTGCCAACTGGAAACCATCGGAAGTCTTGTGCCGGCCGGCATCCAACCTCGACAATGGCTTTCAAGCGTTCGCCTGATGTGGCTGGATCCAGCCATTCCTTAGCGGTTTCAGGCGAGAGCACCAGGGGTTTTCTGTCGTGGATGTCGACCAGGCCTTGATCAGCAGCAGCTGTGATGACAACAAATCCATCCCGCTCATCTGGCTCCAGACCCTGATGTACTTCTGCGAGTGCGGCAAAAAATAGAGGTCCGCCATCGGTGCTCGTGATGTAGTACGGCTGCTTTCGCTTCGGGTCTGCTGGATCTGGAACCCATTCGAACCAGCCATTTGCCGGCGCCAAAGCCCTTCCGTTCGGCCACAGAGCCTTGAAGAATTTTCCCATCACCACCGTCTCGGCCCGAGCATTGATCGGGTCCGGGCGTTTCCCCTTCGCCCAGAAAGGCGACCATCCCCACTTGACCCTATCCACGCTCAACCCCTCGTCTACTCTGCGGATGACCTCGACGCGGCTAGAAGGTGCCACATTGAAGCGACTGATCGGTTCATGGTCGTAACCATTGATTACGACCAGATCGAGCGATAGCTGTCGCAGGTAGTGATCCATCGACTCATAGATCGAGTACCGTCCGCACATAATTCCCCCTCTCGCCCGTCAGAATTTTCATCGCCCAGGATTGACCGAGCAGCTGATGCCGGATTTACTGTATATGCATACAGTTTGCTTCGGACCTTCCACTATGACCATCACTTTCTTGGGTACGCCAACCGGCGGTACCGAACCGCTTCCGCTGTATTCGTTTCGCGTGCCGGCCGGATTCCCGTCGCCTGCTGCGGACCACCTGGAAGGCCATATTTCCCTTGATGAGTTATTCGACCTCCGCGCGCCCCATGTGTATCTAGTGAAAGTCGAAGGCGACAGCATGCAAGGGGCAGGGATCTACTCCGGTGATATCGTCATCGTCGATCGCGGCCGCGAGGCTGAACACGGCGATGTAGTGATTGCCGCGGTTAACAGTGAGCCGGTTTGCAAGCGCCTGCACCGGCGCGATGGCGTGGTCATCTTGAAGTCCGAAAACCCGGCATATCCGCCGCGATACATTATGGAAGGCGACGAGCTCGTGATATGGGGCGTTGTGCGTTACAGCGTTCGTGACCATGCGCAGTGACCAGGTGTTTGCGCTGATTGATTGCAACTCGTTCTACGCTAGTTGCGAGCGTGTGTTTCGGCCGGACCTGGCCATGACCCCAATCGTCGTGTTGAGCAACAACGACGGCTGCGTGATTGCCAGATCCTACGACGCTAAGCCATTTGTAAAGATGGGCGAGCCGTTTTTCCAAGCGAAGGAAAAGCTGCGCCGACACGGCATCATGGCCTTCAGCAGTAACTATGCGCTCTATGGCGATATGAGCGAGCGTGTCATGACGCTGATCGAATCGATGGTGCCGGCAACAGAGGTCTACAGCATCGACGAGTGTTTCGCTGACCTTTCCGGCATTCAGGAAAACCTGACCCAGTTCGGACGAAAGCTGCGCTCGAGGATCTTCCAGTGCACGGGGATTCCTGTGGGTGTCGGGATCGCCGGAACCAAGACGCTTGCGAAACTGGCCAATCACACCGCCAAGCGCCTGCTGGCGCAGACAGGTGGCGTCGTCGACATCACCGATCCGTTCAAGCGCGATTGGGTGTTGCGCAATACCGAGGTGAAGGAAGTATGGGGCATTGGTCGGCGTATGACCGCTCACCTTGAAGCGATGGGCATCTGCACAGCCATGGACCTGGCCAAAGCTGACGCCTGGACACTTCGCCAGAAGTTCAGCGTTGTGGTTGAAAAGACGGCCCGAGAGCTCGCTGGCACACCATGCCTTGAACTTGACGAGGCCGAACCGCCGAAGCAGGAGATCTGCTGCAGTCGGATGTTCGGAAAGCGGTTGACCGAGCTGGCGCCGATCAAACAGGCCGTAGCCACTTATGTTGGCCGCGCTGCGGAGAAACTGCGGGCTCAAGGGTCAGTGTGCAAGCGCATGCGGGTCAGCATCCGCACAGGCATGTTCAATCCGGAGGAGGCGCATCACGCCCAGGGTGCGCTGGTGGAGCTTCCTTACCCAACCTGCGACACGCTGCTGATGACTCGACTGGCCACCGATGCGGTCGGGAGGATCTTCAGGCCTGGGTTCCGCTACAGCAAGGCCGAGGTGCTGCTGATGGACCTGCGGCAACCAGGTGAGTTTTCAGAGGATTTGTTCGCGCTCAAGCAATCGGTGGCATGTGACCGGCTGATGCAGGTGATGGATAACATCAATGAGCGCTGGGGGAGGGGGACGATGCGAGCCGGCAGCGTGCCGGCGACACCGGACTGGGGGATGAGGAGGGAGATGATGAGCCAATCCTACACAACGCGTATCGATCAGCTGTGGACGGTTAAATGTTGAGCTTGCCATCGGCCTGGTTGGCCGAACTCAATGACCAGCACGCACTGATAGCAGATCCTGATGGCCGGGCCACGGTGCTTACGGAATTGGCGGTATCTGCCCACCGGCGGTGTAACGTTGACGCAGACCAGTTGGCTGACATGCTGGAGTTCGCCGAGTCGGCGAGATTGTGGGCGCTCGAGCATGACCAACCATGCGGCCCGCTGCGCGTCGATCTGGGGGGGCGACGAGGCGCTGAGTGAAGCGATAGCCATCCGAGTGCGATACCAATTCTGATACCAATGATGGGGTATCGAAGGGTACTGGAGGGGCATTTAGTCCAGCAAAATCAACCCTTTATCACCGCCGAACACCCCTAAGAAATCGCATGGTGATGTTAGCGGTGGAGATCAAGAGGCTTACCTATCAATAACTTACGTGACTTCTTCGCAGCGTCGGACCAATTTCGGACCAGTCAGGAGCTTTTCCATCACCTGCCAGTCGTTGGACGAGTCAATCCAGCGCGCATGAGTCGATAAGAGCATCTGCACGCTATGCCCGAGCTGATGGGCGATAAATGCGGGGTTGAGACCAGACATTGAGCATATTGTCGCATAGGTGCGACGGCAGTTATATGGGGGCGGTATCTGATCACCGGGCCGTTGAGGGCAGGGCGCCATCAACAGCCTTCGGTGGTTGTCAACGTGCGGAAAAGATTTGCCTGCGTTCACCGAAGCGGGTTTATCAGCTCGGCGCCCTGGTTACGCACATTCCCCACGGCGATATCCACTCGGTACCACTCGAAGGCTTCGGCCGGCTCACCCAGGTTGAGCACCAGTTGTTCCGCGTGCTCGCTCGGCATTGCTACAGCGATCCATTCGTACGCCAGTTCTGGTGACAACACGACCGGCCGGCGGTCGTGAACGTCGACCATTCCGCCCTGGGCGTCGGCGGTAATGATGACGAACCCGTCGTGCTCGGTACCGGTGAACTGGCCGATCGAGGCGCAAAGTGCAGGGCCCCCATCCTGGCGGCGGATGTAGTACGGCTGCTTCTTCGGCCCACCTTCATCAACCCATTCGTACCAGCCGTCGATGGGGGTGATGGCTCGGTATGGCCAGATCGCCCGAAAGAATGGGCCATGGGCCACCTTCTCGACCCGCGCGTTGATCGGCGCAGCGCGGTCGTTCGCCCAGTGTGGTCGCCATCCCCACCTCACCAGGTCCGCTCGTGGGCCTGTGTCATCTGTCCGCAGTACCGCCACCGGCGTGGTCGGCGCGATGTTGTACCGGCCAAGTGGCTGGTCGCCGACGTTGTTCCGCCAGGCCTCTGGCAGGCTCAGGGTTTCAACGAAGTCGTGGATGCCACGGTACTGGCTGAGCCTTCCGCACATATTCGCTTCCTCCGAAACCTTGAGCATAGGCCAGGGCATGGTGCTTCAGGCACATGGCTGCTGAGGCGCCGGGCATGGAAGAAACGACCCTGATCGGATGCGTCACGTTTTTGGAACAGCAATTGCTTTGACCCTGAGGCATTGATCATTCGGAGAACGCAAAAATGACTCAGGATGACCGCTATTACATGGTCTTCGTTGTGGTTGCCGTACTGCTCCTGGATCTTGTGGCGACACTGGTGTTCCTGAAGGCCATTGCCTGACCCCCGATTGTGGGCTCAGTCTTCCCCGTAATCGGGGCAACAACGCAACGAAAATCCGCTTTGGGGCGGGTATTGTTCGCGCGCTGGCGGGTTCATGGCCATACGGCGAAAGTATCTTCGTGGTGAAAGCCGCCTTGAAACCGATATAGCAAACAATCATATGGCCTGGCTGACGTCGAGCAGTAACATGGGCTGACAAAAACGAAAAAGGTGCATGCGGCTTGGCAACACTTTCCCAAGTTACTCGATGGGGCGGCAGGAGCGTGTCGCGTGAAGACTTCAAGGTCGGTAGCAGGTGCAATACTGATGTCCACCTTCGCCACACTGTTCATGGCGGGCTGTGCACATGACCCCGATGTGCGTGCGGGCCATGGCTATGCGGCCGGGGCCACGGAAAGAAGTACGCCGGCGTACCTGGGATGCGTAAAAGGCGAACTTCAAGGAAATGTGAAAACCTATCAGGTCGATGGCGATAACGCGGTCAGGCTGTTCGTCGATAGCACCGACCCCGACAAGGCGGGTGGCCTGGTCGAGGTGCGGGGCACGGGTACCCAGCGCCAGTTCGCGGCGTATCAACGTGATGCCTGGTACGACCATGGCAGGCTGCTGGACGCCGCGCTGATGTGTTCAAAAGCATGATCAACTGACCCTCGAGAACAAAAAGCCCGCCCTCGAGAGCGGGCTTTTTGCATTTGCCGACCCCAGCCGCAATAATCCGCTCATTTGAATGGAGAAAACCAGGTTGGAAGCAAGAAGCGTAGTCGCTGAAATGTTCATTGGAATGCCGACGCATTTCTGGGTGTTGCCGGTTGCCGGCCTGATCGCCTGGTTCGGCCTGAAATGGGCCGAGCAATCCGATAACCGCGGCACCATGCTGCGGACCGTGACCTACCTGCTGCTCATCGCGCTGGCGGTGTTGCCCAACGGCTTTTATGCGCTGTTTCCCCCGTCGCCCGACATGCCCGAGCTGTTGTTGAATCGTGAACCGCTACCCAACTACGAAGGCCGCTTCTACCTGGATGCGTTCTACGTGTTCAGTGGCTGGGCACTGAGCAAGGTAGCCAAGCTCAAGTTCAACTAGGAAACCGCTGAACGAGTCGCTCAAGGCCAGACTGAGCGGCCGACATGTCTCATGTTGCTCGATAAGCCGCCTTGTTGGCGGGCTTACATGCCCAGGCTAAAGTTTAACCTTTCGTCAGAGCTTGGAATAAATACGATTTTTTCGCATTTATCAAGATGTTGGCGCAGCTACTTTTCAACTAATACCTTCCTCTTATGACCAACTTTTACTTACGCCATTCTGCAGTGAGTAAGGGGCTAATTCAAAAGTATTAGTTCAAGTCGGTTGTTGCAAGCCTTGGTGGTGAGGCGCATCGCAACAGACCTTCCTGAAATATTTTAAACCCTCTGGAATTTTATGTGGGGCGTGCTATTTCTGGATATACGCGTGCGATCGCCCGGTCGTGCTGTTGACAAAAGGACTGTCAGGTATGTCGATTCAGGCCAAGGTGTCCCCCCTCACCCAAAGTGTTACTTCTGCCGCCCCCATAGCAATCCCCGACAATGGAATCCTGACGCTTACTCAGAGCAGTAACATTGTTCTGGATATCGCTCCGGAAAGTGTGGCGGGCTACACGAAAAGTGGGGCCGATCTGATCGTGCAACTGAAGTCTGGCGAAAGCCTGCGCATTGCCAACTTCTATGTCGAGGGGCAGCCTGTAAGCCAGTTGTACCTGGTAGACCGGGACAAACTGCTTGCCGTCGACCTGCCACCCGTCGCTGCCGATGGGCCGCTGGTGGCGGGTTATGTGCCCCAGGACACGCTGGCCGGGTTCGAGTCGCTCACTGGCAACGACGGTACCATTGCCGGGCTCAGCCCCGGTGGTGCACTTTTGGCTGGTGCCGCGATCATTGGCGGCGGCGTCGCTATCGCCAACAGCAACGGTGGCGGTGGTGGTGGTGGTGGTGGTGGTGGCAGTGACGGCAGTGTGCCGCCTGACACCACGGCCCCAGCGCCGGCCAGCGGACTGCAGATTGCCCCGGATGGCAGCAGCATCAGCGGTACGGCCGAGCCGGGCGCCACCGTGGGCATCGACAGCAACGGCGACGGGCAAACCGACATCAGCGTGGTGGTCGGCCCCGATGGCAAATTCCAGATCCCGCTGAATCCGCCACTGACCAACGGCGAAACGGTTACCGTGGTGGTGACCGATCCTGCCGGCAACAGCAGCCCGCCCGCGACCGTGCAGGCCCCTGACTTCCCCGATGCGCCCCAGATCAACCCGAGCAACGGCTCCAGCCTAAGCGGCACGGCCGCGCCTGGCAGCACCGTGGTGCTCACCGACGGCGACGGCAACCCCATCGGCCAGACTACAGCCGACGGCAACGGCAACTGGTCGTACACACCCGATAGCCCACTGCCCGATGGCACCGTGGTCAAAGCAGTGGTAGTGGATGCCGCCGGTAACAGCGGCCCGCCCGCCAGCATCATCGTCGACGGCGTGGCGCCAGCGGCACCCGTGATCAACCCGAGCAATGGTTCCGAACTCAGCGGTACCGCCGAGCCGAACAGCACCGTGACCCTCACTGATGGCAGCGGTAACCCGATCGGCCAGGTGACGGCCGATGGCAACGGCAACTGGAGCTACACCCCCGCGACACCGCTGCCCGATGGTACCGTGGTCAACGCGGTGGCCCAGGATGCGGCTGGCAATACCAGCGCGCAGGGCAGCACCACCGTGGATGGCGTGGCGCCGGGCGCTCCCACCATCAATCTGAGCGACGGCAGCACCCTCAGCGGCACCGCCGAGCCGAACAGCACCGTAACCCTCACTGATGGCAGCGGTAACCCGATCGGCCAGGTGACAGCCGATGGCAGTGGCAACTGGAGCTACACACCCACCACACCGTTGCCTGACGGTACCGTGATCAACGTGGTGGCCCAGGATGCAGCGGGCAACACCAGCGCTCCGACGAGCACGACTGTGGATGCGCAGGCCCCGGCTGCACCAGTGGTCAACCCTAGCAATGGCACCACGATCAGTGGTACCGCCGAACCGGGCAGCACCGTCACCCTGACCGATGCCGGCGGCAACCCGATCGGCCAGGTCACCGCCGACGGTAGTGGCAACTGGAGTTTCACACCGGGCAGCCCGTTACCCAACGGCACCGTGGTGAACGCCACCGCGACCGACGCGACCGGCAATACCAGCGCTCCATCGACCACCACAGTGGACTCGGTAGCCCCGGCCGCACCAGTGGTCGAACCAAGCAACGGCAGCGAAATCAGCGGTACCGCCGAGCCTGGCAGCACCATTACCCTGACCGACGGCAGCGGCAACCCGATCGGCCAGACCACCGCCGACGGTAGCGGCAACTGGTCGTTCACGCCAGGCACACCGTTACCGGATGGCACCGTGGTCAATGCCACGGCGACCGACCCGGCCGGCAATACCAGCGGGCAGGGCAGCACCACCGTGGATGGCGTGGCCCCGGGCGTGCCCACCATCGACCTCAGCAACGGCAGCAGCCTCAGCGGCACCGCCGAGCCGAACAGCACCGTGACCCTCACCGACGGCAGCGGTAACCCCATTGGCGAGGTGACCGCCGACGGCAGCGGCAACTGGACATTCACCCCAGCCACGCCGCTGCCCAATGGCACCGTGGTCAATGCCACGGCGAGCGACCCGGCCGGCAACACCAGTCCGGCAGCGACGGTCACCGTCGATTCCAGCGCGCCGGCTGCACCGGCAATCAATGCAACCAATGGCACCACGATCAGCGGTACCGCCGAACCCGGCAGCACCGTCACCCTGACCGATGCCGGCGGCAACCCGATCGGCCAGGTCACCGCCGATGGCAGCGGCAACTGGAGTTTCGCTCCTGGTACACCGCTGGCCAACGGTACCGTAATCATCGCCACCGCGACCGACGTGACCGGCAATACCAGCGCTCCATCGACCACCACAGTGGACTCGGTAGCCCCGGCCGCACCAGTGGTCGAACCAAGCAACGGCAGCGAAATCAGCGGTACCGCCGAGCCTGGCAGCACCATTACCCTGACCGACGGCAGCGGCAACCCGATCGGCCAGACCACCGCCGACGGTAGCGGCAACTGGTCGTTCACGCCAGGCACACCGTTACCGGATGGCACCGTGGTCAATGCCACGGCGACCGACCCGGCCGGCAATACCAGCGGGCAGGGCAGCACCACCGTGGATGGCGTGGCCCCGGGCGTGCCCACCATCGACCTCAGCAACGGCAGCAGCCTCAGCGGCACCGCCGAGCCGAACAGCACCGTGACCCTCACCGACGGCAGCGGTAACCCCATTGGCGAGGTGACCGCCGACGGCAGCGGCAACTGGACATTCACCCCAGCCACGCCGCTGCCCAATGGCACCGTGGTCAATGCCACGGCGAGCGACCCGGCCGGCAACACCAGTCCGGCAGCGACGGTCACCGTCGATTCCAGCGCGCCGGCTGCACCGGCAATCAATGCAACCAATGGCACCACGATCAGCGGTACCGCCGAACCCGGCAGCACCGTCACCCTGACCGATGCCGGCGGCAACCCGATCGGCCAGGTCACCGCCGATGGCAGCGGCAACTGGAGTTTCGCTCCCGGTACACCGTTGGCCAACGGTACTGTAATCATCGCCACGGCAACCGACCCGACCGGCAACACCGGTCCGCAGGCCGCCACCACGGTGGACTCGGTAGCCCCGGCCGCACCAGTGGTCGAACTGAGCAACGGCAGCGAAATCAGCGGTACCGCCGAGCCTGGCAGCACCATCACCCTGACCGATGGCAGCGGCAACCCGATCGGCCAGACCACTGCCGACGGCAGCGGCGACTGGAGCTTCACTCCCGGTACGCCGCTGGCCGACGGAACCGTGATAAACGCCACGGCGACCGACCCGGCCGGCAATACCAGCGGGCCGACCAGCACCACCGTGGACGGCGTGGCCCCGGGCGTACCTACCATCAATCTCAGCAACGGCAGCAGTCTTAGCGGCACCGCCGAGCCGAACAGCACAGTGACCCTCACCGACGGCAGCGGTAATCCGATTGGTGAAGTCACCGCCGACGGCAGCGGCAACTGGACATTCACCCCAGCCACGCCGCTGCCCAATGGCACCGTAGTCAATGCCACGGCGAGCGACCCGGCTGGCAACACCAGCCCGGCAGCGACGGTCACCGTCGACTCCAGTGCGCCGGCTGCTCCGGTAATCAATCCAACCAACGGCGTGACCATCAGCGGTACTGCCGAAGCGGGCGCCACCGTCACCCTGACTGACCTCGGCGGCAACCCGATCGCCCAAGTCACCGCCGACGGCAGTGGCAACTGGAGTTTCACCCCCGGTACACCGCTGGCCAACGGTACCGTAATCATCGCCACGGCAACCGACCCGACCGGCAACACCGGTCCGCAGGCCGCCACCACCGTGGACTCGGTAGCCCCGGCCGCACCAGTGGTCGAACCAAGCAACGGCAGCGAAATCAGTGGCACCGCAGAGCCGGGCAGCACCGTCATCCTGACCGATGGCAGCGGCAACCCCATCGGCGAAACCACCGCCGACGGCAACGGCGACTGGAGCTTCACTCCCGGTACACCGCTGGCCAACGGCACGGTGGTCAATGCCGTGGCCCAGGACCCGGCCGGCAACACCGGCCCGCAGGGCAGCACCACGGTGGATTCGATCGCACCCGCCGCGCCAGTGGTGAACCCGAGCAACGGCGCCGTGATCAACGGTACTGCCGAACCGAACAGCACCGTGACCCTCACCGATGGCAATGGTGATCCGATTGGCGAGGCCACCACTGACGGTAGCGGCAACTGGACATTCACACCAGGCACACAACTGCCCGATGGCACCGTGGTCAACGCCACGGCGACCGATGCCGCCGGCAATACTGGTGCTCCAGGTAGCACCACGGTGGACTCGTCGCTGCCGTCGATTCCGCAGGTCGATCCGAGTAACGGCTCGGTGATCAGCGGTACCGCTGATGCCGGTAACACCATTATCCTCACCGATGGCAACGGCAACCCGATCGGCCAGGTCACCGCCGACGGCAGCGGTAACTGGTCGTTCACACCTGGCGTACCGCTGCCCGATGGCACCGTGGTCAACGCGGTGGCGCGCAACCCCGGAGGGATCGATAGTGCGCCAGCGGTCATTACCGTGGACGGCGTGGCACCGGCCGCGCCGGTGGTCGAGCCGAGCAATGGCACGGAAATCAGTGGTACTGCCGAAGCCGGCGCAACTGTCATCCTCACCGACGGCGTCGGCAACCCGATAGGGCAGACTACCGCCGATGGCAGCGGCAACTGGTCGTTCACGCCTGGTACACCGCTGGCCAACGGCACAGTCATCAATGCCGTCGCCCAGGACCCGGCCGGCAATACCAGCGGGCCGGCCAGCGTCACCGTTGACGCCATCGCGCCGGCCGCACCGATCATCAACCCGAGCAATGGGGTGGTGATCAGTGGTACCGCCGAAGCCGGAGCCGAGGTAATCCTTACCGACGGTAGCGGCAACCCGATCGGCCAGACGACCGCCGATGGCAGTGGCAACTGGGCCTTCACGCCTTCGCCTGCGCTGGGCAACGGCACGGTGATCAACGCCGTGGCCCAGGACCCGTCCGGCAACACCAGCGGGCCGACCAGCGCCACCGTTGACGCCGTCGCGCCGGCCGCACCGGTCATCAACCCGAGCAACGGGGTGGTGATCAGTGGTACCGCTGAGGCCGGGGCCAGGGTGATCCTCACCGACGGCAGCGGCAACCCGATCGGCCAGACGACTGCCGACGGCAGCGGCAACTGGTCGTTCACGCCCGGTACGCCGCTGGTCAATGGCACGGTCATCAATGCCGTGGCCCTGGACGCCGCTGGCAACACCAGCACCCCACAAGTCAGCACCACGGTGGATGCGGTAGCCCCTGGCCAGCCGACGATCGAGCCGAGCAACGGTACCGAGATCAGTGGTACCGCTGAAGCCGGCGCCAGGGTGATCCTCACCGATGGCAGCGGCAACCCAATCGGCCAGACCACGGCCGATGGCAGTGGCAACTGGTCGTTCACGCCTGGTACACCGCTGGCCAACGGCACAGTCATCAATGCCGTCGCCCAGGACGCTGCCGGCAATACCAGCGGGCCGACCAGCGCCACCGTCGATGCCATCGCCCCGACCGCACCGACTATCGAGCCGAGCAATGGTGTAGTGCTCACGGGTACCGCTGAGCCTGGCGCCACCGTCATCCTCACCGACGGTAGCGGCAACCCGATCGGCGAGACGACCGCCGACGGCAGTGGCGACTGGAGCTTCACCCCGGCCACGCCGCTGGCCAATGGCACCGTGGTCACCGCAGTGGCCGAGGACGCCGCCGGCAATACCAGTGGCCCGGCCAGTACCACGGTCGACACGGTGGCGCCGTCGGCGCCGCTGCTGAGCATCAGTGCCGACGGTGCGCTGCTGACCGGTACCGCCGAGCCGAACAGCCAGGTGCGCCTCGTGATCGACGGCGATACCGCCAACCCGATCACGGTGAATGTCGACGGCAGCGGCAACTTCAGCCTGCCGTTGGCACCACCCCTGATCACCGGCGAGTTGATCAGCGGGGTCACCGCCGACGCTGCCGGCAACCTCAGCGGCCCGGCGACGATCAACGCGCCGGACCTGGCACCGCCGACCATCAGCGTGCCGGAGGCAGCCGATACCTGGATCAACGCTGCCGAGATCAGCGATGGCATCCAGGTCGACGTGACGATCCGCCCGACCATGCAGGTAGGCCAGGTTATCACCGTCGCCTTCGCCGGGCAGAACGGCTACGAGACCCAGACAACGCACACCATCACAGCTGGCGATATCCTGGCCGGCAGCGTCACCGTGACCATTCCCCCTGGTAGTGGCATGGGGCCGTTCCCGGAGGGCGCTTCTACCGTCACTGCGGACATCAATGGCGGTACTGCCTCGACCGCGGTGCCGTTCACCGTCGACACCATCCCGCCTGCGACCCCGGTGCTGTCGCTGGTGGGCAGCATCCTGACCATCTCGACCGATCCGGGAACCGAACTGACGGTCGAAGTGGACATCGGCGGCGTCACTGCCACCGCCACGGTGACTGCCGACAACAGCGGGCTGGCTTCGCTGAACCTGCTCACCGACCTGGACATCGACCTTACCCTGGACCAGTTGCTCAATGCCCAGGTCTCGGTCACCGGCGAGGATCCGGCCGGCAACCCGAGCAATGTGGCAACCATCGGTGTCGGCAGCAGCATCGAGCAGCCAGTCACCATCGGTAACTTCGGTGTCGATGTCAGCCTCAACCCGCTGAACCCGCGGTTCGGTTTCAGCGGTACCACCGAGCCGGACTCCAGCGTGGTGATCCGTGTCATCACCCCGGCGCTGAACGTCGAGCTGCTGCCGATCCAGGCGGACAGCTCGGGCAACTTCTCGCTGAACCTGCTGAGCCCGACCGTCCTCACCCAGCTGGGGCTGAACATCACCGATATCCTCAACCTCGGTTCGCAGATCTCGTTCAACATCGTCGCCACCGATACCAATGGCAACGACAGCTCGGCCTACGGCATCACCCTGACCCCCAACGGGCTGTCGCTGAATATCGGCCAGATCGACGTCAACGGCACCTCGGGGGACGATGTCATGTCCGGGGCGAGCGGCAGTTCGGAACACATCAATGGAGGTGATGGCAACGACCTGATCTTCAACGTGGGGACCGGTGATCACGTGGTGGCGGGCAACGGCAACGATGCCATCCAGATCACCGCGACCAACTTCGTCAGCATCGACGGCGGCGCCGGCTTCGACACGTTGGTCCTGGCCGACGGCATCGACCTCGACTACAACGCCGTCGGCGTCGGCACGCTCTCCAACATCGAGCGTATCGATCTCGGCAAGGGCGACTCGGGGAGCGTGCTGACCCTGACCGCAGCGGAGGTCGACGCCATCACCGATGCCAACAACGTGCTGCAGATTACCGGCGAGAGCAACGACACCCTCAACGTGGTGGGTGCCGTGAACACCGGGACCACGCAGCAGCTCAACGGCATTACCTACGATGTCTACAACTTTGGCAGCAGTACCCTGCTGATCGAGGACAACACGGTACAGGTCGTGGTCTGATGCGCGGCTTGTCCGTGCTCAAGGGGAGGCGCCGTGGCGCGGGAGCCCTGTGGCTTCTGTGCCTCGGGCTGCCGTTGTCCGCCCCGGCCATCCCGCTCGACCAGGCGGTGCGGGCAGGGTTGGCGATCCACCCGCAGGTGCGTTCGGCGATGGCCGAGGCGGACCGGGCGGGCACCGAGGTTGAGATCGCCAAGGGCGGCTATTACCCCTCTGTCACCATGTCCGGGGGGCCGCAGGAGTTCGACGTCGGCGAGGTCGTCTACGACGTCACCGTATCGCAGATGCTGTATGACTGGGGACGGGTGACGAGCAAGGTCGACAGCGCCAGCGCCACCCAGCGCAAGCTGTCCGAGGCGGTGCTGGTGGCGCGCGACGATGCGGCGCTGGATATAGTCGAAACCTACCTCGACGTGCTTGCCTCGGAACGCCGGGTGGAGACGGTACGCCAGCACATCCAGCGGCTGGACGGCATCCGCGAGATGACCCAGGCACGCGGTAACGACGGTTACGCCGACCGCAGCGAACTGGACCGCGCCAACCTCGAACTGGCGCGTGCCCAGGAACAGCTGTCGCTGGAGAAGGGCAACCTGCAGGACGCGCGCAACCAGTACGCGATCCTGGTTGGCCAGGACCCCTCCGAGCTGGTGGAGCCCGAGCCGATGTCGCTGCAGCGCTACCTGGCTGCCAGCGACATGACGCGGGTGATCCGCGAGTCGCCGTTGCAGCGCAAGGCGTTGGAGGACGCCAATGTTGCCGAGGCGCAAGTCCGCGAGGCCAAGGCTTCGTTGCTGCCGCAGTTGAACCTGGAGGCCTCCGCGTTGCGCCGGGAGATCGGCGGTCGCCCGGAAAGCGACTCGGTGATGTCGCTGCGCTTTCGCATGGACACCTTCCAGGGGCTTTCCAACTTCCGTCGGCCGACTGCTGCGCAACAGCGACTGGAGTCGGCGCGATGGACGGCCGATGCGATGCAGCGCGACATCCGCCGGCAGCTGCAGACGCTGTTCGACAACGGTGACACGTTGCGCTGGCGGGAACAGTCGCTGAGCCAGCAGGTGACGGAGTCGGAGCAGGTTGGCGAGCTGTACCGCGAGCAATTCGAGGTTGGCCGGCGCGATGTGATCGACTTGCTCAATGTGCAGCGCGAGCGCTTCGAGGCCGAGCGGCAATTGATCAATCTGCATATCGAGCGCAAGCGCATCGAGTACCGGGCGGCCGCGCAGGTCGGGCTGTTGGGGGCACTACTGGAGAACCGGTTGAATCATGGAAGTTGAACAATCCCCGGACAATGTTGTGAGCCTGAACCACGACGACCCGCTGCGCCAGGGCCTGCTGCTGCTGTGCCGACAACTGGGCCGGCCGCTGGGCGATGCCGAGCTGGTCGACGGCCTTGCGCTGGAGCACGGACGCCTGCCGCTGCGCCTGGTCTCCCGCGCCCTGCGCCGCGCCGACATCACCGCCAGGGTCGCGGAGCTGCCGTTGCGGCAAATGGATGCCTACCTGCTGCCGGCCCTGCTGTTGCTCGGCGATGGCCGCAGCCTGCTGCTGGTTGGCGTAGAGGGTGAGCAGTATGAGGTACTGGTACCGCACAGCGACGGCGGCCGCGAGTGCATGACGCTGCCTGCTCTGGAGGCGCTTTACAGCGGCTCGGCGGTGTTCGCCAAGTGCCGCTACCGCCCCGATGGGCGGGTGGGCGACTACGCCAGCGGCCTGCCGGAGCACTGGTTCTTCGGGCCGCTCAAGCGGCTCTGGCGCTCCTATGCCGAAGTCACGGCGGCCGCCCTGGTGGCCAACGTCCTGGCTGTCGCCTCGGCGCTGTTCGCCATGCAGGTTTACGACCGTGTGGTGCCCAACGCGGCTTTCGATACCCTATGGATACTTGCCAGCGGCGTGGCCCTGGCGATCATCGTCGACGGGGTACTGCGGATTCTTCGCGGGCACCTGCTGAACGTACTTGGCAAGCGCCTGGACCTGCAGTTGTCGAGCCTGCTGTTCGGGCGCGTGCTCAGCACCCGGATCGCCGCCAAGCCGGCGTCGATGGGAGCGTTCAGTACCCAGGTGCGTGAGTTCGAGTCGGTCCGCGAGTTCTTCACTTCCTCCAGCGCCGCACTGATCAGCGACCTGCCGTTCGTGGCGATCTTCCTGTTGATCATTGCCGTGATCGGTGGCCATGTGGTCTGGGTGCCGCTGGTGGCCTGTGTGTTGATGCTGCTGCCGGGGCTGCTGACCCAGCGCCTGCTGGGGCACCTGTCACGGCAGAACCTGCGCGAGGGTGCGATGAAGAACAGCGTGCTGCTGGAAGCCTTCGAACACCTTGAGACGGTCAAGGCCGCGCGTGCCGAGGGCCGCTGCCGCCAGCAGTGGGAGATGCTCACCGGGGAACTGGCCGGTACCGCAATGAAGACCCACGCCCTGGCCTCGACCCTCAGCTATTCGGCGAGCATCGTCCAGCAGTTGTGCTACGTCGGGGTGGTGGTGTTCGGCGTCTACCGGATTAGCGACGGCGCGATGACCGTCGGCGCCCTGGTGGCCTGTTCAATCCTGGCCTCGCGGGCCATCGCTCCGCTGTCCCAGGCTGCCGCCATCCTTGGCCGTTGGCAACATACCAAGGTGGCCCTGGAGGGCCTCGACCAGCTGATGTCCGCCGAGCAGGAGCGGCCCGCCGGCAAGCGCTTCGTGCACCGCGACCGGCTGCACGGGCATTACCGCCTGGAGGCGCTGCGCCTGGCCCATGGCGACAGCCCACCGGTGGTCGATGTGCATGCGTTGAACATCCAGGCCGGCGAGCGGGTGGCGCTGCTCGGCGGCAACGGCGCCGGCAAGTCGACCCTGCTGCGGCTGCTCAGTGGCCTGCTCGACGCGCAATCCGGCCGGCTGCTGCTGGACGACATCGCTTTGAGCCAGCTCGACCCGGCCGACCGCCAGCGTGGTATCGGTTACTTGCCGCAGGATGTGGCGCTGTTCCACGGCAGCCTGCGGGAAAACCTCAACCTGGCGAATGCCGCGCTGGGCGACGAGGAATTGCTGGAGGCCCTCGATGGCGTGGGGCTGGGTACTTTCGTACGCTCCCACCCGCTGGGGCTGGACATGCCGATCCAGGGCAACGCCAGCCTCTCCGGCGGCCAGCGCCAGGCGGTGGGGTTGGCCCGGGTACTGCTGCAGGACCCGCCTATCCTGCTGCTCGACGAGCCGACCGCAGCCTTCGACCAGAACAGCGAGAAACAGGTCATCGACTACCTGCAGAAATGGCTGGGCCGGCGAACCTTGATCATCACCACCCACAAGAAAAGCGTCTTGGCCCTGGTGGACCGTGCAGTGGTGCTGCGCAACGGCCAGGTGATCATGGACGGCCCGCTGAACCAGGTAGTGCTGGGCAACCAGGTGCAGGCGCCACAGGTCGCCGAAGGAGCCGGCCATGGCAGCTGAAAATAGTTCTGTAGTGTTGCGTCGGCAACTGGCCGACCCCTTGCTGGCAACCACTCACCCGGTGTATCGCCCGCTGCTCTGGACCCTGCTCGGCAGCGTCCTGCTGTTCGTCGCCTGGGCCGCCTGGGCCGAGCTCGATGAAGTGACGCGCGGCGACGGGCGTGTGGTGCCGTTCAGCCGCATCCAGAAGATCCAGAGCCTGGAAGGGGGCATTCTCGACCGCCTGCTGGTGCAGGAGGGCGACCTGGTGGAGGTTGGCCAGCCGCTTCTGCGCCTGGACGAGACACGCTTTCTGACCAATTTCCAGGAGTCGGCCAACCAGGCCGGCGTGCTGCGGGCGGCCATTGCCCGGCTGGACGCCGAGGTACTGGGCAAGGCGGCCATCGAGTTCCCGCCAGACATCGACCCGCAAGGGCCGCTGGCGCGTTCCGAGCGCGAGTTGTTCAAGTCGCGGCGGGACAAACTGCTCGAAGGTAGCCAGGCAATCCAGCGGCAGATCAGCCTGGCCCAGAGCCAGCTCGACCTGGTCCGCCCGCTGGTAGCCAAGCGTGCGGTGAGCCAGATGGAGGCGCTGCGGCTGAGCCAGGACATCGCTACCCTCAACGGCAAGCTGACCGAGCTGAAGAGCAGCTACTTCCAGGACGCCTACACCGAGCGCTCACAGCGCAAGGCCGACCTCAGTGCCCTGGAGCCGATTGTCCAGCAGCGCCAGGACCAGCTGCGCCGCACCGGGATCGTTTCGCCGGTGCGTGGGCGGGTCAACACCGTGTTGATCAATACCCGTGGCGGGGTGATCCAGCCCGGCGAGGCGATCATGGAAGTGATTCCGGTAGAGGACCGCCTGCTGGTAGAAGCCAGGATCAAGCCGCGCGACGTGGCCTTCCTGGTGCCGGGCATGCCGGCCAAGGTGAAGATTACCGCCTATGACTTCAGCATCTATGGCGACCTCAAGGGCACCCTGGAGCAGATCAGCGCCGACACCATCGAGGAGGACACGCCTCACGGCAAGGAGTCGTACTACCAGGTGCTGATCCGCACTGACGGCAGCCAGCTCAAGCGCGGTGAGGAGGTGCTGCCGATCATCCCCGGCATGGTTGCCGAAGTGGATATTCTCAGTGGCAAGCGCAGCGTGCTCAATTACTTGCTGCGCCCGCTGATCAAGGCCCGTCTCTACTGAGCCGGGGCATCAGGAACGGGAATTGCAGCATCCCAGCAAACCTGTCTATTTGGGGGTACGGCCATGTTTCCGGAAGATCTGTACTTCATGGTTCTCTTCGCCATAGCGGTGCTGACCCTTGATGTGGCAGCCATCATGCTCTATCGCAGTGCCAAGCCCTGACCCGCGTTTGGGGACTTTCACCCTGAACCGGGTTTTGGTCTACAGTGCTGGGACGTCTCTGGTGTAAGGAAACAGCTATGACAATGCGTCGATTGGCAGTTGTCGCTACCGCCATTGCGCTGGCATCAGGGCCAGTGCTCACTTATGCCGACCCGGGTAATGGTAAAGGGCAGGGCCATGGGAAGGACAAGGGCCAGCATGGTCAAGGCCACGGCGGTTCGTATGGTGGCCCGTCGATAAACCGTGGCGATGTGCTTGGCATTATTGACGGGCACCGTGGCTACTGGAGCCCTGGGCCGGCGCTGCCCCCTGGCATTCAGAAGAACCTGGCCCGTGGCAAACCACTGCCGCCGGGTATCGCCAAGAAGCTCGATGGCAGGCTGCTGGGGCAGCTCCCTCATTACGATGGCTATGAATGGATGCAGGCGGGGGCGGACCTGATCCTGGTGGCAGTCGCTACGGGGATCATCTACGAGGTGCTCAACGGCGCGCTGGATTGACGTCAGGCGCAGGTGTCGGCGGGCGCCGTCAATTGTAGGAGCGGCCTTGTGTCGCGATGGGCTGCAAAGCAGCCCCCCGGCAGGCGACGCGGAGGCTGGCATCGGCTGCGCCGGTGTTCGCGGGTGAACCCGCTCCCACAGTGTTCTCGATAGCCCCCGTCCGTTGCCAGCAAGCCGCTGGAGCGCGTGCCTTCCGTTTGCGGTTTGGCCAGTGGTGCACCTGTAATACGGAAAAAGCTGCGACCCTATTGGCAGATGCACTTTCCAGCCTTCACTCACCCAGGCGACTGGCAGAAATATCAGTTGCGGCCCGTGCAGCGAGACTTTGGTTGATTGGTAAGCCAATACAAACCCCCGTTAGAATGCAGCGTATCCTTGATGGCCAATTGCAAATGTCTACGTTTCGTCTCTTTCTGTCCGCTGTAATGATCACCGGCCTTGCCGGCTGCGCGACCCCTGGCAAACCCACTGCCAGCAAACTGACCCACAAATCGCCCCAGCACTACGCCGCCTGCGTATTACCCAAGTGGCAAGCGCTGGCGCCCCAGGCCACGCAGAAATCGATTGCCCACGGCTACCGGTTGACGGCCCCCAGCGCCGTGGCATCCGATGATGTGCTGGACGTAGTCGACTCCCGCGAGGGCAGCCGCGCGACTTTCTACAAGGGCAGCTTCCTGTCTGGTGACAAATTGCGCCAGGCTGCCAGGGAATGCCTGGACTGACTCAGTAACCCGAGCCGCTGGAGCCGCCCATGCTCGGCAGGCGGGCCCTGCGCTGGGCATTGCTCCACTCGGCGCAGGTCATGAAAGCGGTATTGTCCACTTTGCCGGTGCCATCGAAACTGACGCTATAGGGGTGGCGGTTGTCGGCCTTGGTCAGCATGTAGTCGAAACAGGTGCCGGGTACCACGGTGCGTTCGGTCTCGGCATCAGGCTTGCCGCCGACCTGCATGACCTGGTCTCGGCTCATGCCGTTGGCGACTTTCGCCACCAGCGGCTGGTCGTGGTACAGCGCGGAGTTGGACGAGCAGGCAGAAAGCGCTGCCAGTGCAAGGACCAGCGCGTGAAATGGTTTGTTCATGGCCGTGCTCCGGTAGAGGACGCCGATGAAGGCAGGTGCTCCCAGCGCGAATGTGCGACCCCTGGCTTTGCGATCACACCATCAGTCCGCTCGGCTTTTCATCATACGCCTGTACTGCCGCACCCGCAGTAACGTGCAGCCTTGCTCAAGCAACAAGGCGCGCAAGGGCGACGCATGCGCCTTGGGCCGGCTTCCGGCCGCCAGGCGGCGCATCTGCAATTTCACCAGGGCCATGTAGGCCAGTGCGGCAAAGGCCTTGCGCTTCCAGCGAATGGGCTGCAGTTCGGCGGTTGCCGTCGGCTCGCCGTTCTGCCAGCGCCGGGGCAGGGCAGGCTCGACTGCCAACGCCGTGGCAATCCCCGCCATGGCCACACCGCTGGCCAGCACCTGCTCGACCACCGGCAACCGCCGGATACCGCCGGTGACCATCACCGGCATCTTCGCGATGGCGGCGATTCCTCTGGCAAACTCCAGGAAGTAGGCCTCCCGAGCCAGGGTGCGCCCATCGCGGGCATTACCCTGCATTGCCGGTGCCTCATAGCTACCGCCCGACAGCTCCACCAGGTCCACCGGCAATTCATTCAGCCACAGCACTACCTGGCGCGCATCCGCCGGTTCGAAACCGCCGCGCTGGAAATCCGCCGAATTCAGTTTCACTGCCACGGCGAAACCGGGCGAAACCACCTCACGCACGGCCTTGACCACCTCCAGCAGCAACCGCGCGCGATTTTCCAGGCTGCCACCCCAGCGATCCTGGCGCTGGTTGCTCAGTGGCGAAAGAAACTGGCTCAGCAGGTAACCGTGGGCAGCGTGGATCTGTACGCCACTGAAACCAGCTTCTTCAGCCAGCGCCGCAGTGCGGGCGAAGCGCTGGATCAACGCGCCAATCTCGGCTTCGTCCAGTGCCTTAGGCAGGGGGAACAGCTTGGACAAACCGCCCATGTCCAGGGCAATGGCCGAAGGCGCCACAGTGGGCTGGCCAAGGTTGGCCTGCATCTGCCGCCCCGGGTGGTTGATCTGCATCCAGAACTGCGCGCCTTGGGCGCGGCCGATGCGCGCCCAGTCGCGAAAACGTTGCAGTGGCTGGCTGGCATCGAGCACCACGCCTCCTGGACCGGTCATGGCGCCGGGGTCGACCATCACGTTACCGGTCAGCAACAGCCCGGCACCGCCCTCGGCCCAAGCCTGGTAAAGGCGCAGCAACTGGTTGGAAGGGGTCTGGTCCGGGTTGGCCAGATTTTCCTCCATCGCCGCCTTGGCGATGCGGTTGGGGATGACACTGCCATTGGGCAGGTGCAGGGGCTGGAACGGCGTCATGGCGATCTCCGGAAAGGGTTGCCACGCATCGGTATTTGCGCGCGTGGGCTAGGTTCGGGAGAAGGCTAAGGTTAAAGTCAGCTTTAAGGTCAAGAGGGGAATACTGCCGCAATGAAAATTGGTGAACTGGCGCGACGCACGGGGCTTAGTGCATCGCGTATCCGCTTTTACGAAGCCAGCGGACTGATTGCTGCCCGGCGCCTGGGCAATGGTTACCGGGATTACCCGGAGCAGGTGGTGCGGGCGCTGGAGATCATCACCTGCGGCCAGCAGGCCGGGTTCAGCCTGGAAGAAATGCGCAAACTCACCGACGCCTCAGGGGCTGCGGCGGGTGGGCATGATCTGTTGCTAGGCAGCCTCAAGCGCAAGGTGGCGGAGATCGAAGTGATGCAGCAGCGGTTGGCGCACAGCCGCGCGCAGTTGCTGGCGGTAATTGCGGGCATGGAAGACAAGCCGCAAGGGATGGATTGCGAGGAGAATGCCCAGCGCCTGATTGCCGGTTGGCAGCAGGGCTAGCCCACGAACACGTGCCCCCCTGTAGGAGCGGCCTTGTGTCGCGATGGGCTGCGTAGCGGCCCCGGCAATCTGTGCATCAACGCAAGACCCGGGGGCTGCTGCGCAGCCCATCGCGACACAAGGCCGCTCCTACAGGGATCGCGCAGGCGTCTGGATTCTGGGTAAGACAGCGCGCCCGCGATCAGCCTGCATCACCGCGTTTGTTCATCTGTTCGCACTGCACCAGTGCATCCGTCCTGCTTGGATAACTGGGCTTGAGCCGCTCCTTCGCTTGGTTATCGTAAATGTCGAAACCCCCACAAACGGTAGCGGCGTAATAGCGGCTACCCACGCGGAACGATTCCTTTTCGATCGGTACAGCGGGAACGATAACGAATCTTGGTTGCATTTTTCGTGCCTCCCCAGGCAGAGATTTAAGTATTAGTCTGACCATGGATAACCATCAAGGAGACTCATGAATAAAACTCGGTTTTCGTGATCGGCAGGTCGACAGCTGTACTGTCATCAAATGAAAACCCGCTGTCGTCCGATGCGAAGCGCCCCACACACCAAGGGCATACAGTCCAGTCACACAGAACTGACGCCATGCGTCCAGATCGATGATTGGAGAGACAAGCATGTCCAAAGTCGTACGTTTCCATCAGACCGGTGGCCCCGAGGTGCTGCGCTACGAGGACGCCGAGGTCGGCGAGCCAGGCCCGGGGCAGGTGCGCTTGCGCCAGGTGGCGGTGGGCCTGAACTATGCCGATACCTATTTCCGCAACGGCACCTACCCGATCCCGTTGCCCAACGGCATTGGCGTGGAAGCGGCCGGCGTGGTCGAGGCGCTGGGCGAGGGCGTGACCCAGGTGGCGGTCGGTGACCGGGTCACCTATACCGGCTTCCTCAACACCCTGGGCGCTTACTGCACCGAGCGCCTGATCCCCGCGGCCGCGCTGATCAAGCTGCCGGATACCATCGCTTTCGAAACCGCCGCCGCCATGACCATGCGCGGCCTGACCTCCGCCTACCTGCTGCGTCGGCTCCATGACTTCAAACCCGGCGACAGCGTGCTGCTGCATGCTGCCGCTGGCGGGGTCGGCCTGATCGTCGCGCAGTGGGCGCAGTTGCTGGGGCTGAACGTGATCGGCACGGTGTCCACCGAGGCCAAGGCCGAAGTGGCTCGCGCCCATGGCTGCAACCACGTAATCAACTACAGCGCCGAGGACGTTGCCACGCGCGTGCGTGAACTGACCGATGGGGTAGGGGTGAACGTGGTGTTCGACAGCGTTGGCAAGAACACCTTCATGGGCTCGCTCGATGCGCTCAAGCGCCGCGGCCTGATGGTCTGCGTCGGTACGGCGTCGGGCACCATCCCGCCGTTCGACCCGCAGTTGCTGGCGATCAAGGGTTCGCTGCAGCTCACCCGCCCGGCGCTGGCCGACTTCATCGCCGACCCGGCGGAGAAGGCCGACCTGGCCGGCGAGCTGTTCGATCACGTTGGCAGCGGGCGCATCCGTATCGAGATCAACCAGCATTACGCACTGCAGGATGCCGTCCAGGCACACCGTGACCTGGAAGCGCGCAAGACCACCGGCTCGTCGATCTTCGTCATCTGAAGAGGGCAACAGCATGCACATCGAACAACTGACCTGCGCGATCGGTGCCGAAGTAAGTGGGGTCAACCTGGCCGACGCGATCCACGACGACGACCTGTTCGCCCAGCTTCGCGCGCAGTTGCTCCGGCACCGTGTGCTGTTCCTGCGCGACCAGCACTTCAGCCGCGCCGAACACGTGGCTTTCGCCCGCCGCTTCGGTGACCTGGAGGACCACCCGGTGGCCGGCAGCGACCCGGAGCATCCGGGCCTGGTACAGATCTACAAGCGCCCCGACCAGCCCAACGACCGCTATGAAAATGCCTGGCACACCGACGCCACCTGGCGCGAGGCACCGCCGATGGGCTGTGTGCTGCGCTGCATCGAATGCCCGCCCGTGGGCGGCGACACGATGTGGGCGAACATGGTGCTGGCCTATGAAAACCTGCCAGGCGATGTGAAGGCCAAGATCGAAGGCCTGCGCGCCCGTCACAGCATCGAGGCCAGCTTTGGCGCCGCCATGCCGCTGGAAAAACGCCTGGCGCTGAAGGCGCAGTTCCCTGATGCCGAGCACCCGGTGGTGCGCACCCACCCGGAAACCGGTGAGCAGGTGCTGTTCGTCAACGCTTTCACCACCCATTTCAGCAACTACCACACCCCGCAGCGGGTGCGCTTCGGGCAGGACGCCAACCCCGGTGCCAGCGACCTGCTGCGTTACCTGATAAGCCAGGCCTACCTGCCGGAGTACCAGGTGCGCTGGCGCTGGAAGCCCAACAGCGTGGCGATCTGGGACAACCGCAGCACACAGCATTACGCCGTCATGGACTACCCGCCGTGCCACCGCAAGATGGAACGCGCCGGGATCAAGGGCAGCACCACGTTCTGAGTTCGTCGCCATCGCTGGCGGCAACCGCACAATAACAATAGCGAGGACTACAGCATGCAATTCTTCGACGATTCGTTGCACCCGGAAAACATGGAAAAGGTGGTGATCACCGTTGCTCCCTATGGCCCGGAGTGGATGCCCGAAGACTTCCCTGAAGACATTCCCCTGACCATGGATGAGCAGGTGCAGAAGGCCGTCGACTGCTTTGATGCCGGTGCCACGGTATTGCACCTGCACGTGCGCGAACTGGATGGCAAGGGCTCCAAGCGCCTTTCCAAGTTCAACGAGCTGATCGCCGGGGTGCGCGAAGCGGTGCCGGACATGATCATCCAGGTTGGCGGGTCGATTTCCTTTGCTCCGGAAGGCGAAGGCGAGGCGGCCAAGTGGCTGTCGGACGACACCAGGCACATGCTCGCCGAGCTGACGCCGCGCCCCGACCAGGTGACCGTGGCCATCAACACCACGCAGATGAACATCATGGAGTTGCTGTACCCCGAGTACCTGGAAGGCACCTCGCTGGCCAGCCCGGCGATTCATGCCGCGTACAGCGAGATGACCGTGCCGGCCGGCCCGGCCTGGGTCCGCGAGCACCTGCGCCGCCTGCAGGCCAGCAACATCCAGCCGCATTTCCAGCTGACCGGCATGCATGCCCTGGAGACGCTCGAGCGCATCGTCCGCCGTGGTGACTACATGGGCCCGCTGAACCTGACCTGGATCGGCATTGGCGGCGGCTTCGACGGCCCCAACCCGTTCAACTTCTTCAACTTCATCCACCGCGCGCCGGACGGTTGCACCCTGACCGCCGAATCGTTGCTGAAGAACGTGCTGCCGTTCAACACCATGGCCCTGGCCATGGGCCTGCACCCACGCTGCGGCAACGAAGACACCATCATCGACCAGCATGGCAAGCGCTTTACCTCGGTGCAGCAGATCCAGCAGACCGTGCGTGTGGCCCATGAGCTGGGCCGCGAGATTGCCAGCGGCAAGGAAGCACGCGCCATTTACCGCATCGGGCAGCAGTACGACAGCATCGAGCAGACCCTCAAGGCCAACGGCATGGCGCCGAATCGCCAGCCGGGCGTGAAGGGCGTGCCGCAGCGCGGCTGATGCTGGTACGGCAGGCCCGGCCTCTTCGCGGGCATGCCCGCTCCCACAGGTGCGGCACTGGCCCAAAGGTCGACGCTGTCCCTGTGGGAGCGGGCGAGCCCGCGAAGAGGCCCGCAAAAGCAACATGAATGTTGGCTGTAACCCATAACAACAAGAACAACCTCACGCCCCGCACCCAAGGAGGCAACATGGCCACCTATCTCGCCAGTGCCGAAGATTCCGGCACCGACACCGCCCACAGCGTCCCCCGGCGCTATGCCTGGGTGGTCTTCGCCCTGACCTTTGGCCTGTTGATCTCCGACTACATGTCGCGCCAGGTGCTCAACGCGGTGTTCCCGCTGCTCAAGGGCGAATGGGCATTGAGCGACAGCCAGCTCGGCCTGCTCAGCGGTATCGTCGCGCTGATGGTCGGCCTGCTGACCTTCCCGCTGTCGCTGCTGGCCGACCGCTTCGGCCGGGTGCGCAGCCTGGTGCTGATGGCGGTTCTGTGGAGCCTGGCCACCCTCGGCTGCGCCCTGGCGGAAAACTACCCGCAAATGTTCATCGCGCGGTTTCTGGTCGGGGTAGGCGAAGCTGCCTACGGCAGCGTCGGCATCGCCGTGGTGGTCGCCGTGTTCCCCCGCGACATGCGCTCGACCCTGGCCGGCGCGTTCATGGCCGGTGGCATGTTCGGCTCGGTGCTGGGCATGGCCCTGGGCGGTGTACTGGCCCAGCACCTGGGCTGGCGCTGGGCATTCGCCGGCATGGCGCTGTTCGGCCTGGTGCTGGCGATGCTGTACCCGCTGATCGTCAAGGAGGCGCGTATTGCGCCTCGATGCACGCAGCAGTCGCAAGGCAAGGCCGGCCGCCCGTTGCGCACCCTGTACAGCAGCCGCTCGGTCATCGCGGCCTACGTCGGCAGCGGGCTGCAGCTGTTCGTTGGCGGCACCGTGATGGTATGGATGCCCAGCTACCTGAACCGCTATTACGCCATGGGCACCGACCGCGCCGGGGCGATTGCCGCAGTCATCGTGCTGTGCAGCGGCATCGGCATGATCCTCTGCGCCATGCTCTGTGACCGCCTCGGGCGGCAGCGCCCGGACCGCAAGATCAGCCTGGCCATCGCCTACTGCCTGGGCAGTTGCGCGCTGTTGTCCCTCGCTTTCGCGCTGCCAGCCGGAACTGCCCAACTGGTGCTGATCTGCCTGGGCATGATGATCGCCGCCGGCACCAACGGCCCGTCCAGTGCCATGGTCGCCAACCTCACCCACGCCTCGGTGCACGGCACCGCGTTTGCCACCCTGACCCTGGCCAACAACCTGTTGGGCCTGGCGACCGGGCCGCTGATCACCGGGCGCGTTTCCGACCTGGTCGGCCTGCATGCCGCCTTCCAGCTGGTGCCGCTGATGAGCATCGGCGCTGCGGCGGTGTTTTTCCTCGCCAAACGTCATTACCACCGCGACATGGACCGTCTGCATGCACCGGCACACGACACTGCCGACCCACCCCGGGAGTTGAAACCGTGAAACAGCTGTTGTCCGTCGAAGTGTTCTTCGATTTCGTCTGCCCGTGGTGCCTGATTGGCCAGCGGCACCTGCAGGCCGCCCTGTTGCTGTTGCAGCGCGAACAGCCGCAAGTGCAGGTACAACTGCAATGGCGAGGTGTGCAGTTGTTGCCTGGCTTGCCAGCCGGTGGCGTGCCGTTTCATGCCTTCTATCTGCAACGCCTGGGCAGCGAGGAGGCGGTACGCGAGCGCCAGGCCCAGGTGCGCGCCGCTGCCCGTGTGGTAGGCGAGGACATCGACTTCTCGCGTATTCGCCGCATGCCCAACACCGGCAATGCCCATCGGCTGCTGCAACGGGCTGCTCAGTTGCTGGAAGCAGCGCAACTGGAAGCCTTGCTGGCACGTCTGTTCATCGCCTATTTCCACCAGGGGCGCGACCTGGGGGATAGCCGCACCTTGCTCGACATCGCCCAATGTTGCGGGCTGGATACCGCGCAGGTCATCGACTGCCTGCGTGAGGACGGCAGCCCGTTCCTCGATGGGGCCGGGCGCGCTGGCAGTGCCGTGCCGCGTTTTCGTTTCAATCATGGGCCGCTCATCGCGGGTGCACAGCCTGCCGAGGTGCTGTATGCGGCCATGACCGAAGCGCTGCAAGAGGTCGAGAGGGCGTGACCCGACGTATTGCATTGGCCCCCCATCAGGTGCCGGAACGTGGCGGCCGTGTGCTGTTGGCCTGCGAAGGGCGCAGCGTGGCGCTGTTCAACGTTGCCGACTCGCTCTATGCCATCGAAGACAGCTGCCCGCACCAGGGCGCGTCGTTGTGCGGCGGCCGGCTGGAAGGCCGTGTCATCCAGTGCTGCGCGCATGGCCTGCGCTTTGACCTGGCCAGCGGCTACCTGGTCAATTCCAGGGCTTTGAAGGTTACCAGCTACCCGGTCGAGCAGCAGGGCGGTCAGGTCTACATCGTATTTGACGGTGAGGAAGCGGGACAATGAATACACTGGCACTTGGCGCTACCCATCAGCGTATTCGCACCCTCTCACCGTAATCGGCGTGTCGGCGCTGTCGACCCTGGCGTTGATGGTGGGGGAGAGCGTGTTTCTTGTGCTTTTGGTGCTGGCGTTGATGCACTGGGGCCTTGCCTGACTGCTTGACGCGGTCGATTGTAGGAGCGGCCGTATCAGGTTCAAGCTAAAGCCCTTGATCATCCCGCTGTGCCCGCCAACTGGCCGGCGGCATGCCGAACTGGGCGATGAACCAGCGGGTGAACGAACTTGGCATCGAATAACCCAGCATGTCGGCGATACGCCCCAGCGAATAGCCGGGGTTCTCCAGGTAGCGCATCACCAGGTCACGGCGCACGCTGTTGATCAGGTCCTTGAAGGTCAACCCGCTTTCTTCCAGGCGACGCTGCAGGGTGCGCACGTTCATGCCCTGGGTCTGTGCCACCTGCTCGATGGTGGCACGGCCCATGGGCAGCAGCAGGTAGATGGTCTTGCGCAACTCCAGCTCCAGGGACGGCGTGCCGCCCGCTGGCAGGCTGTCCAGATAGCGTTGCGCCAGGCGCGCCATGGCCTCGTTGGCCTGCGGGCTGGCGGTGTCGAGGTCGGCGGCCGGGCAGACGATACCGTTGAACTCGCTGCCGAACACCAACGTGCAGCCGAAAATGCGCCGGTGGGTGGCCAGGTCGGCAGGAGGCGCGTGGGTGAAGTTGGCGCTGATCGGGTGCCAATGCGCACCCAGCAGCGCCGCGCACAGGCGCATCATCACGCCGATTGCCAGCTCGGTGGCCTGGCGGCTGCAGGGCGCGCGTTCGTTGATCACTTCCTCGCGAATGACCACGGTCTTGCCGGCTTCCTCGATATGAATGGCCAGTGCGTCATTGAGCAGGTGACGGTATTGCACGATCACCTGCAGTGCATCACGCAGGGTGCGTTGGTGGCTGAGCAGCAAGCTGATTTCGCCGAAGTCCGACAGTTGCCGCAATTCGGCCATGCGCAGGCCGAAGCTTTCGCAGCGGCTGGCGTTGGCGGAGGCTTCCAGCAAGGCGATGACGCTGGCAACCGGAATACGCCTGTTGGGGGCTTCGAGCAACGCGGCGCTTAGGCCAACCTGTGCCAACAGCGCTT
This sequence comes from Pseudomonas sp. B10(2017), assembly GCF_002113295.1. Taxonomy (NCBI): domain Bacteria; kingdom Pseudomonadati; phylum Pseudomonadota; class Gammaproteobacteria; order Pseudomonadales; family Pseudomonadaceae; genus Pseudomonas; species Pseudomonas sp. B10(2017). Next base: position 389,394 of record NZ_NEJU01000001.1, read on the forward strand.
GGGGATTGAGGCCCAGGTGGCGAGACACCTCAAGGTAGTTGGTCAAGCTGGCGGCACGGACTAGGGCAGGCATTTTTTTTGTTTTCCATGCGGTTTCTTGTTGTTGGGTATGCCGACATGCGTTTTGTGTCTTATAGCCTGCGTGTCATGAATTGAAAAGCAAAGCCCCGTCATGGCCATTGTCATCAAATGAAAAGCCCCTGACGCCCAATGTGAAGCACCCGGTGGGTGGGCTGTTTACTGTGAACCTCAAGAGCTACACCGCACTCGAGGTTCACCGTGGAAAAACTGCAAACCACCGCCACCGTGCTGATCGTCCCCGGCCTGCGCGACCATGTCGCCGAACACTGGCAGACCCTGCTCGCAGGCCGCCTGGCCAAGGTACGCAGCGTCCCGCCGCTGCAAGTCGACGGCCTGAGCTGCACGGCCCGGGTCGAGGCGATCCAGCGCGAACTGGGCCAGATCGATGGTGAGGTGATCCTGGTGGCGCACAGCGCTGGCGTGTTGATGGTCGCCCACTGGGCGGCGCGCTACCGGCGGCCGATCAAGGGTGCATTGCTGGTGGCACCGCCCGACCTGAACGCGCCATGGCCGGCCCACTACCCAAGCCCGGCCAGCCTGGTCGAGCACGGCTGGTCGCCATTGCCACAGCAGCCGTTGCCGTTCCCCAGCATTGTCGCGGCCAGTAGCAACGACCACCTGGCCAGCTTTGCCGCAGCCAGCACCCTGGCCCAAGGCTGGGGTAGTGAACTGGTCGCACTGGGGGCCGTCGGCCACCTCAACCCGGCCTCCGGCTTCGGCCCCTGGCCGCAGGCCGAGGCCTTCATCCTGCGACTGGACCAGCCCAACCTGCAATAGCGCATGGACGCCCCAGCCACGCTCGCAAAAGACGGGCGGCGAAAAGAACAATAACAATACGTGGAGCCATCGTAATGCCAGAACACCGCATTCACCGTGCTGTGAAACCACAGCGCTGCCTGCTCGCCTGCGCCATCGGGCTGCTCACGCTGCCCGCCGCCCAGGCGTTCGAAGTCGATACCGGTAATGAAAACTGGGCCGTGCGCTTCGACAACACCGTCAAGTACAACTACGGCGTACGCACCGAAAGCGCCGACAAGCGCATGCTAGGTACGCCCAACAGCAACGACGGTGACTACAACTTCCGCAAGGCCGGCACCAACATCACCAACAGGGTCGACCTGCTGACCGAACTGGACGTGGTCTACCAGGGCAACACCGGGTTGCGCGTCAGCACCGCCAGCTGGTACGACAAGGCCTATGACAACACCGGCTCCAATAGCAACCCGTTCGTCAACGGCAACGGTGACCAGTCCGGCATCAACCCCAGCCTCAATGGCCTGCCCGGCACCGGTGTGCCGCTGGGCAGCCCGCACCTGAGCAACTACGCCCAGCGTTACTACAGCGGCCCGTCCGGTGAAGTGCTGGATGCCTTCGTGTTCTTCAGCCGTGAAGTCGGCGAGGCCTCGCAGGTCAGCGCCAAGCTGGGCCAGCACAACCTGTTCTGGGGTGAAACCCTGCTCAACCCGGTGCACTCGCTAAGCTATGGCCAGTCGGGCCTCGACCTGGCCAAGCTGGCTGCCTCGCCGGGCACCGAGGCCAAGGAGCTGTTCGTACCGCGCAACCAGCTGTCGACCTCGTTCCTGGTCAACTCCGAACTGACCCTGGGCGCCCAGTACTTCTTCGACTGGGACGCCGCCCGCCTGCCCGAAGCCGGTACCTACTATGGCGGCTCGGACGTGGTAGGCGAGGGCGCCCAAAGCTTCCTGCTCGGCCACACCGGCTCCCCGGGGCTGATCCCGGTGCGCGGTGCGCTGACCACCATCCGCCGTGGCCATGACCTGAACCCCGGCAAGAGCGGCGACTGGGGCATCATGGCCAAGTGGTCGCCCGAGTGGCTGGGCGGCACCCTCGGTTTCTACTACCGCAAGACCTCCGAGATCCTCCCACAGGCCTGGCTCGACGCACGCGGCATGACCGTCGCCAACGGCCCGTTCGGCAACCCGCCGGGCAGCCGCCAAGGTGCAGTCGGCAACCTGTACAACTCGCTGCAAAGCACTACCTACCAGTTCGCCTACTCCGATGACATCGACATCTATGGCCTGAGCCTGTCCAAGGATGTGGGCGGCATCAGTGTCGGCAGCGACCTGAACATTCGCCACAACATGCCGCTGGCGAGCATCCCGGCAATCGTCAGCGCCCCCGGCCAGGGTGGCCTGGGTGGTGGCTTCGGCCTGCTACCGGCACGCCTGCCCAGCAGCGGGGTGATCTACGACGTACCCAAGGATGGCGACGGCCTGAGCGCCACCGGCGACACCCTGCACTGGACCTTGAACGGCCTGATGACCATTGGCGATACGCCGCTGTTCGATTCGGCAACCCTGCTCGGCGAGCTGTTCTACAGCAACCTGCTCAAGCTCGATAGCCACAACGAGGCCTTGTACAAGGGCAAGAGCAGCTACCGCGGTATCGACAAGGCCACCCGCGACAACTGGGGCATCGCCGTCAACTTCACCCCTACCTGGTACCAGGTGCTGCCAGGCATGGACCTGAGCATGCCGCTATCGGTCAACGTCGGCCTCGACGGCGTGTCGCCGGTGCAGGGCGGTGGCGCCGAGAACACTGGCAACTATGCGGTGGGCGTGAGCGCCGCGATCTACAACCAGTACTTCGTCGACCTCAAGTACGTCGACAGTTTCGGTGAGACCAAGGCCTGCAAGGACGGCCAGACCGACGGCAGCACCCCCAACGCCCTGGACGGCGAACAGGATTACACCTGCTACGGCGGCGGCTACGCCTCCTTCTCCGGCGGTGGTGCCAACACCGAGGACCGTGGCGCCCTGTACCTGACCGTCAAGACGACCTTCTGAGTCATGTTTCCTACAGCCTGCACAGGAAGACAACCATCATGAATTTCGTACGTACCCTGCTGGCCTCGTGCCTGTCACTGGCCGCCCTGAACGCTGCACAGGCCGCTGTTTCCACTGATCAGGCGGCGCGCCTGGGCACCAGCCTGACCGTCATCGGCGCGGAGAAGGCCGGCAACGCCGATGGCTCGATCCCGGCCTACCAGGGCGGCCTGCTGACGCCGCCAGCCAGCTACCAGAGCGGCGCCAGCATGCGCCCCGACCCGTTCGCCAGCGACAAGCCGCTGCTGGTCATCGATGGCAAGAACGCCGAGCAGTACAAGGGCCAGTTGACCGCCACCACCCTGGAGCTGCTCAAGCGCTACCCCAGCTACCGCGTCGATGTGTACCCGACCCACCGTAGCGTGGCGCTGCCGCAAGCGGTGCTCGACAACACCCGCAAGAACGCCACCGGCGCCAACAGCAAGGAGGGCGGCACTGCGGTAGACAACGTGCTGCCGGGCATCCCGTTCCCCATTCCGCAGAACGGCGCCGAGGCCATGTGGAACTTCCTGCTGCGCTATCAGGGCGTGAGCATGACTGCCAAGTACGACTCGTGGAACGTCGACGCTGCTGGCAAACCATCGCTGTCGACCACCGGCAAGGCCAATATCAGCTACCCGATATACGAAGACATGGCCAAGCCGATCGGTGCCAAGGACACCTACTACCAGATGAAGCTGGTGTACACCGGGCCCGCACGCCGTGCCGGCGAAGCAATGATGCTGCGCGACGCCGCCAACCCGCTGGTGCAACCACGCAGCGCCTGGCAGTACCTGCCGGGTCAGCGCCGGGTCAAGCTGGCGCCGAACCTGGCCTACGACACGCCCAACCCGGGCACCTCGGGTTCGGGCACCTACGATGATGTGTTCGTTTTCAACGGTGCGCTGGACCGCTACGACTGGACCCTGGTCGGCAAGCAGGAAATGTACGTGCCGTACAACACCTATCAGCTGACCTACAACACCGACGTCAAGCAGGTGATCACCCCCAACCACCTGGCGCCGCAGTTCGTGCGTTGGGAGAAGCACCGGGTGTGGGTGGTGGAAGGCAAGCTCAAGGACGGTGCGCGCCATATCTACCACAAGCGCCGCTTCTACCTCGATGAAGACAGCTGGATCGCTCTGGCCTCGGACCAGTACGACGCCCGTGGCCAGTTGTACCGCGGCTCGTTCGCCTTCCTCACCCAGAGCTACGACAAACAGACCCCGGACGCCACGCCCTTCATGATCTACGACCTGATCGGCGGCACCTACAACCTCAATGGCGTAGTCGGTGCCTACGGCGGCATCCGCTACATCGACCCGCTGTCGAAAACCCAGTGGTCGCCCGAGTCGCTGGCCGGCAGCGGCATTCGCTGAGCGCACGGAGCAGAGGTGGCAATGTCTGTCTTCAAACGATGCAGCGTGGTAGTTCTGGCCTGGGCCGCGCTGCAGGGCGCGGCCCAGGCTGCGCCCTTCACCGATGTGCTGGACCTGCCCGCCATGCCCAGCGCCCTTGTCGCCAGCAGCGCCTTGCGCGATGTAACCCTGGCTGGCCAGCGCCTGGTCGCGGTGGGCCCGCGTGGGCACATCCTGTACTCCGACGACCATGGCACACACTGGCAGCAGGCCCAGGTGCCGGTCAGCGCCGATCTTAATGCCGTGAGCTTCGCCACGCCCGAGCTCGGCTGGGCGGTTGGCCACGATGGCGTGGTGCTGCACAGCCGTGATGGCGGCGTGCACTGGCAGAAGCAGCTGGATGGCCGGGCGCTGGCCGAGCAACTGCCGGGCACAGGTAGCGACAATGCCTTGCTCGACGTTTGGTTCGGCGATGCCCGCAATGGCTATGCGGTCGGCGTGTTCAACCTGCTGTTGCGCACCGTTGATGGCGGTGAGCACTGGCAGCCCTGGCTCGACCACAGCGATAACCCCCAAGGCCTGCACCTGACCAGCCTGGCCGCGGTGGGTGACGAGCTGTACATCACCGGCGAGCAAGGCCTGCTGCTGAAGCAGGACGGTGAGCGTTTCAGCCGTGTCGAGACACCCTACGCCGGCACACTGTTCGGTGCTGTCGGCAAGCCTGGCGTACTGCTGGTCTACGGCTTGCGTGGGCATGCCTACCGCAGTACCGACGGCGGCCGGCAATGGCAACCTGTCAGCACGGGTGTGAACACCAGCCTCACCGCCGCCGGTGTCGACCGTGACGGCCAGCTATGGCTGGCCAGCCAGGCTGGCGACCTGCTGCTCAGCCGGGATGATGGCGCAAGCTTCAGCCCGGTGCCGCAAAGCGCCCGTGGCCCGGTGACCGCGCTCGCCACCGATACCGGCAACGGCCTGGTCCTGGTGGGCGAGCGGGGCGTGCGCAACCAGGCCGGCAACCCCACGCTGCACCCATAACAAGAGAAGACCCTGATGGCCGCAACCCGCCAAGACCCCCTGCCGGTAATCCGCAACCTCGACGATTTCGACCCACGCTCGGGCAATTGCCTGGAGCGCCTGGTGTTTAACCATCGCCTGCCGTTCCTGCTGTGCATGCTGCTGGCGACCCTGGTACTGGGCTACATGGCGCTGACCCGCCTGGAGCTGCGCCCCAGCTTCGACAAGATGCTGCCGCAGAGCCACCCCTACATCCAGAACTACCTGGAAAACCGCCCATCACTGCGTGGCCTGGGCAATGCGGTGCGGGTGGTAGTGGAGAACACCCAGGGCGACATCTTCGACCCGGGCTACCTGCAGACCCTGCGTCACATCAACGACGAGCTGTTCCTCAGCCAGGGCGTGGACCGGGCCTGGGTGAAGTCGCTGTGGAGCCCTGCGGTGCGCTGGACCGAGGTGACCGAGGAAGGCTTCCAGGGCGGCCCGGTGATGCCCGACGGCTACCAGGGCGCTACGGGTGACATCGAGCAGCTGCGGCAGAACATCGAGCGCGCCAACATCGTCGGCAGCCTGGTGGCGCGGGACTTCAAGTCGAGCATGCTGGTCGTGCCGCTGCTCGACCAGGATTCGGCCACCGGCAAGGGCCTCGACTACCACGCCTTCTCGCAGAAGCTCGAGCAACTGCGCAGCCAGTACCAGGCCAGCGGCCAGTACCGCATCCATGTGATCGGCTTTGCCAAGCTGATGGGCGACCTGATCGACGGGCTGATCCAGGTGATGGCGTTCTTCGCCCTGGCGGTGCTGACCAGCCTGCTGATCATCTACTGCTACACCCGTTGCCTGCGCAGCACCCTGCTGGTGGTGCTGTGTTCACTGACCGCAGTGGTGTGGCAGCTGGGCATCGTGGCCTGGCTGGGCTACGCCATCGACCCGTATTCGATCCTGGTGCCATTCCTGATCTTTGCCATCGGCGTATCCCACGCGGCGCAGAAGATGAACGGCATCCTTCAGGACATCGGCCGTGGCACCCACCGTCAGGTGGCAGCGCGCTATACCTTCCGCCGCCTGTTCGTGGCCGGGGTGACTGCATTGCTGGCCGATGCGGTGGGCTTTGCCGTGCTGATGCTGATCGACATACCGGTGATTCAGGACCTGGCGATCACCGCCAGCATCGGCGTGGCGGTGCTGATCTTCACCTCGCTGCTGCTGATGCCGGTGGCGCTGTCTTATGTTGGCGTGGGCCGCAGGGCCGCTGAACGAGCCCTGGCTATCGATGCGCGCTGGGGCCTTCGCGGGCACGCCCGCTCCCACGGGGACGGCGCGATACCTGTGGGAGCGGGCATGCCCGCGAAGGGCTGCAACGCAGCCCCAATCAACCTGTGGGACCTGCTCGACCACTTCACCGAACGCAAATGGGCCAGCGTCGCACTGCTGGTGGCGCTGGCCCTGGGCGCCTTCGGTATCTGGGGCAGCCTGCAACTGAAAATCGGCGACCTCGACAGCGGTGCCCCCGAGTTGCGCGCCGACTCCCGCTATAACCTCGACAATGCCTACATCACCCAGCACTACGCGCTGTCCAGCGATACCTTCGCGGTGATGGTCAAGACCGCTCCGGAAGGGTGCCTGCAATACCAGACACTGGTGCTTGCCGACCGCCTGGCCTGGGAGCTGCAGCAATTGCCGGGTGTGCAGACCACCGTGTCGCTGGCCAATGCCGTGCGCCAGATCACCGCCGGCACCTACGAAGGCAACCCGCGCCTGAACAGCCTGCAGCGCAACCAGGACGTGCTCAACTACGCCGCCCAGCAGGCATCGGTCAACGCCCCTGAGTTGTTCAACAACGATTGCTCGCTGATGCCGGTAATCGCCTACCTAAAGGACCATCGCGCCGACACCCTGGCCCAGGTGGCCGCCGTGGCAGAGCGTTTTGCCCAGGCCAACAGCAGCACCGAACAGCAGTTCCTGCTGGCCGCCGGCAGCGCCGGTATCGAGGCCGCCACCAATGTGGTAGTCAGCGAGGCCAACCACCGCATGCTGTTGCTGGTGTACCTGGCAGTCACGCTGTTCTGCCTGTTCACCTTCCGTAGCTGGCGCGCCACGCTGGTGGCGATCCTGCCGTTGATGCTCACCTCGGTACTGTGCGAGGCGTTGATGGTAGCCATGGGCATTGGCGTCAAGGTCGCCACCTTGCCGGTGATCGCACTGGGCGTAGGCATCGGCGTGGACTACGCGCTGTACCTGCTCAGCGTGCAACTGCACTACCAACGCGCCGGGCTGAGCCTGGCCCAGGCCTACCAGAAAGCCGTGGCCTTCACCGGCCGGGTGGTCGGGCTTGTCGGCATCACCCTGGCAGCCGGCGTGGTCGGCTGGGCGTGGTCGCCGATCAAGTTCCAGGCCGACATGGGCCTGCTGCTGACCTTCATGTTTCTGTGGAACATGCTCGGCGCGCTGGTGTTGATCCCTGCGCTGTCGCATTTCCTCCTGCGTGGCCAGGCCGCCCCGGCACCTGCCGAGGCCCAGGCCACGTCGCTTCCGCAAACCCAAGAAACCGAGTGTTCGCCTCATGTCTGATTACCTTCCGCCACTGCGCGACATGGATTTTCTGTTCAACGAAGTGTTCGACATCCCGGCCTGGTGGGCGCAAACGCCCGCGCTGGCCGAGCAGGTCGATGGGGATACTGCCCGGGCCGTGCTCGAACAGGCCGGCCGGCTGATTGCCGAGGTGGTGGCGCCACTCAACCGCAGTGGTGACGAGCAGGGTTGCCGCTGGGAGGCGGGCCAGGTACGTACCCCCGATGGCTTCGCCGATGCCTACCGGGCATTCGCCGCAGATGGCTGGGTGGGTGTGGCTGGTGCCCCGGAATATGGGGGGATGGGCATGCCGAAAGTGATCGGCGCCCAGCTCGAAGAAATGCTCAATGCCGCCAACCTGTCGTTCGGCCTGTACCCGATGCTGACCGCCGGGGCCTGCCTGGCGCTGCTCAACCATGCCAGTGAGTCGTTGAAGGCGTTGTACCTGCCGCCCATGTACCAAGGGCGCTGGGCCGGTTCGATGTGCCTGACCGAGCCGCACGCTGGCACTGACCTGGGCCTGATTCGCACCCGCGCCGAGCCGGTTGCCGATGGCAGCTACGGCATCAGCGGGACCAAGATCTTCATCACAGGCGGTGAGCAGGACCTGACCGAGAACATCATCCACCTGGTGCTGGCGCGGCTGCCGGATGCGCCAGCCGGGCCCAAGGGCATCTCGCTGTTCCTGGTGCCCAAGGTGCTGGTTGACGCCGACGGCGTGCTGGGCGAGGCCAACGCGGTGAGTTGCGGGTCGATCGAGCACAAGATGGGCATCAAGGCCTCGGCCACCTGTGTGATGAACTTCGACGGTGCAATCGGCTACCTGATCGGCGAGCCGAACAAGGGCCTCAACGCGATGTTCACCATGATGAACTACGAGCGCCTGGGCGTAGGTATCCAGGGCCTGGCCCTGGGCGAACGCTCCTACCAGGGTGCCATCGCCTATGCCCGTGATCGCCAGCAGGGGCGTGCGCCGACCGGCGCCGAAGCGCCGGGGCAAGCCGCTGACCCGATCATCGTCCACCCGGACGTGCGGCGCATGCTGCTGACCATGAAAGCGCTGAACGAAGGCGGGCGGGCATTCTCCACCTATGTGGCACTGCAGCTGGACCTGGCCAAGTACAGCGAGGCCCCGGTCGCACGCGCCCAGGCCGAGGCCAAGGTGGCGTTGCTCACACCGGTGGCCAAGGCCTTCCTTACCGACATGGGGCTGGAAACCACCGTGCACGGCCAGCAGGTGCTGGGCGGTCATGGCTATATCCGCGAGTGGGGTCAGGAGCAGTTGATCCGCGACTGCCGCATCACCCAGATCTACGAGGGCACCAACGGCATCCAGGCCCTCGACCTGGTGGGGCGCAAACTGTTTGCCGATGGCGGCCAGGCCTATCGCAGCGTGTCCGAGGAAATTACCGCCTTTGCCAAGATGCTGCCTGCGGCGTGCGCCGAGTTCGGTGCGCCGCTGCTGGCTGCCGTGCGCAACCTCGACGAGCTCACCGCCTGGTTGCTCGACCGCGCCCAGAGCAACCCGCGCGAGCTTGGCGCGGCAGCGGTGGAGTACCTGCAGGTGTTTGGCTACACCTTCTACGCCTACCTGTGGGCACGCATGGCCGTGGTATGCCAGTGTCATGCGGCCCCCGAGCCGTTCCACCTTGGCAAGCTGGGCACCGCGCGGTTCTACTTTGCCCGCCTGCTGCCACGCATTCATTCGCTGAGCGCCAGTGTGAGGGCCGGTAGCGACTGCCTGTACCTGCTCGAGGCCGGGCAACTGTGAGGGCCGCCGACATGATCACCACTCGCATCATGCCCGCGGCCGAGCAGGCCTACGCCTATCCGCTGCTGATCAAGCGCCTGCTGCTGTCGGGCGTGCGCTACCAGCCGAACCAGGAAATCGTCTACGCCGACAAGCTGCGCTACACCTACACCACGCTGCTCGAACGCATTCAGCGCCTGGCCAATGTGCTGACCGCCGCCGGGGTCAAGCCTGGCGACACCGTTGCCTTGCTCGACTGGGACAGCCACCGGGCGCTGGAGTGCTTCTTTGCCGTGCCGATGCTGGGTGCGGTGCTGCACACGGTGAACATCCGCCTTTCCACCGAGCAGGTGCGCTACACCATGAAGCATGCCGATGACCGGCTGGTACTGGTGCATGACGACTTCCTGCCATTGATGGCGCAATTGCGCGATGATTTGCCGACGGTCGAGGGTTTCATCCGCCTCGGCGAAGGCGACCCCACAGCGCAAGATGTGCCGTTGCTGGGTGAGTACGAAGCGCTGCTGTCGGCTGCCGAGCCGCAGTTCGACTTCGCGGATTTCGACGAGCACTCGCTGGCCACGCTGTTCTACACCAGCGGAACCACCGGCAACCCCAAGGGCGTGTACTTCAGCCACCGGCAACTGGTGCTGCATACCCTGGTCGAGCAGGGCACCCTGGCTGCGTGCGGCGAGGTGCCGCTGCTGCGCAGCGGCGACGTGTACATGCCCATCACGCCGATGTTCCACGTGCATGCCTGGGGCGTGCCCTATGTGGCTACGGCGCTGGGCATCAAGCAGGTCTACCCCGGGCGCTACGAGCCCAACCGCCTGGTGCGCCTGTACCGCGACGAAGGCGTGACGTTCTCCCATTGCGTGCCCACGGTGCTGCAGATGATGCTCGACAGCGAGGAAGGACGCCGCGCCGACCTGAGCGGCTGGAAGATGCTGCTGGGCGGCAGCGCCCTGACCCTGGGCCTTGCGCAGCGTGCCAGCGAGCGCGGTATCAGCGTGCATTGTGGCTACGGCATGTCGGAAAGCTGCCCGTTGCTCAGCATCACCCACCTGAGCGCCGACCTGCTGGCACTGCCCATGGCGCAACAACTGCCGCTGCGTATCGATGCTGGCGTGCCGATTGCTTTAGTGGACCTGCGCATCGTCGATGTTGAAGGCAATGATGTGCCCCGCGATGGCGAAAGCCTGGGTGAAATCGTGGTGCGTGCACCGTGGTTGACCCAGGGCTACCTGCATGAGCCGGAGCAGGGTGCCGCGTTGTGGCTGGGGGGCTGGATGCATACCGGCGACCTGGCCTGCATCGACCCGGCGGGTGTGGTGCGTATTCGTGACCGGATCAAGGACGTGATCAAGACCGGAGGCGAGTGGGTCAGTTCGGTGGCGCTGGAAAACCTGATCAGCCAGCATCCGGCTGTCGCATCGGTGGCGGTGATCGGTATTCCGGACCCGCAGTGGGGTGAGCAACCGTTGGCCTTGGTAGTTTGTTGCGACGGCATGCAGTTCGACCAGGCGGGATTGGCCGGACACCTGCAGCCGTTTGTCGACAGCGGGCAGCTGAACAAATGGGCGATACCGCGGCAGCTGCGTTGCGTGGAGGAGATCCCCAAGACCAGCGTTGGCAAGATCGACAAGAAGCGGATCCGGCAGGTATTTCTCTGAATGCTGGAAGGGCCGGCTGATTGGCACCTGTAAGAGCAGGCGACGCGGTGGATGGCACCGGCTGCGCCGGTGTTCACGGGCGCGCCCGCTCCCACAGGGTATGGCGCATTCCTTCAGCTGGGTAGCGAGCCCCATGATCTCAGCTTTGGCGATGAGCCCAGGGGTACTGCAACTCCCACTGCCATGCGTGCCGCACAATCGATTCCAGCGTGGCAAACTCCGGCCGCCAGCCCAGCATGCGCATGGCCTTGCCAGCATCCGCCACCAACCGGGGCGGGTCGCCGGGGCGGCGGGCGGCATCGAGGGTGCGGATCTGCCGGCCGGTCACCGCCCGCGCCGTATCGATCACCTGCTGCACCGAAAAACCTAGCCCATTGCCCAGGTTGAGCGCGGTTCGCTCGCCACCCGACAGCAGGTAATCCACTGCCAGCGCATGAGCCGCCGCCAGGTCGGCCACATGCACATAGTCGCGTATGCAGGTACCATCCGGCGTGTCGTAGTCGCGGCCAAATACCGTTACCGCATCACGACGGCCCGAAGCGGCCTGCAGGATCAACGGGATCAGGTGGGTTTCCGGGTCATGGCGCTCTCCCAGCTGGCCTTCGGGGTCTGCACCCGCTGCGTTGAAGTAACGCAGGCATACCGACTTCAAGCCGTAAGCCCGGTCGAAGTCCTCGAGAATCTGCTCGACCATCCATTTGCTCAGCCCGTACGGGTTGATCGGCCCCTTGGCATGCGCTTCGTCGATCGGTACGTACTGCGGGTTGCCGTAAACGGCCGCGCTGGAAGAAAACACCAGGTGCCTGATACCGGCATTCACCATGGCCTGCAGGAGGGAAAGGGTGGCCGCGACATTGTTCTGGTAATACTTGCCTGGCACGCTGACCGACTCGCCCACCTGGATGAACGAGGCAAAGTGAAACACGGCATCGAAACGGCAAACCCCGAACAGCACATCCAGGGCGGGTTCGTCGGCGATATCCAGTTTTGCCCACTGGATGCCGGGGCCGGGCGAGACCAGGTCCGCCACCACCACCTCATGGCCCGCAACGAGCAAGTGCTTGACCATGTGCGAGCCAATGTAGCCTGCGCCACCGACAACCAGAAACTTCATCCATGCCTCCCGGACTCTGCTGTTGTACAGCCGCGCTTTTCAGCTACAGGTCTGTGGTGAGGGTAGATGGCCATATGCCCTATTTCAAGAACAGCCAGTTGGACATGTACTTGCCGTCGAACGTGATGCTGTAGTGCCCATCCTGGTAAGCCATCGGCAACGGTTTCAACTGTGCCTGCGCATCCCGTGCGAACAGCTTCAGGCCAGCAGGTGCCTTGATGCGCAAGGTGCCGGTAAACGGCTCGACGTTGAAGGGTGTCTTGTAATCGCCCTTGGGCACGGCACGGGTACCCAGCGACAGCAGCAGTTCGTGCGACTGGTCCAGGGGGTTGCCGTCCAGGCTTTGCACCACGACGCTGGCGTACGGCGTTCGTGCTTGCACCTGAATGGCGCCCAGGCTGATCGAACGACCTCCCAGCCACCCGGTGGCGGCCTGGGTCAGCGGTGTGTCGATGGTATAGATGCCCTGTTGCCAGTTGCGCTTGAGCTCGCCCGTGTCGCTCAGCGCTTCTGTGGCGTCGGCTGGCAGCAGTGACTGCCCGGGGTCGTGCAGTACCTGCGCACCGGCAGGGATGGCGGCGGGTTTCAGCCAGGGCAACTCCGGCGTCTGTGGCAGGGCGATCTGCAGTTGGCCCTTTTCCATGGCCGTGCGCAGCAGCGGTGAATTGCGCGGGGTGATCTCCTGGTTGTACAGGGTGGCGGGCGTCGGCGCGAACACATAGCGGGTAGTGGCCGGCTTCACGTCCGCACGGCGATAGAGCAGGGCGGCAGCGGGCAGGGTGGCGATCATCGCCGGGTCGTTGTAGGCGTGCCAGTTGTCCGCCGTGCGCCAGCCAGGGTTGAAAGCCTGCTGGCTGTAGGCGTATTGAAGCATGGCATCCCAGCCTTGGTGGGCAGCGTTACCGGCCACGTAAAGCGGCAGCGAGTGGCGGTCGGGCAGCGGGAAGGGTTCGGCGTTCCACTCAGTGACGGTCAGTGGTTTGCCGACTACCTGCGCGGCGGCGAGCCAGTCGATCATGCCGTCGCTGGTCAACGGGTTCTTCTCCAGCTGCCCGTTGGCACCGTAGGCATGGGCATCGATGACATCGCCTGCAGTCAGTGCCGGCAGTGCGCTCAGGCCATTGCCGCCCCAGGTGCTGGTGGTGGCGATCGGCACTTTCACGCCGAGGCCGCGCAGGTGGGCGATCATGTCGGCGTTGAAGCGCTGTTCCAGGTCGTTGAGAAACAGCTTCGAAGGGCCATGCTCCCAGGCGCGCCAGGTGAGGTCGGTGGGCAGGTCGTACTGTTTGGCGAAAGCTTTGGCCGCTTCCATGTAGCGGTCGCTGTGGTGCGGTACGTCCTTGTTCGGCATCAGGGCATTACCATAGTGCTGGGTGAGGTCGTTCTCATTGGTGAGCAGTATGGCGGCGATGGCCGGGTCGTCCTTGTAGGCCACGCCGGTGTATTCGTTCACATGGGTCAGGTACTGTTCGGCAAAGCGCTTCATCGCCTGTTGGATACTGCGGTTCACATACGCGTAACCTTTCAGGTCGATGTGGTCCTCGCCCTTGGCCAGTTCCTTGAAATCATCGATGTTGTCATTGGCGGTGAGTGCCCGCTGCACGTGCAGGTCCAGCCAGATATAGATACCCTCGTCCTTGAGCGTCGTGATCCACAGGTCGAGCTTGCGCAGCGATTCGGCACTGAGCTGCTGGGTATCGCGCACCAACGTGCCGTCGCCAAACACGTTCGGGCTGACCCAGGGCGAATCGTGGTGATGCAGGCGCACCAGGTTGAAACCCAGTGCCGACAGGCGCTTGGCCTGTTGGCGGATTTCTTCGTCGGGGCTCTTGAACAGCGAATAGGCGGACAGGTTGGTGCCCCAGAAGCGCACCGGGGTGTTGTTTTCGAACATCAGCTGCTCGCCGACAGCCTTGACGAAGCCGTGCTTGCCGGCAGGCTTTTCCGTGGCATTGAGGAATGACAGGTCTACTGGCGAGGTGCGCCAGTCCAGTTGGTCGTCGGGCCAAGCGGTTGGGTCGGCCAGGCCGAAGCGTTCGCTGGGCGTGGGCCCCAGCTCGATGTCGCCGGTAATGTTCAACATCGCCTTGATCTGCTGCCGACCGGCGTTGATCGGGTCGCTGTAGATGAACGCACGCAGTTCGGACGGGTTGCCGCGCTCGAAATACACCTTGGCCAGTGGTGGGTCGAAGCGCATTTCGATGCGCCGCCCCTGGTCAGCCTTGCCCCATGACCAGCCACGGTTGCCGGGCAGCAGCTGCGGGGTGCCCATCTCTCCGGCTATTTGCGCTGGGTCGAACTGGAACACCATGCCGCCGCCCATTACTCCGGCCTGGCGGCTATGGGCGTCGAGGTCGAAGGCCCAGCTCAAGGTTTGCGCCTGCTCCTTGCGGATATCCGCCGCAAGGTCGAAGTCCAGTTCCTTGTTCTTGCCCTGCAGCACGTAGTGGTAGGGGCCAACTACCTTGAACGTCGTGGCAAAACCGGTCCAGCTCCAGTTGGCCGCCCAGAAGTCGAACTTGGCTTTCATCACCGGCCCACCGCCGCGGGTCACCGTGGGCAGGCCGTTCTGTTCATCGACACTGGCTTGCCACGCTGATGCCCAGCCGGTGAGCGGTAGCAAGGCCAGGCCGGCAATGGCCGAAACCCGCAGCAGGGTTTGAAAACCCCGGTTGCGTAGGGGGAGCAGGCTCATGAGCGTCACCTTGGTTGAAGGCCGGGGTCGGCCAGCGCGATGGCCTGGCTGTTGTGCAGCCTGCTGACCATCTGGATGTAGGCCACGCCCAGCCCGGCGACAGTCCAGTACACCACCGGGATGAAGGTGATGCTGCTGACGGTGAAGATGATCACCAGGATGCCGATCAGTGTCGCCAGCAATGTCCGGCCGAGTTGGCGTTGTTCGTCGTCCTTGTCGGGGAAACTGCGCATGGCCTTGCGGATACCGTGTAGTACGGTGGCGAAGAACGCCACGAACAGGCCAAGCCCGACCAGCCCGACCCGCAGCGCCAGGTTGATGTAGGTGTTGACGATGTCGATGATGCCTTCACCCTGGATCATCGATTGCATTTCCGGGGTGTTGCGGAAGTCGAACGAGCCGAACAGCGGGTTGCGCTGGATGACGATCCACGAGTTGTCCATCAGCCGTTCGCGGTAGGTGATGTTCTCTTTCTCGAGGCTGCCAATGAACGGCAGCATGTCCAGTACCTTGTCGCCACCGGGCACGATGGTCAGCAAGGGCAGGGCCAGCATGCCGGCCGCAGCGAGCAGCGCCAGGCGCCTGACCGCACCTTTGCCCAGGGCGATGAACACCACCACGATGACCACGGCGCCGATCCACGGGCCACGGGACAGTGGTGCGAACAGCCCGGCGGCCAGCAGCAGCGCGCCCAGCGCACGCTGCAGGGGACGGCGCACGTAACCTTGAACGAACAGGAACAGGCCTATGGCCACGCTCATCACATAGCCCAGGGCGATCGCCTGCCCGGTGGTGACGCTGGCGCGCAGCGATCCGCCACGGCTCAGGTAGCCGGACATGCTCCATGGCACGCCCATGGCGTCGACCAGAGCGCTGTACAGCAGCCAGTGGCGCACGTACTCGGCCACACCGATCAGGGCCAGGACGAAGGAGGCAAGCACGAAGGCCAGCAGGGTGTCCTTGAAGTCGCTGATCTGGCGCAGGCCACGGCTGGCCACGTAATACGGCAGGAACACGTCGACATACAGATACAGCGTCTGGCGCAGGGTGTCGGTCAGGGTGGTTTCGCGCAGGTACAGCACACTCATCAGCAGCAGGCCGGCCGCCAACAACCTGTCGGGCCAGGTGCGGCCGAAGCGCAGGTTGTCGCCTTGTCGGCGCAGAGCCAGTGCCGCCGGCAGCAGCACGCACAGGGTCAGCAGGCGGATATGGTTGAGATCGACCAGGTAATTGACCACGCCAAACCCGGGCACCTGCACCGAAGCCGGCGGGACCAGGAACAGCAGCATGTAGAACAGCGCCATGGGGTTATGTTCGCGGCGCCCGGCGATGTACAGGATGACGGCGCCAGCACCCAGGTAAAGCCAGAAGCTGTGCGAGAAGAAGGCCAGCAGGGTAAGCAGGAACCACAGGTTGCGCCGGCGCTTGAAGTCGCTCAGCGGGACCAGGTCGGTGGCAGGCCGCCGCGCCAGCAGGAAGACCACGCTCGCCAGAAACAGGATGACGATCAACGCACGAAAATGTTCAGGCATTGGCTATGTGCACCTTTGCGTCGGTGGGCAACGGCTAGCATCGTGGCTGATTGAAACTATAGTGACCTTTTAGCCAATCAGTCAGAGATTGACGTCATGCCGTCGATTGATGTGTCTGCCACCGCGAGCCTGCGCAAGCGGGCCCTGAGGGCTGGGTCGTGGAACCTGGTTTCGCAAGTGGCGTCACAGGTGATGCGCCTTGGCGGCAACCTGATCATGGCCCGTTTGCTGCTGCCGGAAATGTTCGGGGTGATGGTCATCGCCACCACCGTTTCGGTACTTCTGCATCTACTGTCCGATGTCGGTCTGCGCCAGAACATCATCCAAAGCCATCGCGGTGACGACCCGCATTTTCTCGATACCGCATGGACCGTGCAGATCATCCGTGGCTTCGTGCTGTTTGCCCTGACGTTGCTGCTGGCCCTGGGCGCCTGGATTGCCCAGCTGGCCGAGCTGTGGCCGGCGGGCTCCACCTATGCCGCACCGGTGTTGCCGTTGGTGCTGGCGGCGACCGGACTGTCGGCGGTGATCTGGGGTTTCCAGTCCACCAAGATAGATGTGGCGGTACGCACTTTCCAGCAGAAGCGCGTGGTGCTGGTCGACCTGGCCTCGCAGGTGGTCGGCCTGGTAGTGATGCTGGTGTTGGGCTACCTGACGCATTCGGTCTGGGCGCTGGTGATTGCCGGCCTGGTGTCGGCCCTGGCCTGGACCCTGCTGGGCCATACCGCCCTGGAGGGGCAAGGCAACCGTCTGCAGTGGGACCGCAGCGCGCTGACCGAACTGATCGTGTTCGGCCGCTGGATCCTGCTGTCGTCGATGGTCGGTGTGCTGGCCATGTACGGCGACCGCTTGTGGTTTGGCGCCAGCATGACGGCGGCCCAACTGGGGGTGTATTCGATCGCCGTGCTGATCCTCGGCGCCGTGCAGACCGCACTGATGAAAATTTTCGGGGCCGTGGCGCTGCCCGCCTTCAGCGAAGCGGCCCGGGCCGACGACAAGGAGCGCCTGAAGGCCCTGTATCACCGCTTCCGTCTGCTGGTCGACCTGCTGGTGCTGTTCATTTGTGGCGGTTTCCTGACCGCCAGCCCGCTGCTGATCGGCTGGATGTACGACGACCGTTACCGTGAAGCCGGCCCGATGCTGGCGATTCTTTCGCTGTCGTTCTTCATGTTGCGCTATACCTTGGCTCATCAGGTATGGATTGCCCTGGGCCTGACCAAGTACCAGGCCATGGACAACATCATTCGCCTGGTTTCGTTGTGGGGGCTGCTGCCGCTGTTGCTGGCGATCGGCGGGGTGGAGTGGGCGATCTGGGGGGTTGCCTTGCATACCATGCCAACTCTGGTGCTGATCGTGTACGTGAATTGCAAGCTGGATATCTTCAGCCTCAACCGTGAGCTGGTGGTGCTGCCGATGCTCGCGGTCGGGGCGCTTTGCGGGGCGCTGCTGACAGCCTTTTTCAACTGGCTGTAACGCGGCTTGCCGGGTGAAAACTAAGATACAGGTCACGGGATCATGGGGAAGCTTACTTTCTGTACTGAGCAAGTGGGTCGTAGAGGCTTTCTCCAGAGTTGTGTCTTGCTGGGCGTTGGTGGTGCGCTGTTCGGAGCAACGGCTACCGTTGCCAGCCAGCCCGCTGACAAAGCCGGATTCGTGGTAATCAACGGCTGGGTATTGCCGTCCCGTTACTTCCGGAACGACCACGCATGATCAAGGACTATCAGCAGCAGAAGGCGCTGCGCGACAGCTATGATGTCTGCATCATCGGCGCCGGCCCGGCAGGCATCACCCTGGGCTTGCGCCTGGCCGCCGCCGGCTGGAGCGTACTGCTTGCCGAAGGCGGCGGGCGTGAGTTCTCGACGAACTCGCAAGCCTTGTACGCCTGTGCATCCACCGGCCTGGAGCTGTATGCCAAGGAAGCGCGCTTGCGTTACCTGGGCGGGACCTCCAACCATTGGGCAGGCCGTTGCCGGCCGTTCAGCCCCTCGGACTTCTCCATTCCCCCCCCTGGTGACTTGCCTGGCTGGCCTATTCCCTATTCGGAGATTGCAGGCTACCTGCCAGCTGCGATGGACATCGTCGACCTGCCGCCCGGGTCGGATTTTCACGCGTTGAACAGTGGCCTGGATGGGGGGGACTTCGAGCCGGACCGCTTTCTGCTCAGTCCGCCAACCCGTTTTGCGCAGAAATACGCTACGGCCCTCGAGCAGACCGAAGGCCTGGATGTCTTCATCAACTGCAATTGCGTGAACCTGGAATTTGACCAGGCTTCCGGCCATCTGGCCGCAGTCGTCCTGTCCGATTACGCATGCAATCGCCAGCGCCTGGTGGCGAGCAACTTCATACTGGCCACTGGCGCCATCGAGAATGCCCGGCAACTGCTCAACAGTGAGTCCTTGGTGGCAGCCGGGGTCGTGAGCAAGGACGGGCTGGTCGGCGGGTGCTTCATGGAGCACCTGAACATTGACCTTGGCACCTTCATCCTCAAGTCGGGGCTGGCCGCTGAGCCGCGCGAGTACTACACCACCGATGCCTTCGTTGAAGAATACAAGGCAGGTAAAGGCAATGTCCGGGCCGCCTTGCTGGCCGATGTGCAAACCTATGGTCGTACTGCCGAGGTCAAGCATTTTCTGGAGAACCTGGCCTGTGACATGGGCGTTGCCAGCAAGATCGCCTTCGTGGCCAGCTTCAGTTGCCCCGGTGACGGCGTGATCAGCACCATGATCGAGCAGTTCCCCAACCTGCACAGCCGCATTTCGCTGCTGGATGAGAAGGACGCACTGGGCGTGGCCAAGGTCAATGTCAATTGGGCACTGACCGCAGATGACCGCCACACCATCAAGTGCATTGGTAGCGAATTGGCCAAGCAGTGGGCTGACATGAACCTGGGCTTCGTCAAGCTCAACGATTTCGTTCATGACACTTCGATACCGCTGAAGTTGTCGCCGCATGCCCACCACATGGGGACCACGCGCATGGCATCGTCGGCGCAATTCGGTGTTGTCGACAGCAACTGCAAGGTGTTCGGCACCGAGAACCTTTACGTCGCCGGCAGCAGCATCTTTGCCACGGGTGGCGCTTCCAACCCGACCATGCCGCTGCTGCAGTTTGCGTTACGCCTGGCCGACCACCTCGATGCCAGGATGAGTTCGGCCAGGCACGCCGTGGCGTGATGCAGGTTGTACATGGGTTGAGTGCGCTGCGGTCAGCACCCACAAGAACGAGACCGGATGCGCCTCAGGAACAGTCCAGATTGCTTTGATTGCGAGGCGGGCAGCATGAAAGGATGGATACGCAAGGCAGTGATGCACTATGTCCACGCAACGGGGCGAGGAAGTGCGTTTTACCGGAAGTTTTGCAAACCTTCCGGGCTTGAGTGGGGGGCCTACCTGACGCGCTGGGGCAACTTTCACTCGGTAGGCAGCAACTTCTATGTCAATACAGGCTGCAGGTTCCTGGACCCCTCGCTGGTTCGCATCGGCAACAGTGTGGGCCTGTCCGACTGCACGCTGATCGGTCATGACGGGGTGGTACTGCTGATCGAACATCGCTTCGGCAAGCACCTGGATTCGGTCGGTTTCATCGACATAAAGGACAATTGCTTCATCGGCCATGGTGCGATCGTCATGCCGCGCGTGACCATCGGCCCTGAGTCCATCGTGGCCGCCGGTGCCGTAGTGACCAAGGACGTGCCGCCGGGCACGGTGTTTGGTGGCAACCCCGCAGAGTTCATCTGCACCACCGAGGCGTTGATCAAACGGGTCGAGGCACGTTGCGAAGCTTACCCGTGGATCGACCTGATCAAGCAGCGCAATGGCGCCTATGACCCGCAGCTGGAGCCGCTGCTGATGGCGCAAAGGCG
This sequence comes from Pseudomonas sp. B10(2017), assembly GCF_002113295.1. Classification (NCBI taxonomy): domain Bacteria; kingdom Pseudomonadati; phylum Pseudomonadota; class Gammaproteobacteria; order Pseudomonadales; family Pseudomonadaceae; genus Pseudomonas; species Pseudomonas sp. B10(2017). The sequence continues at coordinate 409,872 of NZ_NEJU01000001.1, forward strand.
CCAGTATTTCTTCGGGGATGGCAACCATGGCTAGCAAACCTGTGGACGTTATGGTGGTCAACTTCAACACGGCCGGGCTGCTGCAGCCGATGTTCGACGCGCTGCGCCGGGCCGACAGCGAACGGCTGGCCAGTTACCTGGTGGTGGACAACGCCTCGGTCGATGACTCGCTGCAGCGCATGGCCGAGGTGTGCCCGCAGGCGCTGCTGCTGAGCAACAAGCAGAACGTGGGGTTTGGCCGGGCCAACAACCAGCTGCTGGCGCACCTGAAGGGCAAGTACGCCTTGCTGCTGAACACCGACGCTTTCGTCGCTGCCGATTCCCTGCAGAAAACCCTCGACTACATGGAAACCCACCCGGAGTGCGGAGTGCTGGGGGTGCGCCTGGAGGGTCGCGACGGTGACCTGCAGCCCAGTTGCCGCTACTTCCCCACACCGCTCAACGTGTTCGTCGGGCGTACCGGGCTGGGGCGCTTGTTCCCCGGCTTGAAGATGGTCGACGAAATGAACTGGGACCACGCTTCGGTACGCGAGTGCGACTGGCTGCCTGGCTGCTTCTACCTGGTGCGCCGCGAAGTGCTCGACCAGGTAGGCCTGTTCGACCCGCGTTACTTTCTTTATTACGAGGAGGTCGACCACTGCAAGCGGGTGAAGGCGGCAGGCTGGAAGGTGGTGTTCTACCCGCATACCACGGTGGTGCACATCGGGGGAGAAAGCTCCCGATCGGTGGCCGAACTGGAGGCAGCCAGCCGGCAGATCTCGTCATACCAGATCGAAAGCGAGCTGCTTTACTTTCGCAAGCATCACGGGCTGGCGGGGCTTGCCCTGCACATGCTGCTGGTCACCGTGGGCGACCTGGTGCTGGCTCTGAAGGCGCTGTTGAAACGACGCGGCCGGGGCGCGATACAGGCCTGCTGGCGTCACTGCCGGGCGACCTGGTCTCTGCTGTTCAAGACCCGTTACGCCAGCCAACCGACAAGGTAGGTGTAGCCATGTTCGAGAATGTACGTGCCGACCTGCGTGCCCATGGCGGTGACTGGGGCGCCCAGGGCTTCTGGGTACTGCTGGTGTACCGCTTCGGCCGCTGGCGCTACGGGGTGCGCCCGGCATTGCTGCGCAAGCTGTTTTCGCTCATCTACAAGGTCCTGTTCAAGTTCGTGCAGATCATCACGGGTGTGGAGCTGCCGTGCGAAGTGGTGATCGGCCGCAACTTCGTCATCGACCACTTTGGCGGCATCGTCATCAGCGGCTATGCCCGCTTTGGCGATGACTGCCGTATTCGCAATGGGGTGGTGGTGGGCCTGAAGAACGTCAGCGAGCCGATAGCACCGGTGTTCGGCAACAACGTCGATATCGGTACCGGGGCCAAGGTGCTGGGTAGCATCCGTATCGGCAACGACGTGATCATCGGGGCCAATGCCGTTGTACTGGTGGATGTGCCGGACAATTCGCTGGCGGTGGGGGTGCCGGCCATCATCAAGGCCAGGCAGCCGGCCGCCAAGGCGCCTGTCGAGTGAGGCCCATGGCGAGCGGGGTCGGTGTGGTGGTGATTGGCCGCAACGAAGGCCAGCGCCTGCAGCGTTGCCTGCTTTCGCTGCAGCAGGGGGCGGACAAGGTCATGTACGTCGACTCGGGCTCCACCGATGGCTCACCGCACTTGGCCCGCAGCCTGGGGGTAGAGGTACTGGCGCTGGACATGGGCACCCCGTTCACTGCCGCACGCGCCCGCAACGAAGGCTTTTTTTCCTTGCAGCGGCGGCTGCCGTCCATGCAGCTGGTGCAGTTCGTCGATGGCGACTGCGAGGTGGATGGCGGCTGGCTGGCCGCGGCGCAAGCGTTTCTCGACGACCATCCCGACGTTGCAGTGGTGTGTGGCCGCCGACGCGAGCGCTTCCCCCAGCGGTCGGTGTACAACCTGTTGTGCGATCTGGAGTGGGACACCCCCATCGGCGAGGCCAAGGCGTGTGGTGGCGATGCTCTGATGAGGGTCGATGCCTTTGCCGCCGTCGGCGGCTTTCGCCCCGAGCTGATCGCTGGAGAAGAGCCCGAACTGTGCGTGCGCCTGCGGGCAAAGGGTTGGAAAGTCTGGCGCCTGGACGCCGAGATGACCCTGCACGACGCCGCCATGACCCGTTTCAGCCAATGGTGGCGGCGTAGCCTGCGCGCTGGCCACGCCTATGCCGAAGGGGCTTACCTGCATGGTCAGCCGCCCGAGCGGCACTGGCTGCGCGAATCGCGCCGGGCCTGGCTGTGGGGGCTGGTCATCCCCATGGGGATCGTGCTGGCCTGGCTGTTGCTGGGGGGCTGGAGCCTGCTGCTGCTGTTGGTCTACCCACTGCAGGCCGTACGCCTGGCCCGCCGTGGTGGCAAGTCGGTGCGGGAGAACTGGCTACAGGCGGTGTTCCTGGTATTGGGCAAGTTCCCGGAAATGCTCGGGCAACTGAAGTTCTTGCGCCACCGCATCGCGGCCGGCAAATCGACGTTGATCGAGTACAAGTGAAAGATCACCCAGCCCTTTGCGGTGTGCTGTCGCGCAGAGAACTGAGTTGGCAAGCAGTCCGCGTACCCTGTGGGAGCGGCTTCAGCCGCGAAGAATCCAACGCGGCGCATGGCACCGGCTGCGCCGGTGTTCGCGGCTATAGCCGCTCTCACAGGGGCCCTGCTAATTCAATGAGTTATGTGCAGTTCCATGAGAAAGAGGCCCATGATGCTCGGCATGATCGTGAAAAGCGTGTTTACCTTGCAACCGGGCTACTCGTTGCGGGCGCTGAACAACAAGCGCAAGTTGACGCTGCAGATTGCCAGGCAATGGCCCGAGCTGAATGCGTTCCTGCATCGCATGAAGGCGACGCTGGGCGCGCAAGGTTTGCAGCGGCTGGGGGTGGATTGCATCGGTGTCGTGCAGTGGCCTTACCTCAGCAAATGCTGGGAAGCCCCGCACCGCCTCGAGGTGCTGGCTTCGCACTTCGAAGTGCTGGCCGGGCAGTTTCCGGCGCTGTTGCTGCTGGGGCGGGACGAAAGCCTGACGCTGTGCGAGCTGTCCAGCCATTCGCCGGGCTGCCGCCTGGTACTGGACCGGCCGATCTGGTTCAAGCGCGAAGGCGAGTTGGTATTGAACCTGTTCCAGGGCGACCTGCGCGTGGCATCCCTGGCGTTCAGCCTGTGCCGCAGCCAGGGCGAACTGTGCCTGTTCATCGGTGCCGTGCAGGGTATCCACAAGGGTATCGACAGCGAAACCTCACTGGCCATCTACCGCGACCTGACCAAGGATTTCGAAGGGCTGCGCCCACGCAGCCTGCTGATCGAGGCCTTGAAGTGCATGGCCAGGACCCTGGGCGTGACGCACCTGTATGCCGTCAGTGATGCCTGCCGCCATCATCGGCACGCGTATTTTGGCAATGACAAGGGCCAGGACCTGGCGGCCAACTATGACGCGATCTGGCTTGAACACGGTGCTACCGCATCGAACCATGCCGACTTCTTCGCCCTTTCGCTGGCTGCGGCACGGCGGGCGGAACAGGACATCCCGGCGAAAAAGCGGGCAATGTACCGCCGCCGCCAGGCATTGCTCGACGACGTTTTCGCGCGCTTGCAAGCCATGTTGCCAGGCAGCGGCCACAACCTTGGGCTACAAGGTGAACAGGGGGATGCATCTGACGAGGTGGCATCGGCGGGTCGCCGGCCGCCGATAGTCGACAGCCTGAAGTAACGGCCGGCCCTGCCGCGGCAGGCATGAAGGTTCACTACGCGGGTCTTGATCTGGATTCCTATGCGCATTGCCTACTTCATAAACCAGTACCCGAAGGTAAGCCACAGTTTCATCCGCCGCGAGATCCTGGCGCTGGAGCGCCAGGGGGTAGAGGTGCAGCGTATTGCCCTGCGCGGGTGGGACGCCGAGCTGCAGGACGCCGAGGATGCGAGCGAACGGACCAGGACCCGCTATGTGCTGCAGCGTGGCGTCAAGGGTTTGCTGGCGCCGGCCTGGCAAGTGTTGCGCGCACAGCCGCGCCGGTTCTTCCGGGCGCTGTGGCTGGCCATGCGCCTTGGTCTGCGGGCCGACCGCGCCTGGCCCTACCATCTGGTCTACCTGGCCGAGGCCTGCCAGGTACTGCAGTGGTTGCAGGCAGGCCAGGCAAACCATGTGCACGCACATTTCGGTACCAACTCCACAGAGGTGGTGATGCTGGCCAACGTGCTGGGCGGGCCAGCCTACAGCTTTACCGTGCACGGGCCGGAAGAGTTCGACAAGCCGCAGTTCCTGCACATGGGCGAGAAGGTGCGGCGTGCCGCATTTGTTGCGGCGGTCAGCTCGTACGGGCGCAGCCAGTTGTTTCGCTGGGTCGCACACGACCACTGGGCCAAGGTGAAGGTGGTGCATTGCGGCCTCGAGCGCAGTTTCCATGAGGTGGCGCCGGTCAGCGTGCCCACGGCACCACGCCTGGTGTGCGTCGGCCGCCTGTGCGAGCAGAAAGGCCAGTTGCTGTTGCTCGAAGCCGCCCGGCTACTGGCTGCGCGGTCGATCACCTTCGAGCTGGTGCTGGCCGGCGACGGCGAGATGCGTGGGCAGATCGAGGCGTTGATTGCACGGCATGGCTTGCAGCAGCAGGTGCGCATCACCGGCTGGATCAGCAGCGGACAGGTGCGCGAGGAAATCCTTGCGGCGCGTGCGCTGGTGCTGCCCAGCTTTGCCGAAGGTTTGCCAGTAGTCATCATGGAGGCCATGGCCTTGCGCCGGCCAGTTCTGACCACCTATGTGGCAGGCATTCCAGAGCTGGTGCGGCCGGCCGAGAACGGCTGGTTGTTCCCTGCCGGCGCCGTGGACGAACTGGCGGCGGCCATGGCCGACTGCCTGGCGCAACCTGCCGAAACGCTGCAGCGCATGGGCGAGGCGGCACGCCAGCGTGTACTGCAACGGCACGACATCGATACCGAAGCGGCCAGGCTGGCCAGCTATTTCAAGGCATCCGCATGATGAGTGTATTGGCTTGGACGTTGGGCATGCTGGCGGCCATCGCCCTGTTGCCGGTGCTGCTGCTGTTGGTGCAGGTGCTGATGGCCTGCCTGCCTGCGCGCGCGCAGCCGTTGGGCAACAACGCTCGTCCGCAGGTGGCAGTGCTGGTGCCAGCCCATGACGAGGCTTCGACGATTGCTGCCGCGCTGGCGAGCATTGCCCCGCAGTTGCGCCCTGGCGACCGCTTGCTGGTGGTGGCGGACAACTGCACGGACGACACCGCGCAACTGGCGCGCGAGGCGGGTGCCGAAGTGGTGGAGCGCCGCGATGCGCGGTTGCGCGGCAAGGGCTACGCACTGGACTTTGGCGTGCGCCACCTGGCCAGCCAGCCGCCCGAAGTGGTGATCGTGGTGGATGCCGACTGCCAGGTGGGCGAGGGGGCAATCGAGCGCCTGGCGCGGCGCTGCCACGAGGTCGCGCGCCCGGTGCAGGCGCTGTACCTGATGCACGCACCGGCAGGGGCCGGGCTGACAGTGCAGGTTGCCGAGTTCGCCTGGCGGGTCAAGAACCTGGTGCGCCCGCGTGGTTGGGCACGCCTGGGCCTGCCTTGCCAGTTGATGGGCGCCGGCATGGCGTTCGGCTGGCGTGACCTGGCCTTGATCGACCTGGCCAACGGGCACCTGGTGGAGGACGTGAAGCTGGGCCTGGACCTTTGCCAGCAGGGCAAGCCGCCAGTGTTCTGCCCCGAGGCCGTGGTAAGCAGCCGGTTCCCTGCCAGTCGGCAAGGCCTGGGTAGCCAGCGCACCCGCTGGGAGCATGGGCACCTGAGCCTGATGCTGGCCGATGCGCCCAGGCGTGCGCTGGCCGCAGTCAACCAGCGTAACGGCAGCTTGCTGGCCATGACCCTGGACCTGCTGGTGCCGCCCCTGGCGTTGCTGGTACTGAGCCTGCTCGGGCTCAACCTGGTGTCCTGGCTGGCATACCTGCTGTTCGGGCTGGCGGCACCTGCCTGGATCGCTCTTTGCGCGTTGGCATTGCTCGGTCTTGCCGTTGCACTGGCCTGGGCGCGCTTCTGTCGCGAGCTGATTCCGTTTTCCGTGCTGCTGTATGCGCCGTTTTACGCCGCAAGGAAGGTCCCCTTGTATCTGGGGTTCCTGATCAAGCGCCAGGTTGAATGGGTACGTTCGAAACGGGATGAAGACTGATGGCTGAATGGCAGAAACGCTGGAACACCCTTGTCGGCAAGCTCGAGGTGGTGGCGGATGCCACTGCCGCGCAGCGCCTGCTGGACAGGCTCACCGCCCCGCAGGCTCCGACCGTGCTGGGCTTCGTCAATGCCCATGCAATGAACCTGGTGGTTCGCGATGGCGCCTGCCACCAGGCGTTGTCGGCGGCCGACGTGCTACTGCGCGACGGTTCCGGCATGGCGATTCTGTATCGCCGGTTGGGGCTTGAACCAGGCCTCAACATGAATGGCACCGACTTCATTCCTCGGCTCCTGGCCGCCTACCGTGGGCGGCGGGTCGCGTTCTGGGGCACCCGGCAACCCTACCTCGACCAGGCCGTGCAGCGCAGCGCAACCAGGTTCGGGGTGGTACCGGTGTCGGTCCACGATGGTTTTGCCAGCGTCGATACCTATCTGCAACTGGCCAGCAAGCTACAACCGGAGCTGATCGTGCTGGGCATGGGCATGCCCAGGCAGGAGGTTGTGGCGGCAAGGCTGGCGGCCACTGGCGCGCCTTGCCTGATCGTGTGCGGTGGCGCGATCCTGGACTTCCTCGGTGGCAAGGTCAGCCGGGCGCCCGTGTGGTTGCGGCGGTTGGGCGGGGAATGGCTATATCGGCTGTTGCGCGAGCCAAAGCGTTTGTTCATGCGCTATGTGGTGGGTAACCCGTTGTTCCTGCTGCGTACCTTGCTGTACCGACGTGACGGAGGGGCGGCCAGGCACCCCGTTTGAGCGGCAGAATCCGCGCACACTGATGGCGTGTGGCTGCTACAGTGAGATCAAAGGGGCGGGGCTGCAGGATTTCGCTTCACGGGCTTTGCATGAGCCGTTGTCAAGTCTTGCTGGTTTGTGGAAGGCGCTTGCTGCACGCAAATTGATGAGGTCTGAAATGGTTCTAGAGCCAAGAAGCAGTCGTTCCTTGTTGCAGAGAAGAAGCAGCGTAAGTAACGCCATTCAGGCCGGCCTAGATGGGATTGCAGTCACCGGTATCGCCTGGTACCTGATCTACGACAAGTTTGGCTACATCACCTCTGATTACGTGATCATGCTGCTGTTGCTGGTGGGCGCCCTGGCAGTCATCTACGACCACTATGCGATCTACCGTACCAATGTCGGCCTTTCCATCAAGGCTTTCCGGCTGTTCAAGGCCTGGTCGGTAACCTTTTGCTTCCTGGTGGTCATGGCCTTCCTGGCCAAACAGAGTGAAACCTATTCGCGGCTGCTGGTCGTGCAGTTGTTCATCATTGGCTACATCGCCCAGTTGTTCCTGCACTTTGCCGTGCGTGAATTGCAGAAGCGCTTCACCGCCCATGCGCGCCTGGACAACGCCCTGATCATCGGCGCCGGCGACCTGGCCAACTTCCTGTACCAGAAAATCAGCAACAACCCTTGGTTCGGCGAGCGTGTGCTGGGGTGCGTGCTGATCGACAGCGCCGATGAGCCAGGGCGCGAAAGCACCGAAGGCAAGCAGCGCATGCCGGTGCTCGGGCATGTTGCCGAACTCGACGATATCGTGGCTCGCCACGGCATCCGCACGGTGTATCTGGTAACCCCGCTGGGCGGTTCCGAGGTCATCAACGATGTGTATCTCAAGTTGCTCGACAAGTGCATTGCGGTGAACTGGGTGCCGGATATTTTCTCGTTGCGCCTGATCAACCACAGCGTACGGGAAATTGCCGGCATTCCCGTACTGACCCTGTCGGAAACGCCGCTGACGGGCATGAGCCTGTTCCTCAAGAACCTCGAGGACAGGGTATTGGCGGCGCTGATCCTGTTGCTTGCATCGCCGGTGTTGCTGGCCATTGCGCTGGCCATCAAGCTCGATAGCCGCGGCCCGGTGTTCTTCCGCCAGGAACGCACCGGCTGGACTGGCGAAGCATTTCGCATCTGGAAGTTCAGGAGCATGCATGTCCATCAGCCGGAAGAGGGCGTGGTGAGGCAGGCGCAGAGAAATGACCCGCGGCTGACCCGGGTCGGCGCCTTCATTCGCCGCACCAGCCTGGATGAACTGCCGCAGTTGTTCAATGTGCTGACCGGGGAGATGTCGCTGGTCGGGCCGCGGCCGCATGCGTTGCAACATGACACGTTGTATTCGCAGGACATCGTCGATTACTTTGCCCGCCACAATATCAAGCCTGGCATGACCGGCCTGGCGCAGGTGCGCGGTTTCAGGGGCGAGACCAGGGATATCGAGCAGATGATCCAGCGGGTGGACTCGGACATCGAGTACATCAACAACTGGTCGTTGTGGCTGGATTTCGTGATTCTGGTGCGCACACTCAGCGCCTTTACCGGCAAGCAGGCCTACTGACACAGCACTGTCGGTAAAGGAGCAAATTTCGTATGCACCCTGCGCACCCTGTCGGAGCGGGTTTACCCGCGAAGAATCCAACACGGTGCATGGCACCGGCTGTGCCGGTGTTCGCGGCTAAGGCCGCTCCCACAGGGGCCCTGCCAATTCAATGAGTCACTCGTAATTCCATGAAAGTGTGCAAGCGCTCTTGGCTGGCCTAGTCCTTGTTCAGCGGGTGCAGCTCCCTGAACCCCCGCGCTTCCTCCACCAGCCAGTCATGCACCGCCCGCGCCCCCGGCTGGTTCAGCCCACCCGGCGGGTAATGCACCACATAGCGCTTGTGATTGGCGATCGGCACCCCGAACGGCACGATCAGCGCCCCGCGCTCCAGTTCGTCGTTGAGCAGCGTGCGCCGGGCAATCGCCACGCCAATGCCGGCAATCGCCGCCTCGATGGTGAGGTGGTTGCGATTGAAGGTGTGCCCGCGCCGTACATCCAGGCCGGCGGCGCCTATGCCCTCCAGGTAGAACTCCCATTCGGCATATTCCGAACTGCCGCGCCAAGCCGTGATGTCGTGCAGCAGCGGGTAGTGGGCAAGGTCTGCCGGCCCGTGCAGTGGTGGGCGCCCACGCAGCAAGGTGGGGGAGCACACGGGGAAGATCTGCTCGTCCAGCAGCGGCGTCGAGAGCATGCCGGGGTAGCTGCCATCGTTCAGGTCGATGGCCAGGTCGAAATCGCCCGGGGTCAACGCTTGTGCACTGTCTTCGGCCACCAGGCGCAGTTCGATGTCCGGGTAGCGTTGTTGAAAGCGCGGCAGGCGAGGCGTGAGCCATTTGGCCAGGAACGACGGGATCGAGCGCAGGCGCAAGGTGCCGCGGATTTCCCCTGCGTCCAGGCGCACCAGTTCGGCTTCGATGCTGCCGTAGGCTTCGGTCACTGTCTGCGCCAGGCGTTGCCCTTCGGCGCTCAGTTCCACGCCGCGCGCCCGGCGCAGGAACAGCCGATAGCCCAGGCGCTCCTCCAGCTGGCGCATCTGTTGGCTGACGGCGCCCGGAGTGATGTGCAGCTCTTCGGCACAGCGGGTGAAAGACAAGTGCCGGGCCGCACAGGCGAACACGTGTAGCCAGACGAAGGTCTGGCCATTGAGTTGACGTCGCATCGTTTAGTACCACTAAAGCCTTGCTTAGGAAGTTTCGTTGGTCATCCATGAGCCAGCGCGGCAGTATCGCGCAAAATCGCAATACCGCTCAATTTTTCCAGATAACCGTGCTGCGGCTTCATACCCGGGTACGGTCAGGCATTAGCATGGCTATCAGTGTTTTCGACCTTTTCAAAATCGGCATCGGGCCGTCCAGTTCCCACACCGTCGGCCCGATGCGGGCGGCGGCTACCTTTGCCCAGGCCCTGCGCGAACAGGGGCTGCTGGCCCGGGCAAGCCGTGTCGAGGTGCGGTTGTACGGCTCGCTGTCGGCCACCGGGGTTGGTCACGCCACCGATCGCGCCTGCCTGCTTGGCCTCATGGGGCAATGGCCCGACCGTATCGACCCGGCCACCATCGAGTCGCGCATTGGCCAGGTGATGCAGGAGCACTGCCTGATGCTCGATGGCAGCCACCCGCTGGCGTTCGAGTACAGCCGCGACATGCTGCTGCTCGACGAGAACTTGCCGTACCACCCCAATGCCATGAGCCTGGAAGCCATGGACGGGCAGGGCAGCCTGTTGCGCCAGACCTACTATTCGGTGGGCGGTGGCTTTATCGTCGAGCAAGCCGAGATCGATGCGCCAGCAGTCGAAGCGAATGCTGTGGCGCTGCCGTACGAGTTCGACAGTGCTGCGCAGTTGCTGGCCTTGTGCAAGACCCATGGCTTGAGCGTGGCGCAGCTGATGATGGCCAACGAATGTGCATGGCGCCCAGAGGCCGAGGTGCGCGAGGGCCTGCTGCGAATCTGGGGCGCCATGCGTGAGTGCGTCGACAATGGCCTGCGCAACGAAGGCATCCTGCCGGGCGGGTTGCACGTCAAACGCCGCGCCGCGCGGCTGCATCGCAGCCTGCAGGAGCTGGGCAAGCCCAACGTGATCGGTTCCACCCTCAGCGCCATGGAATGGGTCAACCTGTTCGCCCTGGCGGTGAATGAAGAGAACGCCGCCGGCGGGCGCATGGTCACAGCGCCTACCAACGGTGCGGCAGGCATCATCCCGGCGGTGCTGCACTACTACATGAAGTTCAACCCGGGCGCGTGCGACGCAGACGTGGTGGACTTCCTGCTGGCGGCAGCGGCGGTCGGCATCCTGTGCAAGAAGAACGCGTCGATTTCCGGGGCCGAGGTTGGTTGCCAGGGCGAGGTGGGCTCGGCCTGTTCGATGGCCGCTGCCGGCCTGGCCCAGGTGCTGGGGGCTACGCCGCCGCAATTGGAAAATGCCGCCGAGATTGCCCTGGAACACAACCTTGGGCTGACCTGCGACCCGGTGGGTGGCCTGGTGCAGGTGCCGTGCATCGAGCGCAACGCGATTGCTGCGGTGAAAGCGATCAACGCGGTGCAGATGGCGTTGCGGGGGGATGGCGAGCACTTCATCTCGCTCGACCGGGTGATCCGCACCATGCGTGATACCGGGGCGGACATGCATGCCAACTACAAGGAGACTTCGCGCGGTGGCCTGGCCGTTGCCTTCGTCGAATGCTGAGTCACCGCAACGGTCAGCGCGGTCTTGTGGGAGCGGCCTTGTGTCGCGAAAGGGCTGCGAAGCAGCCCCATTCATGCGCCTGAGCTGAGATCCCGGGACCGCTCTGCGGCCCTTTCGCGACACAAGGCCGCTCCCACAGGTTCCGTGTCCGGTCGGTATCAGCGGGCTTTCTGCTTCGCTTCCAGGAAGCTCGCGCGCATGTCCTTGGCCCAGCCATCCAGCACCGGCTTGACGTCGTTCAGGGTCAGTTGCGTGGTCTTGTTCTCCAGTTCCTGCCCCGTGCCCTTGCGCACGACCTGGGCCAGCACTTTCTGGCTGGCACCATCGAGGAACGCAGCCTCCACGCCGACATCAACCTCCTGGTCCCGGCCGCCCATGGCGGTGTTCACACCGGCTGAAATCAGCGCGATAGGGATGACCTCATAGGGCTTGAGGCCCTCGTTGCTGGTGGACACCGCAGTAATGGCCGGGCGCACCACGATCACGCCCGGGCCGGGACCCTTGGCCAGCGGTACCACGCTGCCCATTTCACGGCGCAGCGCTTCGTTGAAGTAGCGGGTGATTTCCTGCAGCGTCTGCGCCGAGATGACTGCCGTCGGCTGCGGCCTGGGGTAGAACTGGCTGGGCTCGATGAACACCTGGCTGTACTGGTTGACGTTGATCTTGGGGTCGATCCAGCGCATCACCGGGTCACCCGACGGGCTCTTGGTTTCCTGCAGCCGGCTGTAATCCTTGAGGAAGCCGGAGTAGTCCTTCGGGTCCACGCGATTGCTGGAGCAGGCGGCAATGGTAAGCAGTGCGGCGCACAACAGGGTAATGCGGGGCAATGATTTCATGATGAAAAGGCATCCATGATAGGTCGGCCAGAACAACGCTAGCAGGTGCGCGACAGTTGGCCAGTGGGCTGGTTCAATCTGTAATGGGAATTGGCTGCGGTAATGTTCCCAGGCGCGCAAATTCCTACAGTGTCTTGGGACCTCGCTGGCTTTTCAGTTTCTGCCACCCTTGGAAAACTATGCCCGTAAAGGGTATGGTTGGGGGCCGGTGATGGAAATTTTCAAGCGCAAGGATTTCGCGCGTTGGCAAGCCGCTCACAGGCTCAGCGATGAAGTGCTGTGTAAAGCAGTGGACGAGATGTGCAGGGGCCTGGTCGATGCGAGCCTGGGTGGTGAGTTGTTCAAAAAACGCGTGGCAGCGCATGGTGCGGGAAAGCGCGGCGGTTATCGAACCCTTCGCCCGCATTGGCAATCGATGTGTTTTCCTGCATGGCTTTGCCAAAAGTGACAAGGCAAATATCACCTTGGAGGAACAGAAGGCGCTGCGATTCGCTGGCAAAGTCTTTCTGGATTTATCACCGCTAGCGCTCTGCCGGGCGTTGCAGGCGGGTGTGCTGATGGAGGTATGTTGTGAGCAGCAAACTGATTGAATCGTTACGCGAGGACCTTGTCGCTCTGCACGAGGCCGGAGCGATCGGCAAGGTCACGCTTCGGGATTACGAAGCGCTATGCCCTGCACCAGTGCGAGATTTCAGCGCACTGGACATACGCCGTTTGCGCGAGGCACTCAACTTCAGCCAGCCGGTCTTTGCGATGCATTTGCACACGAGCGCATCGACAGTGCGCAAATGGGAGCAGGGCGAGACACGCCCATCGGGACCGGCTTTGAAGCTGCTGAATATCATTAAAAACAAAGGGTTACAGGTTCTTCTTTGAGTCCTTTGTCTGATTTTTTGAAAGTCCTTTAAAAACAGTGAATTACGGAATTTTTTGAAAATTTTCTTTTAACTTCCGATTCGCAGGCAAGCCTGCTGCCACGTCAACCCAGCACCTCCCGCAATCGATACCACAACATCCCCAGCGCCAGCAGCGGCGAGCGTAATGCCTTGCCGCCGGGGAAGGTCAGGTGTGGCACGGCGCTGAACACGTCCAGCCCCTGGCTGTGGCCGAGGGCGATGCTTTCGGCCAGCAGTTTCGCCGTCCAGTGCGTCACGTTAAGCCCATGCCCGGAATAGCCCTGGGCGTAGTAAACGTTGGGGTGCTGGCTTAGGCGCCCGACCTGAGGGAAGCGGTTGGCGGTGATGCCGATCATGCCGCCCCACTGGTAGTCGATACGCACGTTGGCCAGCTGCGGGAACACCTTCAGCACCTTGGGCCGCATGTAGGCGGCGATGTCCTTGGGGTCGCGGCCGGAATAATGGCAGGCGCCGCCGAACAGCAGGCGCCGGTCTGCCGTCAGGCGGTAGTAGTCCAGGCCGACTTTCTGGTCGCACAGCGCCATGTTCTGCGGGATCAGGCTGTTGGCCAGTGACTCGGGCAATGGCTCGGTAGCCACCACGTAGCTGCCGGCCGGCAGCACCTTGCCGCTCAGGCGTGGTTCCAGTTCATCGAGGTGGGCGTTACAGCCCAGCACCAAGCTGCCTGCCCGCACCTTGCCACGAGCCGTGTGCAGGGTCACGCGGGGGCCATGCTCGATGCGCAGCACCGGGCTCTGCTCGAAGATGCGTACGCCCAGCCCTTGGGCGGCGCGGGCTTCGCCCTGGACCAGGTCAAGCGGGTGCAGGTGGCCCGAGCCCATGTCCACCAGGCCGCCGGCGTACTGGTCGCTGGCGACGATTTCATGCAGCTGGTCGGCACTGACCAGGCGGGTTTCGGGGCGATAACCGAGTGCGGCCAGGTCGTCCTGTTCGTCCTTGAAGGCGGCGAACTGGGCAGGGGTGTTGGCCAGTTCGCAGAAGCCCCAGCGCAGGTCGCAGGCAATGCCGTACCGGGCGATGCGGCTGGCCACCAGCGCTACCGAATCGATGCCGGCCTGTTTCAGGTACTGCACGCCGTCCTGGCCGACATGCCGGGCAAAGCCGCTGACGTCATGGCCGATGCCGCGAATCAGCTGGCCGCCGTTGCGGCCGCTGGCGCCCCAGCCGATTCGCCGGCCTTCAAGCAGCACAACCGAGAGCCCGCGTTCGGCCAGTTCCAGGGCGGTATTGACCCCGGTCAGCCCTCCGCCGACCACGCACACATCGGCGCTCAGTTCGCCGTCCAGGCTGGGGTAGGGTGCCGCATCGCGTGCCGTCGCGGCATAGTACGAAGCGGTGTGTTGAGTAGTGAATGACATGGGCGCTCTCGACTCAGCGGTTGGACTTGATCTTGCTCCAGGAGCGGGTCATGACGCGCATGATCTTCGGGCTTGGCGTGCTGGAAATGTACAGCTTGTCCAGCACATCCTGGGGAGGGTAGATCTCGGGGTTGTTTACCAGCGACGCGTCCATGTAGGCCTGGGCGTCGGGGTTGGCGTTGGCATAGCCGACCGTGGCGCTGACCTTGGCGATCACCTTGGGGTCGAGCAGGTAGTTGATGAACGCCAAGGCCTGTTCAGGGTTGTTGGCGTCCTTGGGGATGGCCAGCAGGTCGAACCACAGGTTGCTGCCTTCCTTGGGGATGCTGTAGGCGACTTTCACGCCGTTTTTCGCCTCCACGGCTCGGTTGGCGGCCTGGAACACGTCGCCGGAATAGCCGAAGGCCACGCAGACATCGCCATTGGCCAGGTCGGAAACGTACTTGGAGGAGTGGAAGTAGGTGATATAGGGGCGCAGTTCGAGCAGGCGGGCTTCCGCCTTGGCATAGTCAGCCGGTTTTTCGCTGCGCGGGTCCATGCCCAGGTAGTTGAGCACGGCTGGGAACAGTTCGTCGGGCGAGTCCATGAACGCCACGCCGCACTGCTTGAGCTTTTTCAGGTTCTCGGGCTCGAACAGCACTGCCCATGAATCGATGTGGTCGACGCCAAGGGCCGCCTTGACCTTGTCGATGTTGTAGCCGATCCCGTTGGTACCCCAGAGGTAGGGTACGGCGTACTGGTTGCCCGGGTCGTTCTGTTCAAGCTGCTTGAGCAGCTTGGGGTCCAGGTGCTGCCAGTTCGGTAGCTTGCTGCGGTCCAGCGGCAGGAAGGCGCCGGCCTGGGCCTGGCGTGCGAGGAAGTGATTGGATGGCACTACCACGTCATAGCCGGTGCGCCCGGCCAGCAGCTTGCCTTCGAGGGTCTCGTTGGAGTCGAACACGTCATAGACCACTTTGATCCCGCTGCTGGCCTGGAAGTCGGCCACGGTGGTGTCACCGATGTAGTCGGTCCAGTTGTACACGCTGACCGAGGGAGTGGCCTGGGTGTTGGTGGCGAACAGCAGGGTGAATGCGGCGGGGATCAGGGCTTGCAGATGACGCATGGGGACACCTCGTTGGTATTGTTCTTGGCGTTCAGTGTGTTGGGGCTGCTCCTACAGGTCCAGTGCATGCCCTGGAAGGTGATTACACGCTCAGCATCAGGAATTCGCGCTCCCACGAGCTGATAACGCGCTTGTAGTTCTCATGCTCGGCGCGCTTGACCGCCACGTAACCCTGGACGAACTGCTTGCCCAGGTACTGCTGCACGGTCTCGCAGTCTTCCATGTGCTGCAGGGCGTCTTCGATGGTGATCGGCAGGCGCAGGTTGCGCCGCTCGTAGGCGCGGCCCTGCACCGGTGCGCTGGGCTCGATGCGCTCGACCATGCCCAGATAGCCGCACAGCAGGCTGGCGGCGATGGCCAGGTACGGGTTGGCATCGGCGCCCGGCAGGCGGTTTTCCACGCGCATCGCTTCGGGGCTGGAGGTGGGCACGCGCAGGCCGGCGGTGCGGTTTTCTTCGCCCCACTCGACGTTCACCGGTGCCGAGGTGTCCGGCAGGAAGCGGCGGAACGAGTTGACGTTGGGCGCGAACATCGGCAGCAGCTTGGGGATGTACTTCTGCAAACCACCGATGTGGTGCAGGAACAGCTGGCTCATGCTGCCGTCTTCATTGGCGAAGATCGGCTTGCCGGTGGCGATGTCGACCACGCTCTGGTGCAGGTGCATGGCACTGCCGGGCTCGTCGGTGATCGGTTTGGCCATGAAGGTGGCGGCCACGTTGTGCTTGAGCGCAGCTTCACGCATGGTGCGCTTGAACACGGTGATCTGGTCGGCCAGGTCCAAGGCGTCGCCGTGACGGAAGTTGATCTCCATCTGCGCCGGGCCGTCTTCATGGATCAGCGTGTCCAGGTCCAGGCCCTGGATCTCGCACCAGTCGTAGACGTCTTCGAACAGCGGGTCGAACTCGTTGGCGGCATCGATCGAGAACGACTGGCGACCGCTTTCGGCACGGCCGGAACGCCCCAGTGGCACTTGCAGTGGCAGGTCCGGGTCTTCGCAGCGCTGGGTCAGGTAGAACTCCATCTCCGGTGCCACGATCGGTTGCCAGCCTTTGTCGGCATACAGCTTGAGCACTTTCTTCAGCACGTTGCGCGGCGACAGCTCGATGGGGTTGCCTTGCTTGTCGAAGGTGTCGTGGATCACGATCGCGGTCGGCTCGATCGCCCACGGGATCTGGTACACGGCGCTCGGGTCTGGGCGGCAGACCATGTCGATGTCGGCGGCATCGAGCAGGTTGTAGTAGATGTCATCGTCGACGTAGTCGCCGGTGACTGTCTGCAGCAGCACGCTCTCGGGCAGGCGCATGCCACGCTCGTGGAGAAACTTGGCGGTGGGGGCGATCTTGCCACGGGCGATACCGGTCAGGTCGCTGATCACGCATTCGACTTCGGTGATCCGGTGTTCTTTCAGCCAGGTGGACAGCTGATCGAAGGGGGCGTTCATACAGACCTCTTGGTTGGGTTTTAGTGTGGAAGCAAGCGTGCCAAGCGTAAACCGGTGAACGGTTTCGAAGGCGTCCCGCTTCCCAGGTGACGCGCTGGAGACTATCTTGGTCGCAGCCCGCATGGCTGATCTATCCACTTTCTCCGGCAATGAATGCACCAAAAGAGTGCAACTAGGACCGAGCGTGACAACCGCCAATGCCCTGCAAGTCCAGGCTTTCCACACCACCGACGTGACCGAACAAGTACGTGCCACCCCTGGCTGGCAGCAGCAGTACCGGCAGATGTCGCCTGGGCATTTCAGCGGTGAACTGCGTTGCCTGGGGCTTGACGGGGTGGAGGTGTACGAGGAGCGGCTGAACACCCGGGTGGAGCAGTTTTTCCGCGCACCCAGCGGTTCGCTGGCGTTCTGCTTCGACCGCAGCGAAAACAGCCTGTATCTGCTGAACGAGCAGAGCCGCAACATCTGGATCACCCCGGAGAACTACCAGGAAGTGGCGGTCGTGTTCGACCAGGCTTTCCTGGCCCGTCATGGGCTTGACCCGCAGCGCCTGGAAGGGTTGTTCATGGTGCCGCTGGGCAGTGGGCAGAATGCGTTGTTCGGCAGTTGGCTGAGCGCGACACTGACCCGCCTGGGCGAGGCGGATTGCCCGCTGCAGGGGCAGGCCCTGGCGGAGCAGCTGCTGGAGGACTGCCTGTTCATCCTCGACAACGCATGCCAGCGCCTGCAGGGCGTGGCGTTGGGCCGGCGTGACGAGGAACGGGCGATCATGCGCCGGGTGAGCGAGTGGGCGGCCGACTGCCCGGAGGAGACGCTTAACCTGGTGGAGCTGGCGGATGTTGCCGGGGTTTCCCTGCGTCAGTTGCAACAAGCCTTCAAGGCGTTTACCGGGATGCCACCGGTGCACTGGTTGCGCCTGCGCCGGCTGAACGGTGCACGGCGCGATCTGCTGCGCGGCGGTGAAGTGACCGTGGCCGAGGTGGCGATGCGTTGGTCGTTCTGGCATTTGGGAAGATTTTCAGAGAGTTACCGGCAGTTGTTCAAGGAGTTTCCCAGTGAGACCTTGAAGCGGGGCAGGGGCTGAGTCTGGTGGTGTAGCTTGATGGTGTAACTGCTCCTACAGGATCGCCTCAATGCAGGCATCGTGAGGTCCCTGTGGGAGCAGGTTCACCCGCGAAGAGGCCGGCCCAGGCATACACAGCCCAGCATTCCACCGCGAAAATTGCTATCGTGCCGCCCTGATTCCACCCGAGGTGCCGATGTTCTACCTGCCTTTGCCCAGCGACCAGGCCGACCGCCTCGCCAGCGAGCCCATCACCGACTTCTTCACCACCGCCAGCGTCCTCGACGCCGCCGCAGTGCTGTTCGTGCAGAACCTGCCGCGCCAGTCCGCCACCGCCTCCGCGGATGCGCAGGAGCGTCGCTTTGCCGAAATGGTGCGTATTGCCAACGAGGTCGAAGGCGCCGCGCCGGGGCGCTTCCAGGGCCAGGTAGCGCAGCACTTCGATCGCGAAGCCTTCGCCATGGGCCTGGGCATGCTGGGCGAAAACGGTATCGCACTGCTGTCGACCGAGGTGCAGTACCAGGCCGACGAGCTGCTGGACGCCGAGGGCCAGTGGAACTTCCAGTTCGCCGACAGCTACCGCCAGCGGGCAACTCCGCTGCACCCGGTGTACCTGCCGTCACTGGCCAGCGACCTGATGCTCAGCGACCAACAGAACCGCCTGCTGCGCGAATTCCTCAGTGGTATCGATGAGTCGGTGGCGGTACAGGGCTTTGCCGGCACCGGCAAGACCTTCCTGATTCACCAGTTCGCCAGGCTGCTCGAGCCGCAGCGTACGCTGTTGCTGGCCTTGACCGAAGGCCAGCTGCGCGCGCTGCAGGCGCGGGTCAAGGACGCCGCTGCCTACACCGCGCTGACCTTTGGCCAGTTGGCCGACGAGTTGCTCAACCGCGACCTCACCAACAATGGCTGGCGCCTGCGCGACCCGTATCGCACCAAGCTTTCGTGGCGCCCGCAGGATGCGCAGGTGGTACGTTGGCTGGCCATCCCCGACATCGGCCCGCTCGCCGCGCGCGATGTGGTTGCCTTGTGCATCCGTGCGGTACGCACGTTCTGCCACAGTGCCGACACCCAGCTGCAGTTGCATCACTTGCCGTGGGCAGGGCCTGGGACCACGCCACTGGACCAGGAGGTGTTGCTGGAAAAGGCACGGCTGTACTGGCAGGAGCTGATTCGCCCGTCGGCACGGGACATCCAGTTGCCGGTGCGCGACTACCACCGGGTCAAACTGCTGTCGCTGACTGGTCATGTGATCGACAGCCGCTACACCCATGTCATCGTCGACGAGGCTCACGAGCTGTCGGCACCGATGCTTGCCGTGCTCGACCGCAGCCCGCAGTCGATCATTGCCCTGGGTGACGAACTGCAGAACCTCAACGGCCTCAGCGCGCATCATGGCGGCTTCATCCGCCAGCGTTACATCGACCACTCACTGCGGGCCGGGCCGGCGATGGACAACGTGCTCAACCCGCTGATCCAGGCCCACCCGGCAGCGATCCAGGCAGCGTTCAGCGGCAGTGCCGAGCATTACACCCGGGTCAGCTTCTTCGATGCGGTAACGGTGCCGGAACAGCCTACGGCGCTGATCGTCGACGATGAATGGGGCCTGTTTGGCTGGTTCCAGCGCCTGACCCACCAGGGCGTGCCGTTCGTGCTGCTGAAAAGCGCGCGCAAGGACTTCGAACTGTTCGTCGAAGACTGCATCGAGCTGTACCGCCATGGCACCCGGCCGCGTCACCCGATGTTGTTCCGCTATGCCAGCTGGCAGGCGCTGGAGCAGGACAAGGGTGATGACAAGGCGTTCGTCGCCGTGGCCAACATGCTGCGCAAGGGCTACACGCCAGAACACTTTGCCAGGGCCAAGAGCCGTTACCGTTGGGACAAGGCACCCAAGCTGTTCCTGGGGCGGGTACGGGATGTGAAGAACATGGAGTTCGCTCGGGTGATGGTGTCGCCGGAGCTGATGGTGGTGCCGCAGGTGGCGGGGAACCGCAATGAACGGGCGCGTATGCTGGCGGGGTTGTATACCGCCTGTTCGCGGGCGCGGCATGAACTGATCGTGCCTGGGGGGATGCTGGACTGGGTCAAGGACCAGGTTCGCGATTGAGGCCCGTCGGGCTGCTTTTTCAGCCCTTCAAAGTCCTTGTGGGAGCGGGTTTACCCGCGAACACCGGCGCAGCCGGTGCCAGGCACCGTGTCGCCTGATTCGCGGGTAAACCCGCTCCCACAGGGCCGCAATGCGGCCCCTGAGCATCGGATCAGTTACGGTCCAGCCACACAGTCTGGGCATTGGTGAACTCACGCACGCCAAAGTGCGACAATTCACGCCCGAAGCCGCTTTTCTTCACCCCGCCAAACGCCACGCGAGGGTCGGAAGCGCAGTAGCCGTTGATGAACACGCCGCCGGTATCCAGCGCCGCGGTCATGCGCTCGGCCAGTGCGTAGTCGGCGGTGTAGATGGTCGAGGCCAGGCCGAACTCGCTATCGTTGGCCAGCTCCACCGCATGCTCCGCGTCACGTGCGCTGATGATCGCCGCCACCGGCCCGAACAGCTCCTGCTTGAACGCAGTCATCTGCGGGGTGACGTTCGCGAACACGGTCGGCGCGTAGAAGTTGGCAACGCCATCGACCTTGTGGCCGCCCAGCAGCAGGGTGGCGCCTTCGGCGATGGTCGCCTGGACCTGGCCATCAAGCTCGTCGCGCAGGTCGTAACGGGCCATCGGGCCGATGTAGGTATCTTCTTCCAGCGGGTTGCCGACCTTCAGCTCGCGAGTGGCCTCGACGAACTTGCGGGTGAATTCGTCAACGATGCTTTCCTCTACGATCAGGCGCTTGGCCGCAGCGCAGACCTGGCCGGTGTTCTGGTAACGGCCGATCACGGCTGCTTTCACGGCGGCATCCAGGTCGGCGTCGGCCAGCACGATGAACGGGTCGGAACCGCCCAGCTCCAGCACGCACTTCTTCAGCGCCGCGCCGACTTGCGCACCAATCGCCATGCCGGCACGCACGCTGCCAGTCAGGGTCACCGCGGCGATGCGCGGGTCGTTGATGGCTCGGGTGACGCCGTCCGGGGTCACGTTCAGCACTTCGAACACGCCTTCCGGCAGGCCGGCATCCTTGAACAGCTCGCCCAGCAGGTAGGCACTGCCCATCACGTTCGGCGCGTGCTTGAGTACATAGGTGTTGCCGGCCAGGATCGCCGGCACTGCGCCGCGCAATACCTGCCAGACCGGGAAGTTCCACGGCATCACGGCCAGGATAGGGCCCAGCGGGCGGTATTCGATGCGGGCTTTCTCGACCTGGGTCGGCTCGGCGGCGAGCATGGCCGGGCCATGTTCGGCGTACCAGCGGCACAGGCCGACGCACTTGCCGACTTCACCACGGGCCTGGGCGACAGGCTTGCCGATTTCGCGGCTGATCATTTGCGCGAAGGCTTCGGCCTTGGTTTCGAGGGTGCTGGCCAGGGCAAGCAGGTACTCGCTGCGCTGACCCAGCGACACCTGGCGCCACTGGCGGTAGCCAACCTTGGCGCGTTGCAGCGCCGCTTCCAGTGCGGCGTCGGTGTCGAACGGGTAGGCGCCGATCTGCTCGCCGCTGTACGGGTCGAGGGAGATGGCGTGGGTCAGGCTGCTGATCGCGCTCATGGCGGGACACTCTCGTTGTTGTTTAACCGTGACGCCAGACTAGTGGGCTATGGCTTTAATGAAAACTGAATAATAATGAGCGAAACATTCACGTTTGGAGAAAGGCTGTGGACCTGGTGCAACTGGAGATCTTCAAGGCCGTGGCAGAACAGGGCAGCATCAGTGCCGCCGCGCAGCATATCCATCGGGTGCCGTCGAACCTGACCACGCGTATCAAGCAACTGGAGGAGGACCTGGGCGTGGAGCTGTTCATCCGCGAAAAGAGCCGCCTGCGCCTGTCCCCCGCGGGCTGGAACTTCCTCGAGTACACCCGGCGCATCCTCGACCTGGTGCACGAGGCGCGGTTGACCGTGGCCGGTGAAGACCCGCAGGGCACCTTCGCACTGGGGTCGCTGGAAAGCACGGCGGCGGTGCGCATCCCGGCCTTGCTGGCGGCCTACAACCAGCGCTACCCCAAGGTCGACCTGGACCTGTCCACCGGGCCCTCCGGGACCATGCTCGAAGGTGTGCTGTCCGGGCGCCTGGTGGCGGCGTTCGTCGACGGGCCGGTGCTGCACCCGACGCTGGAGGGCATGCCGGTGTTCGAGGAAGAAATGATGGTCATCGCGCCACTCAACCACGCCCCGGTAACCCGCGCCCAGGACGTCAACGGTGAAAGCATCTACGCCTTCCGCGCCAACTGCTCGTACCGCCACCACTTCGAGAACTGGTTCGTGCAGGACCAGGCGGTGCCGGGCAAGATCCACGAAATGGAGTCGTACCACGGGATGCTGGCCTGCGTCAGCGCCGGTGCCGGACTGGCCATGATGCCGCGCAGCATGCTCGACAACATGCCAGGTTGCAGCACCGTCAGTGCCTGGCCGATGTCGGAGGATTTCCGCTACCTGAAAACCTGGCTGGTGTGGCGCCGGGGCACGGTATCGCGCAGTTTGAGCATGTTCGTGAAACTGCTCGAGGAAGGGCGCGCAACCTGATGTTGCAGCTCGATATTCACACCAATGACGCGAATTTCATCCAGACGACCATGCATCTGCACGAACGCCGTTACGTCCGAAGGATCAGATAATAGGTAAGCCATCCTCGAAAGGAGGGTCGTACCATGCGTAACCATCACTATGCCCTCGGCGCGGCACTGCTGGTCGCCTTGGCACTGCCATGGACCTTGGCGGCCGCCGCCGACCTCAATGCCCCCATCGACATGCAGGCCGTGCAATTGCAACAGCAGGAGCAGAACGGCGTCCGCTACCTGCAAGGCGGCATCGGCCAGGATGAAGCCAACGCCCTGCGCAAGACCCCGGGCTACGACCTGCACGTGGAACTTTCCACCGGCCCGGAAGGCAAGTTCCAGAGCGGTGCCACCGTCGACATCCAGAATGCACAGGGCCAGCCCGTGCTCAGCGTTACGGATGCCGGGCCGCTGCTGTATGTGCAGTTGCCTCCCGGCAAATACAAAGTGACGGGCAACGCCCAGGGTGAGACGGTGCAGCAATTGGTGACCGTGAATGGCAAGACCCCCGCGACCGTGAACCTGAACTGGCGTTGATGGAAAAACGGGCAGGAGTACGGATGTGCTCCTGCCCGAAAGGAGCGCATCCCCATGAGCCTGAATCTTCAGCTGGAGATGTTGGACGAGCGGGGCTATGTGTTGCTCCCCGGTGTGCTCGAGCCCTTGCGTATCGCCTTGCTGCGCTGCGCTATCGATGACCTGCAGCCCATCCATTGGGATTACCAGGGGCTGCTGGAGCACTACAAATGCGTGTTCAACCGCAACCCTTTGTGGCTGCCCTTTCTCGACCTGCCCCCGCTGATTGCCCTGGCCGAAGCGGCGCTGGGCGCCGACTGCCATGTGATCGGCCAGACCGCCTGGCGCAGCCACCCGGGCTACCCCGGCATGGCCCTGCACCTGGACCATCTGCCCATGCAGTTGCCCGCCTGGCTGAGCGAGCGCGGCGACTTCATCCAGCCCCCACAGATTCTGACTGCGCAGTTGTACCTCAGCGATATCGACCATCACATCGGGCCGACCTGGATTGTGCCCGGCAGCCACCGCGCGGCTCGGCCTCCGCAGGCTGGCGAGCAACACTGGCAGGGCCGTGAAGCCCAGCCGGTGCTGTGCAAGGCAGGGGACGCGCTGGTGTTTCGCAGTGATGTCTGGCACAGCGGCGGGGCCAACTGCACCCAGTCACGCGAGCGCGACATGCTGCAAGTGCACTATGGCCGGCGCATGGTCGCGCAGAAATTTTCGCCGTACCTGAACTGGCGCTTCAACCCGCAGGTGCTGGAGGAGGCCACGCCCAGGCAAAGGCGCCTGCTGGGCGAACACGAAGAGGCGGAATACGACTGACCACTGCTGTTCGGCATGGCAGATGCTGGCGCAGGGTATTAGCCAATGGTGGCAATTACTTTCAACTTTCTGTTTATCTGGTCGATAATCAGAAAAGTATTACTTCGTGTGACCGGTCTGGATGCATCCGGTCAGCGCATAAGCTCGAGGGGCCCAAGCCCCCACTTGCCGTATAGACCATCAGGAGAAGTCATTGATGAAAACCCGTCTAGCAGCTTCGCTGGCTGCTGCAGTGCTGGCCTTTGCCGGAACGAATCTGGCTCAGGCAGCACAGGTGACCGGCGCCGTCGGCGCCACTGGCCAAGGCGACATGACCTACCGTATTGGCCTGTCGTTCGACTGGGACAAGAAATGGCTGGAAAGCAGCACCGGTCACCTGACCGGGTACTGGGATGCGGCCTACACCTATTGGGAAGGCGGTGAGGCCAGTGGTGCGCACTCGCTGTCGTTCAGCCCGGTGTTCACCTACGAGTTCAGCGGTTTCACCTATACCCCGTACATCGAGGCCGGCATTGGCCTGGCGGCGTTTTCCAAGACCGATGTGGGCGACCAGCGCCTGGGCTCGTCGGTCAACTTCGAAGACCGCATCGGTTTCGGCCTGAAACTGCCGGGGGAGCAGAAGGTGGGGATCCGCGCGATGCATTACTCCAATGCGGGGCTCAAGCAGCCTAACGACGGCATCGAATCGTACTCGCTGTTCTACAGCAAAGGGTTCTGAGACCGGGGGCCGCTTTGCGGCCCATCGCGACACAAGGCCGCTCCTACAGGAGATCGCGGTTTCCTTAGGAGCGGCCTTGTGTCGCGATGGGCTGCAAAGCAGCCCCAGGAACGGTCAGAAGGTATGCGAAACTCCAGCCTGCACCGTCCGCGGCGCACCCGGGTAGACGTAGTTGTTGAACGCGCCCTCGTCATAGCCCTTGTTGAACACGTTCTTCACGTCCAGGTTCAACCGCACGTGTTCGTTGACCTTGTAGAAGCTCAGCAGGTCGACCACGCTGTAGCGCTCCATGGTGTAGGTCGTGGCTGCCGTCTGGCCGGCCCGATCATCCACGTACTTCACCCCAACCCCCAACCCCAGCCCCTTGGCCAGGCCATCCTGGAACTCGTAGGTGTTCAGCAGGCTGAAGCTGTTGCGCGGGATGTTGGCCAGGCGCGTGCCCTTGGGCAGGGTCGTATCCTGGGTCACTTCGGCGTCCACGTAGGCATAACCACCGATCACGCGCCACTCCGGCGTCAGGTTGCCGGCGATGTTGATGTCCAGGCCACGGCTGCGCACTTCGCCGGCCGCAATACTGTAGGTACCGGTTGAGTCGTTCGGGTCGCGCGCCAGGACGTTCTCCTTGACGATGTGATAGATCGCCGCGTCGATGCTCAACTGGCGGTCGAGTGCCTCCCATTTCACACCCAGTTCGTAGGATTTGCCTTTTTCCGGGTCGAAGCCTCCGCCCCCGCTTGGCGTGCCTGTATTGGGCTTGAACGAGCGCGCGGTGTTGGCATAGACCGCAACCGTATCGGTCAGGTCGTAGATCAGGCCGAAGCGTGGGGTGACGCCGTTTTCGCCTTTGCTGAAGTCGCGGTTTGCGGGCCGCTTGTCGTCGTAATCATGCTCGAAACGCTCGAAGCGTACACCTGCAAGTGCCTTCAGGCGCTCCGTCAGGGCCACCTGGTCCTGGATGAAATACGCCCAGGTCTCGAGCTTCTCGCTGTCCCAGGTTGTTGGTACCGCTGCCAGCTCCGGCCGTGGCTGGCCTAGTACCGGGTTGTAGATA
Organism: Pseudomonas sp. B10(2017); assembly: GCF_002113295.1. NCBI lineage: Bacteria > Pseudomonadati > Pseudomonadota > Gammaproteobacteria > Pseudomonadales > Pseudomonadaceae > Pseudomonas > Pseudomonas sp. B10(2017). The sequence continues at coordinate 435,496 of NZ_NEJU01000001.1, forward strand.
TCGACTGTGTAGGGCGCGGTGGAACGTCGAATGATCGAACTGTAGTGGTAGTTCTCGTACTCGACGCCGGTCAGCAAGGTATGGCTGAACGCACCTGTATCGAAATGCCCGGTGAGGTTCAACTGCCAGTCGCGGTCGGTCCACTCCAGCTTGCGGTAATTGAAGTTGCGCTGCAGGGTACGGCCATCTGCGGGGGCACTGGTGGCCTCTACAGCATTGCCTTTGAGTGAGCCATCGAGGTACTGGAAGCCTCCACCCAGCGTCCAGTTGTCGTTGAGCAGGTGTTCGAAGCGCACCTGAGCCATGTTGTTGTCATTGTGCAGCAGGTTGTCGCTGCCCTTTTCCCAGATATAGGTGTCCCGCGAGGCACTGCCGGTCTGGGTGGCGTAGCGGGTCAGGCCACGGTCCAGCGGGTGGTTGTTGCGCATGAAATCGCCCTCGAAGACGATCTTCGTACTGTCGTTTACCTGCCAGCTGAGCACCGGCGCAACGTCATAGCGCTCGCTTTCCACGTCGTCACGGAAGCTTTCGCCGCCTTCGCCCAGCAGGTTCAGGCGGTAGGCCAGCGAGCCGTCCTGGTTCAGCGGCCCCGTGGTGTCCAGGGTCGCACGGTGCATGCCCTGGTCATCGAACTGGCTGCCCAGGGTGACCTTGGATTCCGGCAGCGGCTGCTTGCTGACCACGTTGAAGGTGCCGCCGGGGTCGCCACGGCCATACAGGCTGCTGGCCGGGCCACGGATCACTTCCAGGCGCTCGACGGTGTTGGCGTCGGGTGCGTTGGGGTAGCCGCGGTTGATCGGGAAACCGTTGCGGTAGAACTCGCCGGTGGTGAAGCCACGTACGGTGAAAGTGGTCAGGCCCTGGCCGCCGAAGTTGTTGGCGCGGCCGACACCGCCGGCATAGTCCAGGCCGTCCTGCAGACGCGTGGCGCCGGTATCTTCCAGTACATCCTTGGGCACCACGCTGACCGATTGCGGGGTTTCGTGCAGGGCGGTGTCGGTGCGGGTGGCACTGGCCGAGCGGGTAGCCTTGTAGCCATCGACCGGGCCATCGGCACGTTCGCTGTCGGCGCTGCTGGTGATGTTCAGGGCCTGGAGTTCGATCTGGGCGGGTTCGCCGAGCGGTTCAGGCTCGGCAAAGGCCAGCGGGGAGACAGCATGAAGCACACAAAGCGAAACGAACGTGCGACGCATCGACGGTACGATCCTGGAGTAGGGCGCTGAGGACAGGGTGGGCAAGCGCCGAGAAACTACTACGAATCATTATCAAATGCATTCTTTTTATGTGGTACTGGTGTACCAGATACCAAGTGGAATTTGTGCTGGATTCTTCGCGGGCACGCCCGCTCCCACAGGTCATGCACAAAGCCTGAGCTTGTGACGATCCTGTGGGAGCGGGCGCGCCCGCGAATAGGCCAGTTCAGGTGAAGCAGCACTCAGCGAACCGCCTTGATCGCCAGCACATTGCACAGCGGATGCTCCAGCACATGCGCCGTGGTCCCGCCCAGAAACGTCTGCATGGCGTCATGCCGGTGGCTGCCCATCACGATCACATCCGCCCGGCTGTGGCCGACGAACTGGGCAATCGCCTTGATCGCGGCCCCTTCCAGGAAGTGCCTGCGTTCCAGCGGGATCTGGTGGTGGTCGCCCAGCCGGTTGAACGCTGCCCGCTGCGCGGTCCGCACGCTGGCATCAAAGCCGGGCATGGTCACAGTGCCGGCGCCGAAGTCGGCAATGTGAGTCTTGGCCGCGTCGCACACATGCAGCAGGTGCAGTTCGGCATTGCACTGCAGGGCCAGGGCATGAGCACAGTGGATCACCTGCTCATCCAAGTGCTCGCCGGCACCGTGGCTGTTCAGGTCCACTGCGGCGGCAATCTGCCGGGGCAGCGGCAGGCGGATATCACTGACCAGGTGCACGGCGACCGGGCTGTCCTTCAGCAACTGCCAGTCCAATGGCGTTACCAGCAGGCGCTTGAGCACCGGTTCGTGCTGCACGTCCTTGATCAGCAGGTCGCAACCCAGCCGTTCGACTCGCTCCAGCACGCTACCCAGCGGGTCGCGGGTCAGCAGCAGCTCGGTAGACACATCCAGGCCGGCGTTGGCCAATTGCTCGGCTTCGTCCGCCAACCATTGGCGGTTGTCGCTGAGCAGTCGCTCACGCTCGCGGCTATCGCTCATCAAACCGAAGGTGTCGACATCGTCGACGAACACGTTGATATCCAGCAACGCACCGCTGGACTCCGCCAACGCCGCAGCGCGTTGCAGCGCCGGCGTGTGGCGCATCTGCGGGCCGAGCATGACGAACAGACGCTTGAACTGGCTCATCTCACACCTCCACGTGTGGCAGCCCCCCGGTGATCTGGTCTTGTTCAGTCTAGACCGCGCGGGGCCGCATGGGCGGCCGATGGAGGCTGGCGCGGCACGGCGTGTCGGGTATTATGCGGGCCCCATCATTTTCACGAGGCCCGCCCCATGTCCCTGAGTGCTGAACAGATCGGCGAATTCCGCGCCTTTGCCGAGCAACTGGCCGATGCTGCTGCCGTGGCGATCAAGCCATACTTTCGCGCCAGCCTGGACGTCGAGGACAAGGGCGGGCGCCTTTACGACCCGGTGACCGTGGCCGACAAGGCAGCCGAGGACGCCATGCGCGAGCTGATCCAGGCACGCTACCCCGACCATGGCATTCTCGGTGAAGAGGCCGGCGTGGCAATCGGCAGCAGCCCACTGACCTGGGTGCTCGACCCGATCGACGGTACTCGCGCCTTCATCACCGGCCTGCCGCTGTGGGGCACGCTGATTGCCCTGAACGACGGCACGCGCCCGGTGGTCGGGGTGATGAACCAGCCGTTTACCGGCGAACGCTTTGTCGGCACACCGGAAGGCGCCTGGCGTAGCGGTACGCCATTGAAGACCCGCGCCTGTGCCGACCTGGCGTCGGCCACGCTGATGTGCACCACGCCGGACATGTTCGATACCGCCGCGCGCAAGGCTGCGTTCGAGGCCGTTGCCGGCAAGGCGCGCCTGATGCGCTACGGTGGCGACTGCTATGCGTACTGCATGCTGGCTTGCGGGTTTGTCGACGTGATCGTCGAGGCGAGCCTGCAGCCTTATGACGTGCAGGCGCTGATGCCGATCATCGAAGGGGCGGGCGGGGTGATCACGGCGTGGGATGGCAACAGTGCGCAGAACGGCGGGTGTGTAGTGGCCTGTGGTGACCCGGCGCTGCATGCGCAGGTGGTGGAGATGTTGCGTCACGCCATGTGATTCATGTGTTGCCTGCGCCGGCCTCTTCGCGGGTAAACCCGCTCCCACAGGTACTGCACAGTTTTCAGGGTTTGCGGTGATCCTGTGGGAGCGGGTTTACCCGCGAAGAGGCCGGTACAGGCTTACTATCTTCCCAATCACCGCACTTTTTCCAATTTCCGGGCTCTATGCTTGGCCAGGCCACACTGATCCCCGGTGCGGCCGCCGAATATCGACCCGGTGCCGATGGTTGCAAGCAAGCCCATATTCTTCCCCCGCCTGCTATTGGCAGGCACCTTCGCATGCCTGTGCGCCTGCACTCAGCAGCAGGGACGCGACATGGTCAACCAGCTTGGCAACGGCAAGCCCAGCGAACTGTTCCAGACCAGCGTCGATCGCCTGGCCACGCTGTCCATGCGCGACAACCTGCAGAGCTTGTACCTGTTGATGAACAAGCTGTACCTGCGCAACCCCAACCAGTGGAAGCTGTCCGGCTACGTGGATGCTGCCACTGCCGAGCGGCAGATCCGTATCGCCATCGAACAACGCCAGCCCTTGGCGCAACTGGGCAACCGTCGCGACCTGGCAGCCTTGAGCTACGCCCTGAGCCCCGAATTTCGTGGTGACCGGGTCGGCGCCTTCATCTACGCCATCGGCAGCATGCTGATCACCGCGCACGGCGGCCGTACCGAGTTCTACATGACCGATACCATCGACCCGCTGTTCGTCAATAACGCGGCGCGCAATATCGAGAAGGCCACCTGGATGTTGAGCCAGCGGCAGGATGCCAATGGTGTGCTGCTGTTGTTCTCCAACGAAATATCGGAAGAGGGCAGCAACCTGAGTTTTGCCGTGGAGTTCGGCAAGATCGTGGCACGGCTGGACTTGCTGGCGGAATTGCTGGACGAGCGATACAGGCGTATTGGGTTGAATTATGCGCAAAGCTTGCTGCTGATGAACTTCCTGCCTGTACAGTGACGTGAGCGGTTTCGGGAATTCTGGGTAACCTGTACCGGCCTCTTCGCGGCGCAGAATAATACCGTTCGATAAACGAACGCGGCCCCTGTCCCGTCTGTCCGCTATCCGCCCATCCATTCCCAAGGCCGCATTGCCCAACCCCCGGCTTTTTGCTTAAGTGTGCCCATCCACCGGTTGTCGCCTGCCCCCGTGAACCGCAACCGGCTCGATAGAATGACCGTGACGACCGCAACCACAGCCCACCGGGCGGTAGGGAGCGGCAACCAGAACAATAATACCGAGTGCCTTGCCTATGGAAAGCCGCCTGCTGAGCGAGCGCAGTAGCGTGTTTCATCACGCCGATCCTTATGCTGTGTCTGATTATGTCAACCAGCATGTAGGCCAGCATTGCATCGGCTTGTCCCGCACCACTCATCCGCAAGCCAGCCTCAGCCACCGCAAGTTCGCTGAGTTGGACCTGTGCCGCATCAGCTACGGCGGCAGCGTGCGCGTTACCTCGCCGGCACTGGAAACCATCTACCACCTGCAGGTACTGCTGAACGGCAACTGCCTGTGGCGTGGGCACAAGCGCGAGCATCACCTGGTGCCGGGCGAGCTGTTGCTGATCAACCCCGACGACCCGGTTGACCTGACTTATTCGGAGGACTGCGAAAAGTTCATCCTCAAGGTGCCGACCCGGCTACTGGATTCGATCTGCGACGAACAACGCTGGCACCGCCCCGATGGCGGGGTGCGGTTCTTGCGCAACCATTACCGGCTGGACGAGCTGGATGGGTTCGTCAACCTGCTGGCGATGGTCTGCCAGGAGGCAGAGGTGAGCGATTCGCTGCCCAGGGTGCAGGGCCATTACAGCCAGATCGTAGCCAGCAAGCTGCTGACCCTGATGAGCACCAATATCCGCCGCGAAAGCCTGTGTTCGCCGGGCGCAAGCCTTGAACGGATCATCGACCACATCGACCGCAACCTGAAGCTTGAACTGACAGCTGAAGCGCTGGCGGAGCAGGCGTGCATGAGCCTGCGCTCCTTGTATGCATTGTTTGACCGGCATCTGCAGACCACACCCAAGCAGTATGTGCGCCAGCGCAAGCTGGAGCAGGTACACGCCTGCCTGGCTGATGCCAGTTGCGCGGTACGCAGCGTGACCGAACTGGCCATGGATTATGGCTTCATGCACCTGGGGCGGTTTTCCGAGGTGTATCGGCAGCAGTTTGGCGAGTTGCCCTCGGAAACCTTGCGAAATCGGCGCTGAGCCGCACCGGCCTCTTCGCGGGTGAACCCGCGCCCACAGGGCCCCGCAGAAACACCAACTTGCACAAAACGGATAGCACCGCGCACAAACCGGATATTCCCACCCAATACCAATCCCTAACCTGACCAGGTCTAAACAATAACAAGGGAGACCCTGGCCATGTCCCTGGGATTCGACTACCTCAATGCCTTGCTCGAGGACGACCGTGAAAAGGGCATCTACCGCTGCAAGCGCGAGATGTTCACCGACCCACGCCTGTTCGACCTGGAGATGAAACACATCTTCGAGGGCAACTGGATCTACCTGGCCCATGAAAGCCAGATCCCCGAGAAAAACGACTTCCTCACCCTGACCATGGGGCGCCAGCCGATCTTCATCGCGCGCAACAAGGAAGGTGAGCTCAATGCCTTCCTCAACGCCTGCAGCCACCGCGGCGCCATGCTCTGCCGGCACAAGCGCGGCAACCGCTCCAGCTACACCTGCCCGTTCCACGGCTGGACCTTCAACAACAGCGGCAAGCTGCTCAAGGTCAAAGACCCCAGCAACGCCGGCTACCCCGACAGCTTCAACTGCGACGGCTCCCACGACCTGACCAAGGTGGCGCGCTTCGAGTCGTACCGTGGCTTCCTGTTCGGCAGCCTGAATGCCGACGTCAAGCCGCTGGTCGAGCACCTGGGCGAGTCGGCCAAGATCATCGACATGATCGTCGACCAGTCGCCGGAAGGCCTGGAAGTGCTGCGCGGTGCCAGCTCGTACATCTACGAAGGCAACTGGAAGCTCACTGCCGAGAACGGCGCCGACGGCTACCATGTCAGTTCCGTGCACTGGAACTACGCCGCCACCCAGAACCAGCGCAAGCAGCGCGAGGCGGGTGAAGAGATCAAGACCATGAGCGCCGGCGCCTGGGCCAAGCAGGGCGGTGGCTTCTACTCCTTCGACCACGGCCACCTGCTGCTGTGGACCCGCTGGGCCAACCCCGAGGACCGCCCGGCCTACGAGCGCCGTGACCAGCTGGCCGCCGACTTCGGCCAGGCCCGTGCCGACTGGATGATCGAGAACTCGCGCAACCTGTGCCTGTACCCGAACGTGTACCTGATGGACCAGTTCAGCTCGCAGATCCGCATCGCCCGGCCGATTTCGGTGAACAAGACCGAAATCACCATCTACTGCATCGCGCCGAAAGGCGAGAGCGCCGATGCCCGCGCCAAACGCATTCGCCAGTACGAAGACTTCTTCAACGTCAGCGGCATGGCCACCCCGGACGACCTGGAAGAGTTCCGCTCGTGCCAGACCGGCTACGGCGGCGGCACCGGCTGGAACGACATGTCCCGCGGCGCGGCGCACTGGGTGGAAGGCGCCGACGAAGCGGCCAGGGAAATCGAGCTCAAGCCGCTGCTGTCCGGCGTACGCACCGAGGACGAAGGCCTGTTCGTGCTGCAGCACAAGTACTGGCAGGACACCATGATCCAGGCGCTGAAGGACGAACAGCAACTGATCCCCGTGGAGGCCGTGCAATGAGCCTGTATGAAACCGTGCGCGACTTCCTCTACCGCGAAGCGCGCTACCTGGACGATGCCCAGTGGGACCAGTGGCTGGAGCTGTACGCCAGCGACGCCAGCTTCTGGATGCCGAGCTGGGACGATGACGACACCCTTACCGAAGACCCACAAAGCGAAATCTCGCTGATCTGGTACGGCAACCGCGGCGGCCTGGAAGATCGGGTGTTCCGCATCAAGACCGAGCGCTCCAGTGCGACCGTGCCCGACACCCGTACCTCGCACAACATCAGCAACATCGAGATCGTCGAGCAGGCCGAGGGCAGCTGCCTGGTGCGCTTCAACTGGCACACCCTGAGCTTCCGCTACAAGACTACCGACAGTTACTTCGGCACCAGCTTCTACACCCTCGACCTGCGCGGCGAGCAGCCGCTGATCAAGGCCAAGAAAGTGGTGTTGAAGAACGACTACGTGCGCCAGGTCATCGACATCTACCACATCTGATCCAGGGTTTTGCGAGCGCTGCCCGGTGCGTCCTGCGACGCGCCGTGGCCCGGCTCGCCCGCGAGGTGCAACATGAGCTACCAGATCGCACTGAATTTCGAAGACGGGGTGACCCGCTTCATCGAGGCCACCGGTCATGAAACCGTGGCCGATGCCGCCTACCGTCAGGGCATCAACATCCCGCTGGACTGCCGCGATGGCGCCTGCGGTACCTGCAAGTGCAAGGCCGAGTCCGGGCGTTACGACCTGGGCGACAACTTCATCGAAGATGCCCTGAGCGAAGACGAAGTCGCCGAAGGCTACGTACTGACCTGCCAGATGCGCGCCGAAAGCGACTGTGTCATCCGCATCCCGGCCTCGTCGCAGCTGTGCAAGACCGAGCAGGCCAGTTTCGAGGCCGCCATCAGCGATGTCCGCCAGCTGTCGGCCAGCACCATTGCCCTGTCGATCAAGGGCGAGGCCCTCAGCCGCCTGGCCTTCCTGCCGGGGCAATATGTCAACCTCAAGGTGCCGGGCAGCGAGCAGAGCCGCGCCTATTCGTTCAGTTCGCTGCAGAAGGACGGCGAGGTCAGCTTCCTGATCCGCAACGTGCCGGGCGGGCTGATGAGCAACTTTCTGACCAACCTGGCCAAGGCCGGCGACAGCATGACCCTGGCCGGGCCGCTGGGCAGTTTCTACCTGCGGCCGATCCAGCGCCCACTGCTGTTGCTGGCTGGTGGCACCGGCCTGGCGCCGTTCACGGCGATGCTGGAGAAGATCGCCGAGCAGGGCAGCGAGCACCCGCTGCACCTGATCTACGGCGTGACCAACGACTTCGACCTGGTCGAGCTCGACCGCCTGCAGGCGCTGTCGGCGCGCATCCCCAACTTCACCTTCAGCGCCTGCGTGGCCAACCCGGACAGCCAGTACCCGCGCAAGGGCTACGTGACCCAGCACATCGAACCGCGCCACCTCAACGACGGCGATGTGGATGTGTACCTGTGCGGCCCGCCACCAATGGTGGAGGCGGTCAGCCAGTACGTGCGCGAGCAGGGCATTACCCCGGCGAACTTCTACTACGAGAAGTTCGCGGCGGCGGCCTGATTCCTTTTATTCCAAGTAATACGCCGACCCTGTGGGAGCGGGCGTGCCCGCGAAGAGGCCAGCAGGTTCAACAACTTTGTCTGGTCGGACGCATTCGCGGGCATGCCCGCTCCCACAGGAACTGTGGCGAACCGGAGAGATGGATATGAACAACCGATTCCAAGGCAAGGTCGCCATGGTCACCGGTGCCGCCCAGGGCATCGGCCGTGGCGTGTGCTGGCGGCTCAAGGCCGAAGGCGCACAGGTGGTCGCGGTAGACCGCTCCGAACTGGTTCACGAACTGGCCGGCGAGGGCATGCTCACCCTCACCGCCGACCTGGAACAACACGGCGACTGCACCCGGGTCATGGCCAGCGCGGTTGAAGCATTCGGCCGCCTCGACATCCTGGTCAACAATGTCGGCGGCACCATCTGGGCCAAGCCCTTCGAACACTACGAAGTGGACCAGATCGAAGCCGAAGTACGCCGTTCGTTGTTCCCCACCTTGTGGTGCTGCCATGCCGCTCTGCCGTACATGCTCGAACGCGGCAGCGGCGCCATCGTCAACGTCTCGTCCATCGCCACCCGTGGCGTCAACCGAGTGCCCTATGGCGCGGCCAAGGGCGGCGTCAACGCGCTGACTGCGTGCCTGGCCTTCGAAACCGCCGGCCGGGGCATCCGGGTCAACGCCACCGCCCCCGGCGGCACCGAAGCGCCACCCCGGCGCGTGCCGCGCAACACCGCCGAGCAGACCGAACAGGAAAGGCACTGGTACCAGCAGATCGTCGATCAGACCCTCGACAGCAGCCTGATGCACCGCTACGGCAGCATCGACGAGCAGGTGGGCGCGATCCTGTTCCTGGCTTCCGACGAAGCCTCGTACATCACCGGCGTGACCTTGCCGGTAGGGGGCGGCGACCTCGGCTGAGCGACACCCACAAGGCAAAGAGCTTTCTTTCACAACAAAAACAAGAGCGACAGATGCCATGCGAACCCTTGACGTACACCCGATCATCGATAACGCGCGCTTTACCCCGTTCCACTGGATGGTCATGGCCTGGTGCGGCCTGCTGCTGATCTTCGACGGCTATGACCTGTTCATCTACGGCGTGGTACTGCCGGTCATCATGAAAGAGTGGGGCCTGACCCCGTTGCAGGCCGGTGCATTGGGCAGCTATGCACTGTTCGGCATGATGTTCGGCGCCCTGGCCTTCGGCAGCCTGGCCGATCGCATCGGGCGCAAGAAGGGTATCGCCATCTGTTTCGCCTTGTTCTCCGGGGCAACCATCCTCAACGGGTTTGCCAGCAACCCGAGCGAGTTCGGCATCTACCGTTTCGTTGCTGGCCTTGGCTGTGGCGGCCTGATGCCCAACGCCGTGGCACTGATGAACGAGTACGCGCCCAGGCGCCTGCGCAGCACGCTGGTGGCGATCATGTTCAGTGGCTACTCGCTGGGCGGCATGCTCTCGGCGGGTGTCGGCATCTTCATGCTGCCGCGTTTCGGCTGGGAATCGATGTTCTTCGCCGCAGCGGTGCCACTGCTGCTGTTGCCGGTGATCCTGTACTACCTCCCTGAATCGATCGGTTTCCTGGTACGCCAGGGCCGTACCGACGAGGCCCGCAAGCTGCTCAAGCGGCTGGACCCGGATTGTGACGTGCAACCTGACGATGTACTGGTCGCTCCTGTGGGAGCGGGCTCGCCCCGCGAAAGGGCCGGCAAGTTCACCGCTGTAGTCGAACTGTTCCGCAACGGCCTGGCCATTCGCACCCTTGCGCTGTGGTTGGCGTTCTTCTGCTGCCTGCTGATGGTCTACGCGCTCAGCTCCTGGCTGCCGAAGCTGATGGCCAACGCCGGCTACAGCCTGGGCTCGAGCCTGTCGTTCCTGCTGGCACTGAACTTCGGTGGCATGGCCGGGGCAATCCTCGGCGGCTGGCTGGGCGACCGCTACAACCTGGTCAAGGTCAAGGTGGCGTTCTTCATTGCCGCCGCGCTGTCGATCAGCCTGCTGGGCGTCAACAGCCCGATGCCGGTGCTGTACCTGCTGATCTTCATTGCCGGCGCCACCACCATCGGCACGCAGATTTTGTTGTATGCAGGCGCCGCTCAACTGTACGGGCTATCGGTGCGCTCCACCGGGCTGGGCTGGGCCTCAGGCATCGGCCGCAACGGCGCCATCGTCGGCCCGCTGCTGGGTGGTGCGCTGATGGGCATCAACCTGCCCCTGCAACTCAATTTCATCGCCTTCGCCATCCCCGGCGCAATTGCCGCGCTGGCCATGGCCGTGCACCTGGCCAGCGGCCGTCGGCATGCCCAGGCCATTGCGGCGCAGGCGTAACTCCAGAACAACAACATGAGGTAACCCACCATGACCGTGAAAATTTCCCACACTGCCGAGGTACAGCAGTTCTTCGAAGAGGCCGCGGGCTTTGGCAACGATGCCGGCAGCCCGCGCCTGAAGCGCATTGTGCAGCGCCTGCTGCAAGACACCGCGCGGCTGATCGAAGACCTGGAAATCAGCGAGGACGAGTTCTGGCATGCCGTCGACTACCTCAACCGCCTGGGCGACCGTGGTGAAGCCGGGCTGCTGGTGGCGGGGTTGGGCATCGAACACTTCCTCGACCTGCTGCAGGATGCCAAGGACCAGCAGGCAGGCCTGGTCGGCGGCACCCCACGCACCATCGAAGGCCCGCTGTACGTGGCCGGTGCGCCCATCGCCGAAGGTGAAGTGCGCATGGACGACGGTAGCGAGGAGGGCGTTGCCACGCTGATGTACCTGGAGGGCCGGGTGCTCGACCCGCAAGGCCGGCCACTGCCGGGGGCCACGGTCGACCTGTGGCATGCCAATACCCGTGGCACTTATTCGTTCTTCGACCAGAGCCAGTCCGAGTACAACCTGCGCCGGCGCATAGTCACCGATGCCCAAGGGCGCTACCGCGCGCGCTCCATCGTGCCGTCAGGCTACGGCTGCGACCCGCAGGGGCCGACCCAGGAGTGCCTGGACCTGCTGGGCCGCCATGGCCAGCGCCCGGCGCATGTGCACTTCTTCATCTCGGCGCCTGGGCACCGGCACCTGACCACGCAGATCAACCTGGCCGGGGACAAGTACCTGTGGGATGACTTTGCCTATGCCACGCGCGATGGGCTGGTGGGCGAGGTGGTGTTCGTCGAGGGCGAGGCGGGGCGGCATGCCGAGTTGAAGTTCGACTTCCAGTTGCAGCGGGCCCAGGGCGGTGCGGATGAGCAGCGCAGTGGGCGGCCGCGGGCTTTGCAGGAGGCCTGAAGCCTTATCGCCGGCAAGCCAGCTCCCACAGGATCACCACGGGGCTGAAACCTGTGACCTCTGTGGGAGCTGGCTTGCCGGCGATCAAGGGCACACAGCCCTTGCCATACATCACCGATGCGAGAGGTGCCATGAAAACCCTGATCAAGGACAGTTCACTGTCCGCCATCGTCGCCGGCTGCATCGCCACGATGATCTCCTACGCAGGCCCCCTGGTGATCATCTTCCACGCCGCAGAAGCCGCCGGCCTGTCCCATCGGCAACTGTCCTCCTGGGTCTGGGCAGTGTCCATGGGCAGCGCCGTGCTTGGCGCGCTGCTCAGCCTGCGCTATCGGGTGCCGGTGGTGATCGCCTGGTCGATACCAGGCTCGGCGCTGCTGGTCACCGCCTTGCCGCAATTGGGCCTGGAACAGGCCGTTGGCGCCTACCTGGTGGCCAACCTGGTTTTGCTGCTGATAGGCATCAGCGGGGCCTTCGACCGCATCATCGCGCGCCTGCCGGGCTCCATCGCCGCCGGCATGCAGGCCGGCATCCTGTTCAGCTTCGGCATCGAGGTGTTCCGCGCCTTGCCGGTGCAACCGCTGCTGGTCGTGGCAATGTTCGTTACCTACGTGCTGATGCGCCGGGTGCAGCCGCGCTACGCCGTGGCGGCGGTGCTGTGCGTGGGCACGGCGGTGACCGTCGCCAGCGGAGCGTTTCGCAGCGAGGCGTTGGTGCTGGAGCTGGCGTCGCCGCAGTGGGTCATCCCGCAGTTCAGCCTGGCAGCGGTATTCAGCCTGGCACTGCCAATGGTGCTGGTGGCCCTGACCGGGCAGTTCATGCCGGGCATGGCGGTGCTGCGCAACGCCGGCTACCCCACGCCGGCCAGCCCGATCATCAGTGCCAGCGCGCTGGCCGGTGCCGCGCTGGCGCCGTTCGGTTGCCACGGGCTGAACCTGGCGGCGGTCACCGCCAGCCTGTGCACTGGCCATGAAGCCCATGAAAACCCACGGCGGCGCTATGTCGCGGCGGTGGCTGGCAGTGCGCTGTACCTGCTGCTGGGGATCGCCGGGGCCACGCTGATGTCGCTGTTCGCAGCATTCCCCGCTGCCCTGATCGCCGCCCTGGCCGGGCTGGCGCTGCATGGTGCCATCAGCGAAGCCCTGGCCCGCAGCCTGGCGGAACCAACCGAGCGCGATGCCGGGTTGTTCACCTTCCTGGTCACCGCTTCGGGGGTGGCCTTCCTGGGCCTGTCGGCAGCGTTCTGGGGCCTGCTGTTCGGCCTGCTGAGCCATGGGTTGCTCAGGCTGCGCCAGCCACGAGCCCGGGAGGTGCTGCGCCGTACCCCATGAACCGTCGTGCTTCCAACGCTTTACCCATAAAAACAAGATCAAGAGAGCTTCGGAATGAACCACACCCCTTGCGTCGCCCTGGGCCTGACTTTGCTCAGCCAACCGTTGCTGGCCGCCGAAGGCGGCTTCTTCGAAGATTCGAAGGCTACCCTGAGTGCCCGTAACTACTACTTCAGCCGCGACTTCTCCGACATCGTCGGGGCCAATCGGCAATCCAAGGCCGAGGAGTGGGCCCAGGGCTTCATCCTCGACTTCAAGTCGGGCTACACCCCGGGTACGGTCGGCTTTGGCGTTGACGCCCTGGGCCTGCTGGGTATCAAGCTCGACAGCAGCCCCGACCGTACCAACACCGGATTGCTGCCGGTGCACGGGGATGGCCGCGCCGCCGACGAATACAGCCGCCTGACGCCCACCTTCAAGGCACGGTTGTCCAAAACCGAATTGCGCGTCGGCGAACTGCAACCCAACCTGCCGGTGCTGACATTCAGCGACATCCGCCTGTTGCCACCGACCTACCAGGGCACAAGCCTGAGCTCGGCGGAAATGGATGGCCTGACCGTGCAGGCCGGGCACCTGAAAAGCACCCACCTGCGCAATGAAGGCGGTGACGGCAAGATGAACGCCATGCTCGGCCATGTGCCGATGCGCCAGGTAGAAAGCGATGCCTTCAACTACCTGGGCGGGGACTATGCGTTCAATGCCAACCAGAGCAGCGTCAGCCTGTGGTACGGGCAGTTGGAGGACATCTATGAACAGGGCTTTGTCGGCCTCAAGCACAGCAAGCCCGTAGGCAGCTGGGTGCTCAGCGCCAACCTGGGGTATTTCACTGCGCGCGAGGATGGCGATGCGTTGCTCGGCAACATCGACAACCAGGCATTCTTCTCCATGTTCACTGCCCGGCATGGCGGGCACAGCTTCCATGCCGGCTACCAGGGCATTTACGGCGACAGCCCGTTCCCACGGGTGTTCGCCAACATCTCGCCGCTGGGTAACGAAGTGCCGACCTATGAGTTCGCCTACACCGACGAACGCTCGTACCAGGTGCGCTACGACTACAACTTCGCGGCCATGGGCGTACCGGGGCTGACCGCGACCGTACGCTACATAACCGGTAACAATGTCGACACTGGGCTGGGTTACGAAGGGCGCGACCGCGAGCGCGACCTGGACATCGGTTACGCCGTGCAGGGCGGGGTGCTGAAGGGGCTGGGGATCAGGGTGCGCAATGCCATGGCCCGGTCCAACTACCGCAGCGACATCGACGAGAACCGTTTGACGCTGGTCTATACCTGGCAGTTGTTCTGACGCATCCACAGCATGCCTGCGGGACCTCTGTGGGAGCGGCTTTAGCCGCGAACACCGGCGCAGCCGGTGCCATGCACCGCGTTGGATTCTTCGCGGCTAAAGCCGCTCCCACGGGGTACGCGGATTGCTTGCAATGTCAGTTATCTACGCGACAGCGCAGCCCAAAAGGGCTGGGCAACCTCCCAGAATGAACGCCCATAACCAAGGGAATTGCGCTTCAGGGCAGGATGAAGGTAGCTTCTGGAAACCACCTTTTCAGGAATGCCTCCCTTGGACTCCATCACCCAAGCCGTACTCGGCGCGGCCCTGCAAGGTACCGTACTCGGCCGCATCCAGGGCCGCCGCTCACTGCTGTACGGCGCGGCGCTGGGCACGCTTCCCGACCTGGACGTGATCATCCGCTACGCCGACCCGGTGTCGCAGATGACTTACCACCGCGGCTTTTCTCATTCCCTGTTCGTGCTCACCGGGCTGGCCTTGCTGCTGGCCTGGCTGGTCAACAGGTGCTGGCCAGACAAAGGCTATACCCTGCCCAGGCTGTTCCTGGCGTTCTGGCTGGTGCTGGTCACCCACCCGTTGCTCGACGCTTTCACGGTCTATGGCACGCAGTTGTTCTGGCCCTTGCAGGCTACCCCGGAAAGCTGGGCAGCGGTGTTCATCATCGACCCGGTCTACACCGTGCCGCTGCTGGCCGCAGTGATCTACGCAATCATCAAAGGGCTGACCAGCAAGGCTACGCAGCTGTTGACCTTGGCCCTGGTATTCAGCGCCTGCTACCTGGGTTTCGGCCTGGCCGGACGCATGGCGGCCGAGCAGCGTTTCCAGGCCGCCCTCGACCGCCAAGGTATCGCCGTCAGCCAGGTACGTGCCGTGCCGATAGCCTTCAACAGCCTGGTCTGGCGGGTGCTGGCCAAGACCCCGGAGGGCGATTACTACGAAGGCATCAGCAGTACGTTCGACCAGCAAGCGCCAGAAATGCAGCGTTTGCCGCGTAATCTGCAACTCGCGCAAGCGCTGGCCGGGAACCCGTTGCATCAGCGCTTGCGTTGGTTCACCGATGACTGGCTGCGCTACGACCAGGTCGGCGATGTGCTGGTGGTCAGCGACCTGCGCATGGGCATTCCGGGGAACTACACGTTCCGCTTCAAAATGGCCCACCGTGACAGCCAGGGGGACTGGATTGCCGATGTGCCGTCGATGTGGAAGGGTGCCGGGCCAGGGGCGGCATTCAACGGCGACGACCTGGTGCTGATCTGGCGACGGATCGTCGAACAGCAGCCACCTTTGCCGCTGGCTGCCTGGACCGATCGCTACCTGGGGCCCGCCACAGTCGAACCCGGGCGCTGAGGCATGCGATCAGCCGGGCTGGACATGGTCAAGTGGACGGCGATGCTGACCATGGTCGCCGACCACCTGCGTTTCCTGTGGCCGGGTGCCGATGGCCTGTTCGTAGTGGGCCGGTTGGCGTTTCCGCTGTTCTGCCTGGCGATTGCGGTGAATGTCGGGCGCGCCAGGGGCGGGGCGCTGTACACCCGCGGCAACCTGCGCTATCTGGGGTTGATGCTGGTGTTCGCGGTGCTGTCGGAGCCTGCCTACCGTTGGCTGGACAGTGGTTCGCCAACGTTCAGCGTGATGCCGACCCTGGTGCTGGGGTTGCTGGTTGCTTGGGGCGTGCATCATCCGTCGAGGTCGGCGCGCGTGCTTGGCGTTGCCGGCCTGCTTGCAGGGTGGTTGCTCAGTGATCAGCTGATGTACGGGCTGCCGGGGGTGATGCTGCCGGGCGCCTGGTTGATGGCCCGCCGCAAAGGAGGGCCGGCCTGGGTGTTGCCTTGCCTGTTGGCGATGGGGGGGAACCTGACCAACAGTTGGTTGCGGGAACATCTGTTGGCGCCCATTACCGTGCTGACGCTGATTGCTGCAGCCTTGGCCATTCCGGTCGGATTGCTGCTGCTGCGTCATGATGATTGGCGGGTGCCTGAAGTGGGACGTTGGGGCTACCTGTTCTATCCGGTGCATCTACTGGTGATCAAGGTCTTCGCTTGATCGCTCTGGCAGCCACACTTGCAGGAGCGTGCAGCCTCGATAGTCCTGGTTGCATTTCACAAATCCATACCCATCTAAACCGGCCGCACCAGACTCAGGAACCACCCATGGAACCCAACCGCTTCGGCGACATCGCCGCCTTCGTCAGCGCCGCGAAGGCCGGCAGCTTTACCGCCGCCGCCGCCACCTTGGGCCTGACGCGCTCGGCGGTGGGCAAGAGCATCGCTCGCCTGGAGGCACGCATGGCCGTGCGCCTGCTCAACCGCACCACGCGCAAGCTGAGCCTGACCGACGAGGGCCTGGTGGCCTACGAGCGCTGGCGGCAGATTCTGGATGACCTGGACGAGGTGGAAAGCACCATGGCCCAGCGCCGCGGCAAGCCCACCGGCACCCTGCGTCTGACAGCCCCCCTGTCGTTCGGCCAGCGCCATGTGCTGCCGATTCTCGACCGGTACCTGAAGCAGTGGCCTGAACTGCGCGCGGATATCCGCTTCACCGACCGTTTCGTCGACCTGGTCGAGGAGGGTATCGACGTTGCGGTGCGTATCGGCGCACCGAAGGAAGACTCGCAACTGTTGACGCGCACGGTGGCCTGGCAGCAGTTCGTCACCTGCGCCTCGCCCGCATACCTGGGCGCACGCGGCGTACCGCAGGTGCCCGGCGACCTCTACGGCCATGACAGGATCGCCTTCCTGGCCGGCGAAAAGGCCATGCCGTGGCGCTTCCATACCGAAGCGGGGCTGCACCTGTGCGAAGACCCCGGGCGGCTGAACATCGACAGCTCCGAGGCGATGCTCGATGGCGCCCGTGCGGGTTTCGGGCTGATTCACCTGCCCACCTACATCACTGGCGACGACCTGCGCAGTGGCACCTTGGTGGAGGTGCTGCAAGCCTATCGGCCGCCGGCGGACCCGATTCGCATCGTCTACCCAAGCAAGCGCCACCTGTCGCCACGGGTACGCGGCTTCATCGACCTGCTGGTAGCCAGCTGGGAACCGGGCGTGCCCTGGGAATACTGATTGGGGAATGGGAGGCCCCTATGCCGGGCCTGAAACCGGGTTTATCGCTGTCGGCGCAGCAAGGAAACTGGCAGTCACTGATAATCCCTGTGGAGACCCCATGACTGCACTGTCCGTACTGGACCTGGTCATGATCGGCGAAGGCAAGACCTTCGCCGACGCGATCGAAGAGTCCCGCCAACTGGCGCGCCATGTCGAGCAACAGCAATACAGCCGCTACTGGATCGCCGAACACCACGATATGCCGGGCATCGGCTCGGCCGCAACATCACTGGTCATCAACGAAATCGCCAACGCCACCCGGCATATTCGCGTCGGTGCCGGTGGCATCATGCTGCCCAACCACGCGCCGTTGGTGGTGGCCGAGCAGTTCGGCACGCTCGACACCCTGCACCCTGGCCGCATCGACCTTGGGCTCGGCCGGGCGCCGGGCAGCTCCGGGCCGACCGTGCGTGCCTTGCGTGGTGCCGCGCCAGAGCGCGACTTCAGCCAGGACATCGCCGAGCTGCGTGACTACCTGGCCGACAACGGCAAGCGCCGCGTACGCGGCGTGCCGGGCAAGCATGACATCCCGGTGTGGATCCTCGGCTCCAGCCTGTTCGGCGCCGACCTGGCAGCGAAACTGGGCCTGCCCTATGCCTTTGCCTCACACTTTGCCCCGCGCTACCTGCTGCAGGCCATCGCCCATTACCGGGCCAACTTCCAGCCTTCGGCACAACTGGCCAAGCCGTATGTGATGGTGGGCATGAACCTGTTCGCCGCCGATAGCGATGCCGAGGCGGATTACCTGGCCAGCTCCCATCGCAAATGGATGCTGGACCTGCATGTCGGGCGCTTCGGCTTGTTGCCCAAACCGCAGGAGGGGTATGTCGAAAGCCTGCCGGACCATGAGCGCGCGGTACTTGAACAGGTGATGGCCTGCACCGTGGCCGGCGGGCCGGAGCGGGTAAGGGAAGGGTTGCGCACCCTGATCGAGCAGACCGGGGCGGATGAACTGATGATCGACTGCCGCATCCACGACCCGCTGGCGCGGCAGCGTTCGCATGCTTATGCCGCGCAAGCCCTGGCGCAGCTGGGTTAAAGCTACCGGCCTCTTCGCGGGTAAACCCGCTCCCACAGGGGTTGCACAGGCCCTGAAGGCACAGGTGATCCTGTGGGAGCGGGTTTACCCGCGAAGAGGTCAGAACAGGAGACGGATCAGCTGCGGGCCAACCGCCCACTTACATAATGCGCCACATCGTTGAACCCCGGCGTCGACGCATGCCCCGGCGTCACCAATGAATCAATGAACGCTTCATCCTCGGCGGTAATCTTCACCGCCAGCGCGCCGCCATAGGTATCCCACTGTTCTTCCGTCCGCGGCCCGACAATTGCCGAACTGACCAGCCGGTTGTTCAGCACCCAGGCAATCGCGAACTCGACGATACCCACGCCCTTGGCCTCCACATAGGCCTGGATCTGCCGGGCGATGGCCAGCGACTCCTGGCGCCATTCCACCTCCATGATGCGCTTGTCCTGGCGCCCGGCACGGCTACCGGCATCCGGCACCGCTCCCGGCGCATACTTGCCGCTGAGCACGCCCCGCGCGAGCGGGCTGAACGGCACCACGCCCAGGCCATGGGCTGCCGCAGCAGTCAGCTGCTCCGGTTCGGCCTGGCGGTTGACGATGTTGTACAGCGGCTGGCTCACCACCGGCCTGGGCACGCCCAGCCGCTCGGCAATGTGGCATGCCTCGGCGATGCGCCAGCCACGGAAGTTGGACACGCCCCAGTAGCGGATCTTGCCCTGGCGCAGCAGGTCGCCGATGGCCTGCACGCTCTCTTCCAGCGGCACTTTGTGGTCTTCGCGGTGCAGGTAGTAGATGTCCAGGTAGTCCATGTCCATGCGCGTCAGCGTGGCTTCCAGGGCATTGAAGATGTGCTTGCGCGATAGCCCGCTGCGGTTGGGCAGGCCATCGGCCGGGCCAAAGCCAACCTTGCTGGCCACGATCCAGTCCTGGCGATGGCGGGCCACCGCTTCGCCGACGATTTCCTCCGCGCGCCCGGCGTTGTACACGTCTGCGGTGTCGATGAAGTTGATGCCCTGGTCCCTGGCCTTGTCGATGATGCGCAGGGCGTCCTCGGTGCTGGTCTGCTCGCCGAACATCATGCTGCCCAGGGTAAGGGCGGAAACCTGCAGGCCACTGTGGCCGAGGGGGCGGTAGATCATGCGCTTGGGTCCTTGTGCGGTCGGCTGATCTATCCGTTTTACACACAACCGGGGCGCAATGAAAGGCAGCCTCAACCGATCAGCGCCAAGGCCTCCTGCAAGCTCAGCGGGCGCTTAAGGCGTTGCGACAGCGTCGCCATGGCATCGGAATAGCCCTTGGCAATGACCGCCTCGACCCGCTCATCCACGCATTGCAAGGCGATGAAGTCGCCTTTTTCCGGCTCGCCGACGAACTCGATACGGTTCCAGTCCCTCGCGTGGCCCAGTACTTCGTATGTGCGGCCATGCTGGTAGGTCCAGAAGAACGGTACGTCGGCGTAGCGGCGCTGCTCGCCAAGCATGTTGGCGGCGGCGATCACTCCATGTTGCTGGGCCAGGCGCCAGTGTTCGATACGCACCGGGCGCCCGCTGAGCGGGAAGGTGGCGATATCCCCTGCGGCCCACAGGCCATCTGCAGCGCGCATTTCAGCGTCCACTTGCACCGACTTGTCTTCGGTCAGCAGCACCCCTTGTATGAAAGCGGTCGCCGGTCTGACCCCGGTGCCCAGCAGCACCAATGGCGTCTGTAGCCGTTCACCGTTGGCCAGCAGCACGGCCTCGACCTTGCCCTGGCCCTCGATCCGCTCGACCTCGGTGGGGCCATGAAAGGTGACCCCCTTGCGTTCGTGCAGCTCGCGGATGCTACGGCCAATGCGCTCGCCCAACTGCCGGGCCAGGGGGACCTCATGGCGGGTGACCAGGTGCACCTGCACGCCATATTTGCGCAAGGCCGAGGCGGCCTCCA
This sequence comes from Pseudomonas sp. B10(2017), assembly GCF_002113295.1. NCBI lineage: Bacteria > Pseudomonadati > Pseudomonadota > Gammaproteobacteria > Pseudomonadales > Pseudomonadaceae > Pseudomonas > Pseudomonas sp. B10(2017). The sequence goes on from NZ_NEJU01000001.1 coordinate 456,000, forward strand.
GGCCAATGAAACCGTCGCCGACGATCACTGCCGGCTGGCCGGGCTCGGCAGCGTCCAGCAAGTGCGCGGCATCCTCCCTTGAGCGCAGGGTAAATACCCCGGGCAGGTCAACACCCGGGATATCGGGCCGCAGCGCCTTGCCGCCGGTGGCCAGCAGGCAGGCGTCATAGTCGATCTGCTGGCCGTCGGCCAAGGTAACCTGGCGTTTCTGGGTGTTCAGGGTGCGCACCTTGCCATGCTTGCGTTCAAGGTGGCCCTTGCGCAGGGCATCGGCCTCGAGCAGGGCCGGTACTTCATCGGGCGGCATCTGCCCGGCGATCACGAACTTGCTGAGGGAAGTACGATCGTAGGCTGGTTGGTGCTCCTGATCGATCCAGACCAGGCGGCCGGCAAAGCCATGGGCCAGCAGGGTGGAAACTGCGGCGCTGCCCGCGGCACCGGCGCCGACCACCACGAAACAGCGGGCATCACTGTGGCGGGGCGGCTCGGTTCTGGGCAGGGGCTGGTCGTCGACCCAGACCTCGTCGCCCTTGACCCAGGTTTTGTAGCGGCGCAGGTCGGCCAGGGCCGGCGGCTCGCAGACCGCGCCCTCGTCCACCGCGAACGCGGCCTTGTGCCAAGGGCACACCAGCAGGCCGCCGCACACCACGCCTTCATTGAGTGGCGCACCTTCGTGGGGGCAGTTGCCCTGGTAGGCGTGCACCTGGTCGCCCTGGCGGATGAGGATGATTTCCTCGCTGCCGGCCTGGACGCGCAGGGGGCGGTATTCGTCGAGTTGGGCCAGGCGGGCAACGGCGTGCTGGGTCATGGGGGTTCTCCAAAGGGGCCTTTGGAACCATTTGACGCCTGGGTCGGGGAGGGGATGCGTTGAGCTGACGATCGGTGGAGGGTGTGGATTTTACGTGGCCTGGGCTGGCCTCTTCGCGGGCTTGCCCGCTCCCACAGGGATACCACAGCGTTCGAGCTTGTGGTGATCCTGTGGGAGCGGGCGAGCCCGCGAAGAGGTTCAACTGGCCCTTGCAGTACTCAGCGCACCGGACCGGGTAACCCGCAAGGCCACCAGGCTACCGAACACGATCAACGCCGCCAGCGAATACAGTGCGGCATCGGTCGAGCCGGTCTGGTCCTTGATGAAACCGACCAGGTACGGGCTGAGGAAACCGGCCATCTGGCCCACCGAGTTGATGATCGCAAGGCCTGCAACAGCCGCGCTGGCGCTGAGCAGCGCGGTGGGCATCGGCCAGAACATGGGCAGGCCGGTGAGCGCGCCCATGGTGGCGATCGACAGGCCGAGGATGGCGATGGCCGGGTTGCCGGCGAAGTTCACCGCGATCAGCAGGCCGATGGCGCCCATCAGCATCGGCACCACAAGATGCCAGCGGCGCTCGTTGCGCAAGTCGGCCGAGCGCCCGCAGAGGATCATGAATACGCCGGCCAGCAGGTACGGGATGGCGCTGAGCCAGCCGATCAGCAACGGGTTGTCGAAGCCCATGTTCTTGATGATCGACGGCAGCCAGAAGTTGATCGCGTACACACCGCTCTGGATGCAGAAATAGACAAAGCCGAAGGTCCAGATCAGCGGGTTGGTCAGCACGGCGAGCACGCTGTCGCCGGTAGTGCTCGGCTTGCTGGCGGCATCGGCCTCGAGGTCGGCGGCGATCAGCTGGCGTTCGGTCGGGCTCAGCCAAGCGGCTTTCTGGTAGCCGTCACTGAGCAGGAACACCGCCAGTACACCCAGTGCAACGGTTGGCAGGCCCTGGATCAGGAACATCCATTGCCAGCCGGCCAGGCCATGCTGGCCAGCGGCGAAGTGTTGCAGGATCCAGCCGGAGAACGGCCCGCCGAGCAGGCCCGAAACCGGGATCGCCGACATGAACAGGGCCATGATGCGACCGCGACGGGCCGCCGGGAACCAGCGCGAAAGGTACAGCACCACGCCCGGGAAGAAGCCGGCTTCGGCGGCGCCGGTCAGCAGGCGCAGGGCGTAGAACTCGGTGGGTGTGGTGACGAACAGCAGGCAGGTGGAGAGGCTGCCCCAGGCGATCATCATCAGCGCGATCCAGCGCCGCGGGCCGAAGCGGTTGAGCGCCAGGTTGCTCGGCAGGCCGCAGAGCACATAGCCGATGAAGAAGATGCCGGCGCCAAGGCCGTACACCGTTTCGCTGAATTTCAGGGCGTCGAGCATCTGCAGCTTGGCAAAGCCGACGTTGACGCGGTCCAGGTAGTTGAACAGGTAGCAGATGAAAATGAACGGAATCAGCCGCAGGGTGATGCGCCGGTACAGCGCGTTGCGGTGGGTGTCCGTGCCTTGGTCAGGGGCGGGGCTGTATGCCATGATCGGGTTCTCTGTTGTTATGGTTGTCGCCGCGTCGCCTGTTCCGGCGCTCGCCCTGACGAGTCTCGGGGACTGCGGCGTGCCTGTCTTTGTGCTTTTGCACAGCACTTGCACCGGGCTGCTGTGCCCGAGCCCAAAACCCTGATCTCCAAAGGACCGCTCAATGTTCGAACTCGACCATGACCTGGCACAGGATATCGTTGACCGGGCGATGGCCATTCTGCCATGCAACGTCAATGTCATGGACAGCCAGGGGTTGATCCTCGGCAGTGGCGAACCGGAGCGTATCAACACCCGCCACGAGGGCGCGCAACTGGTGTTGGCCAACGGCCGTATCGTCGAGCTGGATACCGACGCGGCCAAATGCCTGAAGGGCGTGCAGCCCGGGGTGAACCTGCCGCTGATGCTCGATGGCCGATTGATGGGCGTACTTGGCCTGACCGGTGACCCGCAGCAAGTGCGTACCTATGGTGAGCTGGTGCGCATGACCGCCGAAATGCTGCTGGCCCAGCGCCATTTGCAGGCCGACCAGCAATGGCGACGGCAGCGCTGTGACGATTTGCTGGCCCTGCTGCTGGGCGGCAGCGGCGATTCTCCGCGGTTGCTCGACGAGGCCCGGCAACTGGGCTTGAAACCCCAGTTGCCACGGGTACCGTGCCTGTTCGAACTGGCCTCGGGGCCAGCTGCCGAAACCCTGGCGGCATGGTTGATGAGCCGCTACCCGGACAGTTGGTGCGTAAGCCCGGCCCGCCAGTCGTTGCTGTGGTGTCGCCCGGCTGGCGTGGTGCTGGACGAGCCTCGTCTGCTGGAACGCCTGCAGCGTCATGGCTGGGAGGTGGAGCGGCTGGCCCTGGGCAGTGCCGCGCAAAGCCTGGAGCAACTGCGCCGGGGTTATCGCCGGGTGCGCGACCTGTTGGCCTATGGGCGCGAGGTACTGCCCGGCGAGCGCCTGCTCAGCCTGCAGCGCTACCGGTTGCCGGCATTGCTGTGGCGGCATCGCAACGATGATGCGCTGGATGAACTGTTGGAGCCGTTGCAGCGTATTCGCAGCAAGGACAGCAGTGGGCAGTTGCTCACCACCCTGCGCGCCTGGTGTGCCCATGACGGCCAGAGCCAGGCCTGTGCCGATGCCCTGGGCATCCACCGCAACAGCTTGCGCTACCGCCTGGAGCGGATTGCCGAGTTGGGCGAGGTCGACCCACTGCGCATGGAAGGGATGCTTAGCTTGTACCTGGGGTTGCAGCTGCTGCCTGCCGACTGAAGGGCAGCCTGCACCGGCCCAATCGCCGGCAAGCCAGCTCCCACAGGATACTTGCTGCTCTTAGGCCTGTGTTGAACCTGTGGGAGCTGGCTTGCCGGCGATAGGGCCAGTACAGGCGAAAGGCAACTGCCCAAACAACCCGCCCGGCGTTTTGTGCATTTGACCGAGGCCTCCTTGGCAGCCACCTGTCAGCATGCCGCTCATCAGGACAGGAGAACCCCCATGAAGATCGTCATTGCCCCCGACTCGTTCAAGGACAGCCTCGACGCTGCCGGTGTCGCCCGCGCCATCGCAGCGGGTCTGGGCGAGGCATGGCCCGAGGCCGAGCTGGTCGAGTGCCCGATGGCTGACGGTGGCGAAGGCACCATGGATGCGATTCTCGCCGCCAGCCACGGCGAACTGCGTCGTCAGGCCGTGCGCGGGCCCTTGGGGCAAAGCGTGGAGGCGGGCTGGGGCTGGCTTCCGCAAAGCCGCACGGCCATTATCGAAATGGCCCAGGCCAGTGGCCTGCAGCTGGTGCCGCCTGGCCAGCGCGATGCCTGCCGCAGCAGCACCTGGGGCACCGGCGAGCTGATTGCCGCCGCCCTGGCCGCCGGCGCGCAACGGGTAGTGCTGGCCATCGGCGGCAGTGCCACCAACGACGGGGGCAGTGGCATGTTGCGGGCGCTAGGCCTGCGCCTGCTGGACGCCGACGGGCAAGTGCTGGAGGAGGGCGGCCTGGCCTTGGCCAAACTGGCCCGCATCGATGCCAGCGACCTCGACCCGCGCCTGGCTGAGGTGCAGTTCGAAGTTGCAGCAGACGTCGACAACCCGCTGTGTGGCGCCAATGGTGCCTCGGCGATCTTCGGCCCGCAGAAAGGCGCCAACCCACAGCAGGTGCAGGCGCTGGACCACGCCCTGAGTCATTTTGCCGACCATTGTGCGCAGCTGCTGGGTGAAGATGTACGGGACTACCCTGGTTGTGGCGCTGCCGGCGGCATGGGGTTCGCGGCGCGGGCATTCATGGGCGCGCAATTCCGCCCCGGGGTGGAAGTGGTGGCTGAGTTGGCCGGCCTGGATGCCTTGGTGCAGGGCGCAGCCCTGGTGGTGACCGGCGAAGGGCGCTTTGACGCCCAGACCTTGCGCGGCAAGACACCGATGGGCGTGGCCCGGGTTGCCAAGCGCCACGGGGTGCCGGTGGTGGTGCTGGCCGGGACCTTGGGTGAAGGCTACCAACAGCTGTATGCCCACGGTGTCGATGCTGCCTTTGCCCTGGCCAGCGGGCCGATGAGCCTGGAGCAGGCATGTGCCGATGCCGCTGAACTGTTGCGGGCGCGTGCTTGTGATATCGGGCGGTTGTGGCGCCGCGCAACGCGAACTTGATTGACCGCTGCAGTCAGCCGCACCCCGCGCTTGGTCATTGATTTTTTTGTTGTTATCGTAGGAAGGAGAATCGAAGGTAGCCAGCAAATGCCCGTCACAGAGCCATTCCAAGACAACGTAGCGGTGTTCACCGATGCCGCACAGGGCCTGGGACTGGCCTGTTCCTTGACGCTTGCGCAGGCGGGCGAGCTGCGTAACCACCTCCAGCCATGCAGCTACCTGCCAGTCAACGTCGCCAGCACCCGCGCCGACCTGGGCGAAAGCCTGGTCTGGGATGAACGCAGCGGTGCGTTGTACTTCGTCGATATCTCTGGCGGGCGCATCAACCGCCTCAGGCCCGATGGTCAAGCCGAGTGCCTGTACGAGTCCGCGGCACGCATCGGCGCGCTGGCGTTGACCAACCAAGGCAACCTGATTTTCACCGAGGATGCCAGCGTGGCCATCTTCGACGTACCGCTGCGCAAGGTGCGTCGGCATTCGGTGTCGGTTCACCCGCGGTCGACCTACCGTTTCAACGACGGCGCCTGCGACCCCCAGGGCCGCTTCGTGACCGGTCTGATGGACGATGCCCTGAGCGGCAACACCGGGGCGCTGTTCCGCTTTGACGGAAACTTGAATGATCAGGTGATCCACGACGACATGGCGTTGCCCACCGGCCTGGCCTGGTCGCAGGACGGCCACACGGTGTACTTCGTCGATTCGGCGGCGCGCTCGATCTATCGCGCCAGTTACCTGGCCGAAGGCCGGCTTGGCGCGGTCACCCTGTTTGCCGAAACCCCCGCCGAACTGGGGCGGCCGGACGGCCTTGCGCTGGACCGCGAAGGCGGCCTGTGGGTGTGCCAGTACCATGGCAGTTGCCTGCTGCGCTATGACCGCCATGGCCACCTCACCGATCAGGTGCTGATGCCGGTGCCTTGCCCCACCAGTTGCTGTTTCGGGGGGGAGGGGATGAATACCTTGTTCATCAGCACCGCGCGCTTCGGCATGAGTGCCGAAGACCTGCACCATTACCCTGATGCGGGCGACCTGTATGCCATCAGCCCCGAAATTGGCGGTATAGCCCGCCATACCTTCAAGGAATGAGCTTTTGTGCCTGGCTGGCCGGTAGCACGGCCAGTTCGCCAAAGCGCTGCGCCGCGTCGATGTAGCGCAATGCCGACTTGGCGTCTTTCCAGCCCACATAGCTCATCAGCGCCTTCAACTCCCAACCATTGGCCGTGGCCCAGGTGGCGAAGCCACGGCGCAGCGAGTGGCCGGTATACAGCGCCGCCGGTACCCCGGCGCGTTCCAGCATGCGCCGCAGCAGGCCGACCAGGCTGTTGCTGTTGAGCGCGGTGTCGCCGAGGTTGCCCCAGCGGTCGAGCTTGCGGAACACTGGCCCATGGGCGATGCCGGCGACTTCCAGCCATTGCAGGTAGGCCGTGACCGGGCACAACGCCTTGAGGGCCGGGGTGCGGTGTTGCACGCCAAGGGCTTCGCGGTCGCCTTTGCTGCGCGGCAGGAACAGGGTGATGCCGACACCGGCCTCGGCCTGGATGTGCTCTACGCGCAGGCGTGCCAGTTCATCCCCACGGAAACCGCGCCAGAAGCCCAGCAACAGTAGCGCAGCGTCGCGACGCGCCCGGCGCAGGGTGGCCAGGTCATGCTGCTCCCGGGCCTGGCGGGCTTCTTCTTCAAAACATTCCACTGCGCTTTGCAGGTGCTGCAGCAACAGCGGCGCGGCCTGCCTGGGCGGCGTCGGGTGCAAGGTGCGGATGCCGCGCAGCACCTGGCGCACCAACGGCGCCTTGGTCGGGTCGGGGAAACCTTGGGCGACGTGCCATTGGCTGAGCGCCGCCAGGCGCTGGCGCAGGGTGCTCACGGCATGCTGGTCGGCGTGGTCGGCCAGGTATCGGGCGATGCTCTCGGCCGTGGCCGGCAGAAAACCGCCCCAGTGGGTTTCGAAATGCTCGATGGCGGCCTGGTAGCTGCGCCGGGTGTTGTCACGGGTAGCGGCGCGGACGTAGCGCTCGATGTCAGTCATGGTGCAGGTGCAAGTGGAGGATGGGCACACGATAAACCGAAATGAATTGCCTGTCCCGGCTGTGATGCTGGCGTACCAACGACCCATCACTCATTCGCTGCTCCCGGCCAGAGCTTCTGTTACACGCAGGCCTTGTCCTCGATACCGTTGAACAGCGGGTAGTCGCGCAGCTGCGCCGACGACAGCGGCCGGCTGAAGTGATAGCCCTGGGCGATATCGCAGCCAGCAAGCTTCAGGCACACCACTTGTTCGCGGGTTTCCACGCCCTCGGCTACCACCTCCAGGCCCAGACGTTTGGCAAGGATGATGGTGGACGACACGATGGGGCTGTCGTCGTGGCTGTTGGACAGCGGCGCAATCAGCGAGCGGTCGATCTTCAGTTTGCTCAGCGGCAGCGAGTGCAGGTGGGCGAAGCCGGCGTAGCCGCGCCCGAAATCGTCCAGGCTGACCCCCAAACCGGCGTTGCGCAGGGTGTGCAGGTGCGCCACCGCCGTGCCTTCGGGCTCTAGGATGGTGGTTTCGGTGATTTCCAGCTCCAGCCGCTGCGGAGCGATGGCGTACTGCTGCAGTTTGCTCAATAGCCGTGCAGCGAAATCCGGCTGGCGCAGTTGCAGGGCGGAGACATTGACCGCCAGCCGCGTGTCCCGGCCCTGAGCCCCCCAACCCGACAACGCCTCGCAGGCCAGGCGCAACACCTCCCAGCCCAGCTCGACAATGAAGCCACTGCGTTCGGCAAGGCCGATGAACCGGTCCGGGTACAGCAGGCCGAACTCGGGGTGGTCCCAGCGCACCAGCGCTTCGTAGCCCAGCACCTGCTGGGTGTCGAGGCGGATCTGTGGCTGGTAGTGCAGCACGAACTGGCGCTCGGCCAGGGCGCTGCCGAAGGCCTGTTCGAGGGTGAAGGCGTGGATGTCGGCCAGGTTCAGCGACGGGTCGAAGAAGCGGTACTGGGCTCGCCCGGCCTGCTTGGCCGAGTACATCGCGGCATCGGCACTGCGGATCAGGCTGTCGATGTCCTGGCCATCGCGCGGGCAGATACTCACGCCCACGCTGGGGCTGGTGTTGACCTCCTGGCCGTCCAGCGCGTAGGTGGCCGACAGCCTCTGCACCAGTACGCGGACCCAGGCATTGATCTGTTCCTCGCTGCGCTCGCCGGCCAGCAGCACCACGAACTCGTCGCCACCAAAGCGCGAGGCCTCGTCGCCGGGCTCCAGCAGGCGCTGGATACGCCCGGCCACGGCCTGCAGCAGCAAGTCGCCGATCTTGTGCCCGAGCGAGTCGTTGATCGACTTGAAGCGGTCCATGTCGATGAACAGGATCGCCATCAGCCGGCGCTTGCCGCGTTGCCGGGTGAGCACCTGGCCGGCCACCTCGACGAACTGGCGGCGGTTGTGCAGGCCGCTGAGGTGGTCGGTGGCCGCAGCGTGGCTGCTGCGCCGGTGTTCGTCCTCGAGGCGGCCGATCAACTGCTGGTTGACCTGCTGGGCCTGTTCCAGCGCGCTGAAGGCCTCCTGGCGTTTGCGCAACAGTCGCAAGGTCCATAGCAGGCTGGCGAGGATCATCAGGGTCATGCTCAGGTTCAGCCAGAACTGCCGGGAATAGGCCAGCGTGGAGGGCGCGAGGATTTCCTCCTGGCGCTGGCTGACCACCACGCTGAAACCCCGCCCGGGCAGGCGCCGGTACAGGCTCTGGTACGGGGCGCCGGCCGCGTACTGGGTCAGCATGCCCGCTTCACTGCCGTTGTCCGGCAGCCCTGGCAGTAGTGCGTCATCGGCTACCACCACGCCGCTGCGATCGATGCGCAACCGCTCCAGGCCGTCATCCTGCAATAGGCGCACCAGCCCGCTGGTGCCCAGGTCGATGTGCTGCAGCAGCACGGCCAGGTAGCCGATGTCCAGCTGCACCACCAGGATACTGTCGATCTCGCGGCCGGGCAGGTTGGTCAGCGGCAGCAGGAAGGGCAGGCGCCAGTTGGGCTCGGTGACCGGTTGGCCTGGGGGCTGCACGCTGGGCAGGAACGGTTTGAAACCGTAGCGGGCAACGTGCCGCTGCAACTGGCGCAACCAGTCTTCGGGCAGCTCGTCGGCCTCGTCGGCATGGCTGGCCGATAACAGCCGGCCGCGCCGGTCGTACAGGCTCATGCGCTTGAAAACCGGGTCTTCGGCAAGCATTCGCGCCAGGCTTGCGCTGCCCTGGCGCAGCACCTTCATGTCGTCCTGGGTGACCCGGCCCACGGCCTGGGCGCGATCCACCAGCTGGCGCAGGCTTTCGCTGACGATACTGGCCAGGTTCAGGTGCTCGGCGGCCTTGGCTGACAGCGCGTCCTGGCGGGCGGCGGCCCTCTGCGAAACGTGCAGCCCCCAGAGAAAGGCCAGGGTGGCGGCACAGAGCATCAGGATCAGCAGCCGCAGAAGGCTGGCGGATGAAAGCGAACGGCGAATCACTGCTGATAGTTCCCGACCCTGGGTGATGGTCGAAAAATACGACAGTAAGATGACAGCCTAATGACTAATGGCCAATTGCCTTAAGGATTGCCCTTATCGGCAAGGGGCGTCTGGAGGCGCGCGGTTTCTTCCTCCATGTAGCTCATCAGCGCGCTGACTTCGGCATCGCCCAGGCGCATGTTGGGCATGGCCACGCGGTTGTACTGTTCGTACAGCAGCATGGCCAGGGGGTCTTTCTGGGCCAGCATCTGGTCAGGCTCCTTCAGCCAGCGGGTCAGCCAGTTGGCATCACGTTGGCGGGTCACGCCCAGCAGGTCTGGGCCGATGCCAGGCTGCCCTGGCTCGGCGTTGCCCAAGGTGTGGCAGGACGAGCAGCGGGTACGGAACAGCTGCTCGCCACTGCTGGGGGCGCGCACAGCGGGAGCCTGGGCGTAGTCGTTGGCCATGGCGCTGGCCTGTTTCCAGTTGTGCAGGCTGTTGCCCAGGCGGTCGGCGAGGATGTACGGGCTTTCGAAGGGCGATGCCTTCATCCAGCGGCCGGTGGCCTGGTTGCCGATGATCAGGCTCAGGTTGTGGTCCTTGGAACGGCCGTTTTCAAGGCCATCGATGTACAGCCCCAGGCTGCGGCGCAATTGTTCGATATCGGCTGGTTCGCCGGTGAGCAGCGTCCAGCCGGGGCCGATACCGAACTTTTCGGCGTAGCGCTTGAGGGTGGCGGGGGTGTCGTTGTAGGGGTCGATGCTGATGGAGTAGAGGAAGATGTCCTTGCCAACCCGGTCACCGAGGATTTTCTGTACCTGGCGCAGGCGAGCAGTTTCCACCGGGCAGGAATCGGAGCAGCCGGTGAAAATGAAGTTGATGGCGACCACCTTGTCCTTGATCAGGTCGTCGAAGAAATGCACTTTTTCACCGTCCTGGGTGAGCAGCGGGATGTTGGGGAAGTAGTCGGCGCCCCAGGGCGTTGCAGCTTCGTCGGCCACGGGTTGCTGCGGTTGCAGCGGCCAGAACGGGATACTGACGGCGAACAGCGAGAGCACCAGCAGGAAACGCCATGAGCCGGACATGATGCGGTCCTCGTCGATTACGATAGCGGGGCTGCCATGCAGCCCAACGCCGGCAAGCCAGCGATGGGCCGCATAGTGGCCCGCTTTTCGGTTACCTGATGCTGACCGGCGCCGTCACGCTCTGCCCCAGCGCTGATTTCACAGTCACGGTCGCCGGTGTTGCCGGGCCGCTGCCGGTGGTGGTGGTTGACAACCGCCAGCGGGCACCGCTGGTAGTGGCACTGAGCGTGGCCGTACCCAGCAGCAGCGGGCCACTGGTGGTTGCCGCAGTCACGGTAATGCTGTTGCCGGTGGCCACCGTGGTGGTGCCCGAAATGTCCCAGGTGAAGCGGTTGCCGCTGCGCACCTGCACCGTCGCACTGGTGACCTGGATCTGGTCGACCGCCGCTGCCGGGCTCACCGCAATGCTGACCGTGGCCGGGGCCACCGATTCAGCGCCCTTGGCATCACGCGCCGTGTAGTTGAAGCTGGTGGTGAACGCTGTGTTTACCGTGGCCGGTGGGACGTAGGTGACCGTGCTGCCGTCGGTACTGGTAGTGCCCTGGCCGGAGTCCGGCTGGCTGAGGCCGACTACGCTCAACGGCAGGTTGTTTTCCGGGTCGGTGTCGTTGGCCAGCACGTTCAGGGTGATCTGTTTGCCGGCGGTGGTAGCCGCGCTGTCGTTGGCCGCGACCGGCGGTTTGTTGGCCGGGTCGCCGTCACCAGGGCCTTTGGTGCGGAAGGTCGGCAGCCCAACCGAAGCCACGTACTCCACGCCATCCCAACCCGGCAGCGGGGTCGGCATCACCTGGAACTGGCCTGGGTGTTCCAGGTCCCAGCGCAGCAGCATCGACGAGTCTTCATGCTGGGTGTTGTGGCAGTGTTCCATGTAGGTCCCGGCAAACTCGCGGAAGCGCAGGGCTACTTCCACTTCTTCCGACGAATCGATATCCGGCCCGATGCGATACACATCCTTGCGCGCCCATTTTTCCCATTCTGGCGGGGCCTTGCCATCACGGCTGAGGATCACGCCTTCCTCGAAGTGCACATGCACCGGGTGGCTCCAGCCATTGCCGCCGTTGATGATTTTCCACACTTCCAGGGTGCCGTCGCCGCTGAAACCGCCGTCGGTGGACTGCTGGGCCAACTGTGGCGCCGCGTTGATGCGCCGTGGGTCCATGGAGTAGCCAAAACCGCCATCGGTCTTGATGGTCCAGGGCTGGGTGTCGGTACCGTCCGAACGGCCGAAGATGAACTCGCGATGGCGGGCATCCTTGAGCTTGGCCTGGTCGGTGGCCGAATTACGGTCTATCGGCAGCGGCAGCATTTTCAGGCCTTCGGCCTTGCCCGGTTTGGCCGGTTCATAGGCAACCGGGTCCATGCTCAGGTCCTGGCCGCTGTAGGGCTGAACCACGAACTGCATGAACTTGCCGATCGCCGGGTCGCCGTTGTCCCACTCGGGCCCGTTGCTGGTCTGCTTGATCACCGCCTTGTAATTTTCCGACAGCACATCGGCCAGGGCGATGGCACCTTCCGGCCCCTTGCCGCTCTGATGCTCCTCCAGGTTGACCAGGTACAGCTTGTCGCCGACCTTGATGCCGTGTTTGGCGAAGTTGATGATGATGTCGTAGCGCTCGGCGATGCCCTGCAGCGGCAGGACGCCGTTGTTGTCCTGCAGGTTGCCGTCACCGTTGAGGTCCATGGTGCCGTCGAACGGCACGGTGTGTTCCATGATGTTGCCGTCGTTGGCGATCATGTGGAACGGTACCCGCGCATACGACAGGTTGGAGCCGGTGGGGCCTTTGAACTCGCCGCTGTTGCCGGCGATTTCGCGCACTACGGCAAGCTTCAGGTAGCGCGACACCGAGCCATTGAGGATACGGAAACGATAGCTGCGCGCGCGTACCTTGAGCGTTGGCCGGTACTGCCAGTTGACCAGGATCTGGTCGCCGAGGAAGCCATCGGTGTTGAACGGGTTGAACCACAGCTGGCCGTTGGCATCCCAGGCCTTGTCGGCGATCACCAGGTTGACGTCGTAGTCGCGGTTCCCCCACGGCATGCCCGAGCCACTGGGGAAACGCAGGTTGACGCCATCCTGCAGGGCCTCGTTGCCGCGGTCCAGGGCGCTGTAGTAGTTCATCATCACGGCGTTGCCTTTGTAGACGTTCTGCGCCGTGAAATCCATCATGTGGTCGTGGAACCAGTGGGTGCTCATGGTTTCCCGCCAGTCACCACGAATCTTGATGCTGCCGTTCTGGCAGGTTTTCAGGCCGGGGTTGGCATCGTTGACGAACAAGGTTTCGCCCGCCGAGCAAGGGAACGCAGCGCGTGGGTCTTCGGCACGGGTGTTGATGGTGTCATAGCCTGCCAGTTGCACTGGCCAGCGGTAATCGTAGTACTGCCCCGGGAAGAAGTAGGCATTTGCATAGCCATCGCTCTCGGCCGGGGAGTGGCCGTTGTGCTCATGGGTCGAAAGGGTGTGCAGGCCAAACCCGGCGTTGGCCGAGGGGTCGATCGGCAACGCATTGTAATGGCGCATCAGGATCGGTTGGCCATAGCGCACCATCAGCAGCTTGGGCGGGAAGGTGCCGTCGAAGGTCCATAGCGACTTGTGGTTTTGCAGCGGCATCTTCGGGTGGAAGCGGGTGTCGATGCCCTTGGTGGTGCCCAGTGTGTTCGGGATATCGGAGGTCTGGTAGTACAGGCCGCCCGGGGCGAACTCGCCAACTGCATAGTTGTGCAGTTGCTTGCGGTCACGCAGGCCGAGGTTGATGCGCGCACCGGCCTGAGCGGTCTTGAACCCCGCCTGCGGGTAGAACTCGTTCCAGCGCTGGTGCGACCAGCCTTTTCCTGGTGGCCGGCCTTCCGCAGGTGAACCTACCGGTTGGCGGTTGAGGAACATCTCGATCTGCGCCTTCCACGGGTTGCGGTCGAGCACGTTGGAATACTGGGTCGGGAACGGGTACAGGCCCGGCTGTTTGAGGAACGCTTCCAGGGCTGTACCACTGGGGCCGCTGCGGGCCACCACGTTGGGGTCCTGCGCCGGTGCTGCGCCCAGGGTGGGCACCGGGAAGGTCAGGGCGGGCGGCGGCAGCGTGGGGTCGAGCCTTTCCGTGCCGAACTCCTCGAACAGCAGTAACTGCTGGGTAAACGGCAATGCGCCGAACAGCGGGCTCGGCTTGCCGTTGGTGGGGTATTTTTTCCCGGTTTGCAGGGCCGGAGGCAACACGTTGTTGGCGCTTACCGTGTTGCGGTCACCGTACCCGCCATCGTTCAGCTCGAGTGCGCCTCGATTGGCCTCTGGCATGCTGTACAGGTCCAGCAAGGCCTGGGTGGGGGCAGCCGGCTGATCAGTGTAGGCCGACGGGTCGGTCGGTGGCGGCATGCTGTTGTCGTCCAGGGGCGCTGCTGTAGCCGTGACCAGCCCAAGGCCGAGCATCAGCGTGGTGAGGGTGGAAAGCTGGAATGCTTGCCTGGCAGGGTGGACCACGGCAGGTGTTTTCATTGCCTTGTGCCTCGTTCTCAACATAATGGCCTTCGGCCATCAATGGCTTTTTGCCCGTTTCCGGGGCTAGAGCAACGGGTGTGCCAACCCAAATACGAGGAATACGTTTTGAAACAAATCCTTGTGGCGCCTGATGCGCGCTAAATGCCACGGCGTCAAAAATGGGTGAGGACACCCACTAGTGGGTCACCCATTGCCCACAGATTGGGTGGTGACAGCAGCGGCGCCCTGGGGTATACCTGAGCGCCACCAAGGGGAGCCCGGCAACGGGCTGAGAAACCGCTGGATGCTGCAGCGCGGTGACCCTTCGAACCTGATCCGGATCATGCCGGCGAAGGGATGGGACTTGAAACCTGCCTTTTTGCCGGCCTCACTGCGAGGCCAGTCCATGCCAACCACCGCGGTCTCGCTGTCACTCTCCATCAAGGACAGCAACATGACCGAACGCTTCAGCCAGTCCCTGCGCCGCCGCAGCGAGCCGACCTGGTCGGCGGCCGTTGGCCACCGCTTCGTCACCCAATTGTGCGATGGCAGCCTGCCGGACCCGATCATGGTCGACTACCTGGTGCAGGACCACCGCTTCCTCGACAGCTTCCTGACCCTGCTGGGCGCGGCCATCGCCACCGCCGACACGTTCGAGGCGCGCCTGCGCTTCGGCCGCTTTGCCGGGATGATCTCCAGTGACGAGAACACCTACTTCCTGCGCGCCTTCGAGGCCCTGGGGGTGAGCCCCACGCAACGCAGCGAACCGGCCGACACCGTGCCAACCGCAGGCTTCAAGGCGATCATGCGCGAAGCGGCGGCCACCCGGTCCTATGCGGCCGCACTGGCAGTACTCAACGTCGCCGAAGGCCTGTACCTGGACTGGGCGCTGAAGGCGCCAAAACCGATGCCGGACAACTTCGTCCACGCCGAATGGATCACCCTGCACGACAACCCGGCATTCCAGGACTTCGTTGCCTTCCTGCAGGCCGAACTCGACCGGGTCGGCCCGCAGGAAGCCGCGCTGGCGGCTGACTTCTACCTGCGCACCGTGGCGCTGGAGCTGGCCTTCTTCGATGCCGTCTACCCGGAGGAAAAATGAGCATGGATATCTTCGACCGCCTCAAGGCTGCCGCCACGCCGCAGTGGAACAGCTACGTCGACCACGAATTCGTGCGCCAGATGGGCGAGGGTACGTTGAGCGAAGCCGCCTTTCGCACCTATCTGGTACAGGATTACCTGTTCCTCATCCAGTTCGCCCGCGCCTGGGCGCTGGCCGCCTACAAGAGCCGGCGCCCGGCCGACATCCGCGCCGCGCAGGCCGGGCTGGCGGCGATTCTGGATGAAACCGAGCTGCACTTGCGCCTGTGCGCACGCTGGGGGCTGACCCAGGCCGATATCGAGGCCGCGCCTGAACACCAGGCCACGGTTGCCTATACCCGCTATGTGCTGGACTGTGGTGCCGCGGGTGACCTGCTGGAGTTGCATGTGGCCTTGGCGCCTTGTGTGATCGGCTATGCCGAGATTGGCCGTGCGTTGTCCGAGCGCATTGGCGATCTGAGCAATCACCCGTACCGCGAGTGGATCGCCGAGTATGCCGGCGAAGGCTACCAGGGTGTCGCCACCGCAGCGCGCAAGCATCTGGACGAGCTGGCAGCGCGGAGCATGACCGAGCAACGGTTTGCCGAGCTGGTGGGGATTTTCGGCCAGGCGTCCAGCCTGGAGGCGGACTTCTGGCAGATGGGGTTGGACGGAGCCTGATTGCTGCCTGCGCCGGCGATAGGGCCAGTAGCAAATACCACAAGGCTTGGGCCACTATGCTGGTAGGGGCCACCCGCAAAGCCCAGGGAGAAGCATCATGAACATCATCAACGCACGCCTGCGCGGCAGGTCCGGCCTGTTTCGCATCGAACTCGACGGCGAACGCATCGCCGCCATCGTGCCCCAGGCCGAAGGGGTGGCGGTGCGCGCTGCCGATGACCTGGATGCCGGGCAGAACCTGGTAGTGGCGCCTTTCATCGAGCCGCACATCCACCTGGACGCCACGCTGACAGCCGGCGAGCCGCGCTGGAACATGAGCGGCACCCTGTTCGAAGGCATCGAGCGCTGGGCCGAGCGCAAGGCAATCACAACCCACGACGACATCAAGAACCGCGCGAAAAAGACCATCGGCATGCTGGTGGACCATGGCATCCAGCATGTACGTACCCATGTCGATGTCACTGACCCCACCCTGACCGCGCTCAAGGCCATGGTCGAAGTGCGTGAAGAAGTGCGTCACCTGCTCGACCTGCAGATCGTCGCCTTTCCCCAGGAGGGTATCGAGTCGTACGCCAACGGCCGGGCGCTGATGGCCGAAGCGGTGGCGATCGGTGCCGACGTGATTGGCGGCATCCCGCATTTCGAGAACACCCGCGATCAGGGCGTGTCTTCGGTCAAGTTCCTGATGGACCTGGCCGAGCGCACCGGCTGCCTGGTGGATGTGCATTGCGACGAGACCGACGACCCGCAGTCGCGCTTTCTCGAAGTGCTGGCCGAAGAGGCGCGGGTTCGCGACATGGGCGCCCGGGTGACAGCCAGCCATACCGTGGCCATGGGCTCGTACGACAATGCCTACTGCTACAAGCTGTTTCGCCTGTTAAAGCAATCGGGTATCAATTTCGTGTCTTGCCCGACCGAGAGCATTCACCTGCAAGGGCGTTTCGACAACTACCCGAAACGCCGCGGCGTCACTCGCGTGGCCGAGCTCGACCGGGCCGGGATGAACGTGTGCTTTGGCCAGGATTCCATCGTCGACCCCTGGTACCCGCTGGGCAATGGCAACATCCTGCGTATTCTCGAGGCCGGCCTGCACATCTGCCACATGCTTGGCTACGAAGACCTGCAACGCTGCCTGGACCTGATTACCGACAACAGCGCCCGCACCCTGCACCTGGGCGAGCGCTACGGCATCGAGGTGGGGCGGCCCGCGAACCTGTTGCTGCTGTCGGCGCCAGACGATTACGAAATGGTGCGCAGCCAGGGACATGCACTTGTGTCGATACGAAACGGCAAGGTGTTGATGCGTAGAACACCTGCCAGGGTCGAGCACTACACCTGACGCTGCCTGCCTCAGCCCTCTGCAACGCCCCGCCGGCTTCAAGCCGAGCGGGGCGTTTTGTTGTCTGGCGTACTGGTTTGTTCCCTTGTATGGCCTTCATAAACCAATCACATGTGATAAGCCGTGATTATTCCACTATAGGAAATGTTTGCGCGGGCAATGGTCTGTCTCCATAATTGGTATGTAAATACATACTACATAACACGGTACAAAATCGTAGGAGCAAGCATGGCCCGGGGCGGTATAAACAAGGTTGTAGTGCAGCAGGCACGTCAGGCGCTGATTGCCCGGGGCGAGAACCCCAGCATCGATGCCATACGTATCGAGCTGGGCAACACCGGCTCCAAGACCACGATTCACCGCTACCTGAAAGAATTGAACGGCCAGCAGCCCGTGGCTTCCGAGGGCGGCATTGCGCTGAGTGATGTGCTGAGCCGGATGGTCGGGCAACTGGCAACCCAGTTGCAGGACGAGGCCGACCTGAAGATCGAGCAGGCCGAAAGCACCTTCACTCGACAGCGCGAACAGCTGGAGGCACAGCTGGCGATTGCCCAGCAGGCCCTGGCAGCGGCGCACCAACAGCATCAGATCGATGTGGCCGCACTGGCCGCCGAATCGGAAAAGCTGCTCTCCACCCAAAGCACCCTGCAGGCCGAACAGCTGCGCAGTGCCAGCCTCAACCAGTCGCTGGGCGAGTTGCAGGTACGCCTGGCCGACAAGGACGAGCAGGTAAGATCACTGGAAGACAAGCACCGTCATGCCCGCGATGCGCTGGAACACTACCGCAACGCCAGCCGCGAACAGCGTGAACAGGAGCAACGTCGCCACGAAGCACAGCTGCAACAGTTGCAGGTGGAGGTGCGTCAGCTGCAGCAAGGCATGATCGTCAAGCAGGACGAGCTGACCCGACTGCACCGCGACAACGAGCGCTTGTTGGGCGAGCACCGCCAGGCCGCCAGCGCCTGCAGGGCGCAGGACGAATTGCTGGAGCAGCGCGACGCACAGATCCAGGGTTTGCGAACGATCCTGGCCCAGGCACAGGGTGCCAGCGAGGAAATGCGTCGGCAGCTGGATGTGCAGGCCCAGAACCTGGAGGCCAGGCGCGACTTGTGCACGGAACAGGCTCGCCAACTGCAGCAGCTCGAGGAGCAGCTGAAGCAACGTGATGAAGCGTTGGTTCAATGCCGTGCCCAGCTAGCTGCGGATACAGATTAATCAAACTTTTCCTGGCCGGTGGTTTCTTCCTTAGACACTCACCGGAGAAAGCCTCATGCCTGAACCACAACAGCCAGGAAAACATCCCCAAGGGCCGCATTCGTCCGAGCAGGCGAACAAACGCCAGGACTTGGGTTTCGACCCCGATTCGCCAGACGTGGAGGATCCGCAAGTCGACCCTCAAGGGCCTGCCAAGCCACCGCGGGACGTCGAAAAAGCACCGTGAAGGTAGCATTTGTCGCAAAGGGCCGCTCAGCGGCCCTCGCGATCAACACGGCACTGCTTGGGGCAGGCTGTCTCGAGGCCTTGGCCAGGCAAGCTAAGCTCGCTTGACTCAGGACTCTGCCTGCCTGGCTGCCTCCACGCCCGCAGCCGAGAGTTTGATGGGGTAGTTCACGCTGATCTGGTGGTCGCTGCTCACCGCAACGCTGCCATCCTGGATCAAACCGGCCTCCTGCAGCGTCTTGAGCATACCGGCCACGGCTTTCTCGCCCCGGTAGTTGTCCAGCACTTCCTTGCCGAGCCCTTGGGGGTGAGCATGCAGCAGGCGAGTCAGTACTTCGGCTTTCAATGCATCGTTACTCATGGCGGCCCTCACTTGGCGTGTTTGGCCTGAAGCGCCTTGGCGTGCTCCAGATGCTGTTCCAGCTTGGGCAGGGTTTCGCTGGCAAAGGCCTTCAATTCAGCCTTGTCAGAAGATGCCGCTTCCTTCTTGAACAACTCCACCGCCTTTTCGTGAGCGTCGACCTGGTTGTTGACGTAAGACTTGTCAAACGACTCCTCCCGCCATTCCAGGATCATTTTCTTGACCTTGTCGGTTATTGCCGCCTCATCGGGTACGGAAATATCGAGCTTGCGAGCGATGTCGCCAAGTTTCTGATTGGCCTGGGTGTGGTCGGTGACCATCTGCTGGGCGAAGGTCTTGATTTCGGCATTCTGAGTTTTTTCCAGAGCCAGCTTGCCAGTGACCACTTCGGCAATACCGGCCTCGGTGGCCGCTTCGACGAAGTCATCGGAACTCGCCGCCATAGCCTGTACCGATGCCAAGCCCAACACCATGGAGAAACCGACGCGCTTGATGAAGAGATTGCTCATGCTTCACTCCTTAAACCGTGGCGCGACCTCAGTGTCGCGTACGGTTGAGGGTGAACCGAGGGCAAAGGTTTAATCTTTTTCCTGGCCGGCTGCGCCCAGGTGGCGCTGAACTATAGTGAAAGGCGGCGAACGCGGTATGGCTAGGGATTTCAATGTGTGCAGCCAGGAAACAGGATGAGGACGGGTTCTTCGCGGTAACCGGCGAGGGCCGCGCCGTGTCGCTGTTCCGCCTGGTACTGGCGTTCATGCTGGTGGTGATGCTGGCCTTCGTCGTGGTTGAAGGCTGGCGTATCTGGCGCGATTACCGGCACGCCTTCACCAACGCCGAGAACATGGTCACCAACCTGGCCCGGGCCACGGCACAGCATGCCGAAGACGCCATCCGCCAGGTCGATGCAATTACCGCGGCGCTGGCCGAGCGCCTGGAGGGCGACGGCTTCGAGCACATCGACCGGCCGCGTCTGCATGCCTTGCTGGTGCAGCAGAAAAGCATCATGCCGCAATTGCACGGGTTGTTCGTGTATGGCCCGGATGGCAGCTGGATCGTGACCGACCAGGCGGTAGTCCCGCCCAATGCCAACAATGGCGACCGCGACTATTTCATCTACCACCGCGACCATACAGACCGTGGCGTACACATCGGCTCGGTGGTGCGCAGCCGTTCCACTGGCGACCTGATCATCCCCATTTCACGGCGCCTGCAATATGCCGATGGCAGCTTCGCCGGGGTGTTGCTGGGCACCATCAAGGTGGAGTGGTTCGTGCGTTACTACGGCGACTTCAAGATCGACGAACGCGGCGCGCTGGTGCTGGCCAAGCGTGACGGCACCATCCTAGTACGGCGGCCGTTCGTCGAGCAGGTGGTGGGCCGCAGCCTGAGCAGCAGCGAGATCTTCCGCAACCACCTGCCGCACGCAAGCGAAGGGGTGGCCGAAGCGGTCGCCGTGGTGGACGGTACGCCACGGTTGTATGGCTATCGCGCGCTGGGCAGCTACCCACTGGTAGTGGAGGCGGGGTTGTCGCGGGAATCGATCGTCGCGCCCTGGCGGCACGATGCTATCAAGTCGGTGGCGGTGTTGCTGCTGTTGCTGGTGGGGCTGGCGGCCTTTGGTGGCTTGGTGCTGCGCCAGTTGCGCGAGCGTATCGTCATCGAGCGGGCGCTGCTCCAGGCACATCAGACCCTGAAGGCCCTGGCACTGACCGACAGCCTCACCGGCCTGGGTAACCGCCGTCGGCTGGATGCCGTGTTCGAGCCGGAGCTGCGCCGTGCACGACGCCAGGGCTATCCGCTGGCGCTGGTGATGCTCGACCTGGATTACTTCAAGGCCTACAACGACCGTTACGGGCACCCAGCGGGCGACCAGTGCCTGCGGCGCTTTGCCGAGTTGCTGCAGCAAGCACTGAAGCGGCCGGCCGACCTGGCTGTGCGCTATGGGGGCGAGGAGTTCACACTGCTGCTGCCTGATACCGATGCTCGCGGGGCGGAACTGCTGGTGCAGGAAGTACAACAGCTGTTGCGTCGGCAGCCGCTGGAGCATGCGGGCAGCCCACTGGGGCGGGTATCGTTCAGTGCGGGGATTGCCGTGGGTGACCTGGCGCGGGAGGGAGTGACGGCCGAGCGCCTGATGGCGGCAGCGGATGCGGCGCTGTACCAGGCCAAGCGCCAAGGGCGGGACAGGTATTGTGTGGCAGAAGGTTCAGTGGTCAGTGTCGATGAATGAAGGCCTTGGTGCCTGTACCGGCCCCATCACCGGCAAGCCAGCCCACAGGTAATGTGCAGCTCTTTTGCACTGCGCGGTCCCCGTGGGAGCTGGCTTGCCGGCGATGGGGCTGCAGAGCAGCCCCGGGTCTAGTAATCCAAGCCAAGGCGCATCGCACAGCGGCCCTCAAGGCCATGGGCACGCTCGCTGGCCAGAATCTGCTGCAAGCGTGCATCCAGCAGCCCCTCATCGATAACTTCGAAACCCATGCGCGCGTAGAACGGCGCATTCCATGGCACATCGGCAAAGGTGGTCAGGGTCAGCTCCCGCACCCCGGCCTGACGCGCCGCATCGATCACCTGCAGCAGCAGCTTGCGCCCGATACCTTGCCCCTGGGCCTCCCGGTGCACCGAAATTTCATGAAGATGCAGCGCACGATCCTCGAACCGGGCACAGGCAAATCCCATAATGCGCCCATCCGGCTCTTCGGCCACCCAGCTACCGCCAGCTTCGACAAATGCCTGATGGGCGCCGCAGTCCATCACATCTCCTTGCGCCAGCCATGCCAGCGCCGGCCGGGCGGCAAAGGCCTGGGCAGCCGAGCGTTCGACGCCCGGTAGCCATGGAATGTCGTGCTCGAGGGTAGGGCGAATGCGCATGAAGAAGTCCTTTCCAGTTGTACGTCCTGGCCTGCCGTCAGCACCTGTGGCTGCAATTGCCAGCGCACCGAGCTTACACCTTTCGTCATCCGGTCACGCCTGCATGGAAAAAAACGCGGGCAATCGGTACCCTTGCGCCTTCCCTTGCCATCCCCCGGACCGTTCCATGCTGTTCAATCTCGCCGTACTGTTCGGCACCCTGGTGGCCATGGAGGGCGTTGGCACGCTGGCTCACAAGTACATCATGCATGGCTGGGGCTGGTGGCTGCACCGCTCGCACCATGAGCCGCAACTGGGCATGCTCGAAACCAATGACCTGTACCTTGTGGCCCTGGGGCTGATCGCCACGCTGCTGGTGGCCATGGGCAAGAGTGGCCTTGCACCCTTGCAGTGGGTGGGTGGTGGGGTGGCGGGGTACGGCGTGCTGTATGTCGTGGCCCACGACGGGTTGTTTCACCGGCACTGGCCACGCAAGCCAAGGCCGGTCAACCGCTACCTCAAGCGTTTGCATCGCGCGCACCGGTTGCATCATGCGGTGAAGGGGCGTACGGGGAGTGTGTCGTTCGGGTTTTTCTATGCTCCGCCGCTGAAAGTGCTGAAGCAGCAGATGCGGCGTAAGCGCAGCCATTTGTAAAAACCTGTACCGGCCCTATCGCCGGCAAGCCGGCTCTTACAAGGACAGCGCCAGCCCTCAGCCTAGCACTGTATCTTTGGGGGCTGGCTTGTCGGCGATAGGGCCACAAGCGGTACCTTCAATTTACGGTTTCACCCTTGGGCTGCGTCGCCACATGCCCGCGGCTTACCCACCAGCCGAACGCCGCTGCGGTAAAGAACATGATCAGGCTGTACAGCGCCGCCGGTACCGCCATGGTGGCGTTATTCAGCAGCGAAGGGCTCAATGCCAAGGCAATCGCCAAGGTGCCGTTGTGGATACCGATCTCCATGCCGATGGCAATCGCCTGGCGCTTGGGGATGTTCAACAGGCGCGGCACCCAGTAGCCCACGCCCAGGCTCAGCAGGTTGAACAGCAGCGCCGCCAGGCCCACTACCGGCGCATACGCAACCACGGTCTGCCAATCCTTGGCCAGCGCCAGGACGATGGTGAACGCCAGGAACAATGCGGCCACCAGCTTCATCGGCTTCTCCATGCGCGCGGCAAAAGCGGGTGCGAAGCGGCGAACCAGCATGCCCAGCGCCACCGGCAGCAGAACGATGGCGAACACCTGCATCACCTTGGCAAACTGCAGCGGTATCGCCTGGTCCGATGCCATGAACCAGCTCAACGACAGGTTCACCAGCAGTGGCATGGTCAGGATCGCGATCAGCGAGTTGACCGCCGTCAGGGTGATATTCAACGCCACATCGCCATGGGCCAGGTGGCTGAACAGGTTGGCCGTGGTGCCGCCTGGCGAGGCGGCCAGCAGCATCAGCCCCACCGCCAGGGCCGACTCCAGGCCGAAGCCGTTGGCAATCAGGAAGCACACCAGCGGCAGCAGCAGGATCTGACAAACCAGGCCTACCACCACCGGTTTGGGGTACTTCACCACGCGGGCGAAGTCGGCCAGGGTCAGTGATAACCCGAGGCCGAGCATGATGATGCCCAAGGCCAGCGGCAGAAAGGCGGTGAGCAAAAGTGAGGCGGTCATGGGCAGTCACTCGGACGAAGGATCCCGAGCAGTGTAGGTCGGCCCTGATTGATAGCTAATTGCAAAGCGCCATCACTTGGTAACCGTTTGTTTCCAAGCGCAGCGGCCGGTGAGGCTGTATGCCTCGTTGCAGTGGGCCTGCTGGCACAGTAGCATTCCTGCTTTTTACCGAGGATTAGCCTGTCATGCCGTTCCAGCAAGGTCTGCTTGCCACCCCGGTGCCGGCCCACGCCCGTCACCTGTTCTTCACCCTGCAGTCGCCCGAGGCCCTGCCTGCTGCGCTCGATGCCTTGCTGCCGCAGGTCGATGGCGAACAGTTGATCCTGGGTGTCGGCGCCCCGCTGGCCAAGGCCTTGGGCCGTGAAGTACCTGGCTTGCGAGCGTTCCCTCAGCTGGATGCTGCGGTCGAGAACCCCAGCACCCAACACGCCCTGTGGCTGTGGCTGCGTGGCAACCAGCGCGGTGACCTGCTGCTGCAGGCCCAGGCCCTGGAACAGGCATTGGCACCGGCCTTGCGCCTGGCCGACAGCGTCGACGGCTTCCTGCACCGTGGCGGCCATGACCTGACCGGTTATGAGGACGGCACCGAAAACCCGGTGGACCGGGAGGCCGTGCAGGCGGCCATTGGCGCCGATGGGTCCAGCTTTGCCGCGTTCCAGTTGTGGAAGCACGACCTGGAGTACTTCAAGTCGCTGCCCCAGGCCGACCAGGACAACATCATCGGCCGTCGCCTCAGCGACAACGAAGAGCTCGAGGACGCCCCCGAGTCCGCCCACGTCAAGCGCACTGCCCAGGAAAGTTTCGAACCAGAAGCGTTCATGGTTCGTCGTTCGGTGGCCTGGGCCGACCAACGTGGCGCTGGCCTGGCCTTCGTGGCCCTGGGCCATAGTTTCGATGCGTTCGAGGTGCAGCTGCGGCGCATGAGCGGCCTGGAGGACGGCATCATCGACGGCCTGTACCGCTTCAGCCGGCCACTGAGCGGTGGGTACTACTGGTGCCCGCCCATGAGCGAGACGGGTATCGACCTGAGCCTGCTGCTGCACGTTTGATCGCTAAACATCCAGATACAGAAACACCGGACGCAGCGGGGTACAGCGGCTAGCCTTGGAAGTTTCCGCTTCATGACGGGAGCTTTTCCATGTACGCACGTCGTGATGTCCTACGCGCGGGTGCCACCCTTGGCTTGCTGGCCGCCAGCCCCTGGTTGCACGCCGCTGCCCCGGAGGGTTTGCTGACCCGCAACGTGCCGACCACCGGTGAAGCGCTGCCGGTGATCGGTGCAGGAACTTCCGGCAGTTTCGAAGTGCAAGCCGGCTCGGCTCAGTACCAGCAGCTGAAACTTGTACTGAAGGCGTTCTTCGAAGGCGGTGGCCGGGTCATCGACACCTCGCCCAACTACGGCGGCGCCGACAGCATTCTCGGCCAGTTGCTGGAAGAGGGCGGCTGGCACCGGCAATGCTTCATCGCCACCAAGATCGCCGCCGACAGCCGGGCAGACGCCGAAGCGCAATGGGCCGGCAGCCTCGAGAGCCTGCGCACCGACAAGGTCGACTTGCTGCAGATCCACAACCTGCGGGACTGGCAGACCCAGCTGGCCTATGCCCGCGAATTGAAGCAGCAAGGCAAGACCCGCTATGTCGGTATCACTCATTACCTGAACAGTGGCCAGGACGAGGTCGCCCGGATCGTGCGCAGCGAACCGCTGGACTTCATCCAGATCAATTACTCGGTCAATGCCCCCGACGCGGCCCGCGAACTGCTGCCGCTGTGCCAGGACAAGGGCGTTGCCGTGCTGATCAACCGGGCATTCGACGATGGCCGCCTGTTCGCCCGGGTGAAGGACCAGGCCTTGCCCGGCTGGGCGGCAGAGGCGGGTATCGGCAGCTGGGCGCAGCTGTTTCTGAAGTTCGCCATCAGCCACCCGGCGGTGACCACGGTCATCCCAGCGACCAGCCGGCCCGAGCGCCAACTTGACCAGCTCAGGGCCGGGCACGGGCCGTTGCTGACCCAGGCGCAGCAACAGGCGCTGATCAAGCAGTTTGCCTGACCCCATGGCAGCCTGGCGGCGGCGCCTGGATCAGGGGTTGAACATCCAGCCCGGCGAATGGCCGGCGGTTACCGCCGGTTTGCTGTTGTTCTACCTGTTGTTCACTGGCTATTTCATGCTGCGCCCGGTGCGCGAAACCATGGGCGTTGCCGGTGGCGTGGACAACCTGCAATGGCTGTTCACCGGCACCTTCATTGCCACCCTGGCGTGCCTGCCGTTGTTTGGCTGGCTGGCCTCCAAGGTGCCGCGCCGACGCATCCTGCCCTGGACCTACGGCATTTTCGCCAGCAACCTCCTGCTGTTCGCCGTGCTGTTTGCCCGCAATCCCGATGCTTCGTGGACGGCTCGGGCATTCTATATCTGGTTGTCGGTGTTCAACCTGCTGAGCATCTCGTTGGCCTGGAGCGTGCTCGCCGACCTTTTCTCAACCGCGCAAGGCAAGCGCCTGTTCGGCCTGCTGGCGGCCGGGGCCAGCCTGGGTGGGCTCAGTGGCCCCATCATGGGTACGCTGCTGGTGGCGCCGCTGGGCCATGCCGGGTTGCTGGTGCTGGCCGCCGCGTTTCTGCTGGGCAGCATCGGCGCTACGTTGTACCTGCAACGCTGGCGAACGCGGCACCCACTGCCTGCGCAAGCCGAGCGGGCAGATTCCCGGCCACTGGGCGGCAACCCGTTTGCCGGTGCCACTGCCGTACTGCGCTCGCCCTACCTGCTGGGCATCGCCCTGTTCGTGGTGCTGCTCGCCAGTGTCAGCACCTTCCTGTATTTCGAACAGGCGCGCATCGTCAGCGAAACCTTCACCGACCGTACCCGGCAAACCCAGGTGTTCGGCCTGATCGACACCGTAGTACAGGCCTTGGCCATCCTTACCCAGGTGTTTCTCACCGGTCGCCTGGCCCGCCGAATGGGGGTGGGCGTGCTGCTGGTGGCGGTGCCGCTTGTGATGGCCGCAGGTTTCCTGTGGCTGGCACTGGCCCCGGTGTTCGCCGTGTTCGTGGTGGTGATGGTGGTGCGCCGGGCCGGTGAATACGCGCTGGTGCGGCCGGGGCGGGAGATGCTGTTCACCGTGCTGCCCGCCGAGGACAAGTACAAGGCCAAGAACTTCATCGACACGGTCGTCTATCGCGGCGGTGATGCATTGAGTGGCTGGCTCAAACGGGTGCTGGACGTAATGGGCGAGCACCCGCAACTGGCGATGCTGATCGGTACGCTGATTGCCTTGGGCTGGGCGATGACCGGAGCCTGGTTGGGAAGGCGACAGGCACGCCTGGATAGCACATCGCACGACTGACAGGCGCGCAAAATATGCTGATGCCGCTTATTTAATGCCGCTGGTCCGAACGCTTCGCATTAAACCGAATCCGCCGAAATGACCGAACTCCCAACAGGTGTACGGCAGGTAATGCCGTGCATTCCGAAGTCATACGAGGTTTAAGACCATGGCCAACAAAGAGAACAGCCGCACCGGCAACCAGCAAGGCAGCCAGGGTGGCAACAAGAACCCGGGCAACTTTGCCAATGACCGCGAAAAAGCCTCCGAAGCTGGGCGCAAGGGCGGCCAGCAATCCGGAGGTGGCCGTACCAGCGAATCGGGCCGCAAGGGTGGCCGTTCGTAAGTGAGGCTACGCAGTGCCCGGGTGATCGGGCACTGCGATTCTGCACAAGAGGAGAACCCCATGCGATTGATCCCTCTGATGGCGCTGGTGGGCACGCTTGGCGTGCTGGGTGGCTGTTTCGACCGGGACAACGACCACCCGGCAAAGGATGCCGACCAGAGCAAACCTTCGCTGCAGATGCAGCAACCCGGCGACAAACCTGCTCCCCAACCTGCGCCGGACCCTGAGCCGATGCCCGGCCAGAAACCCAGCCAATAAAACGCGGACAAGGACTACGGCATGACGGTAATGACCCGCAAGACCGGCGCGGTGATACCGGCTTCGGCAAATGGGCCAAGCCTGAAGGAGCGTTACCACAAATTGCTCATGGGCCACGACACCACGAGCGCAGCGTGGCTGAGCGAACAACTGGCACGCGCGCAGCGTTTGCCGGATGACCTGCCTGCCGATCCTGCTCAGCTGGAGGCGTGGAGCGCTTGCCATGCAAGCCGGGTGGCCGAAGCCTATGCCAGTTACCTCGAGCAACGACGCCAAGGCGCACCGCGGCGCTATTTTGCCAACCGCGCCCAGGCTTTGTGGTTCCTGCAACAGGTGGCGCCCACCAAGGCAGTGGACGGGGCATGGCTGCACAGTACCTTGCGACATTGGGGCGATCCGCGTTATCACGGCCTGATTCGCACCTATCTGGAAGAATTGGGCGGCGGTGATCCGCGCTGTAACCATGTGCTGATCTACCAACGGCTGTTGAGCCGGCTGGGTTGCCTGGGTTTGCCTGAGCTGGACGACCAGCGTTACCTGCAAGGGGCCTTGCAGTTGGCATTGGGGCGCCACGGGGATGATTTTCTTCCCGAGGTGATCGGCTACAACCTGGGCTATGAACAACCACCGTTGCATCTGCTGATTACCACCTACGAACTGGCGGAAATGGGCATCGATGGCCATTATTTCCAGCTTCACGTAACCATCGACAACGCGGCCAGCGGGCATGCGCATCTGTCCATCCAGGCGCTGCGCCAACTCTGCCCGGCCAACGACGCTGGCCAGTTCTACCAGCGTGTGCGCAGCGGGTACCGCTTGAACGACCTGGGGCTTGATACCCCCAGCCTGATCAGCAGCTTCGATCTTGAATCCGAGTTGCTGTCGGCACTGGAGCACAAGCGCAATTTTGGCCAGTTCATGCATTCCGACCGTTGCCGCTTGCAAAAGCGCACCATCAACCAATGGCTGGCCGAGCCCGGCGCCATGCCCGCGTTTGTGCAGGCCCTGCAGGCACAGGGCTGGATCCGCCGCGGTGAAGCTCCTGCCAACAGCCGCTGGTGGGCGCTCATCGACGGTCCCTCGGCACCGATGTATGGGGTGTTCACTGCCTATGAAAAACAACTATGGCACGACTGGATCGCGGCAGGCTGGCAAGCCCGGGGGCGCCGCGTGCTGCCTGGCAGCTGGGAGGTGCAAGTGCAAGCGGATGATGCGCTCGCAGCTCCTGCCCCGGACGCCGATATCGAGAGCTTGATCGACACGATGTCCGGTAACAGCCATGCAACACCGGAAGGCTTGCTGGCCACTCGGCGCTACCTGCGTGCTACCGGCCTTGTACAGGAGATGACCCGCTGATGCTGCTCGATCCGCAACAGATCCAGGCTGACCAGGCAATGCTGCGATTGGGCAGGCGCCTGCGCGCCGACGGCTACCACTTCACCTGCGTCACCCCGGCAACCCATGCTCGCGTGAATGCGCGCCCGGATGCCAGGCAGGCCCGGACAGTGCGCGATGTGTTCGGCTGGAACCGTCCGTTCCGTTCATCATTGGTTTCTGCCGATGAGCTGGATCAGATGCGGCAGGCCCAGGTTCTCGAGGAGCACGGTAATTTGTTGATCAGCAGCGTGCGCTGGTCCACGCTTGACGACCTGCTGCTGGTGCACTCTGCGTACCCCACTCAACAATCCGACGCCGTATTTTTCGGCCCCGACAGTTACCGTTTCGCCCAGGTCATCCAGGATCACCTGCAACGTACCCCGAAGCGCGTCGAGCATGCGGTGGACATCGGTTGCGGCACGGGTG
This sequence comes from Pseudomonas sp. B10(2017), assembly GCF_002113295.1. Lineage (NCBI taxonomy): Bacteria > Pseudomonadati > Pseudomonadota > Gammaproteobacteria > Pseudomonadales > Pseudomonadaceae > Pseudomonas > Pseudomonas sp. B10(2017). The sequence goes on from NZ_NEJU01000001.1 coordinate 485,091, forward strand.
TCGGCGCCTTGCTGATTGCCAGGGCGGTTCCCCATGCCCAGGTCAGCGCCGTGGATATCAACCCGCTCGCGCTGCGTTACACTGCGATCAACGCGGCATTGGCGGGCCTGAGCAATGTCTCCGTGGAACCTAGTGACCTGCTCGGCGGCGTCACCGGCCTGTTCGACCTTATCGTTGCCAACCCGCCATACATGCTCGATGCCAGCGAACGTACCTATCGGCATGGCGGCGGTTCGCTCGGTGCGCAGCTTTCGCTGCGGATCGTCGAACAAGCCTGCGAGCGGCTCGGCCCAGGGGGCTCGCTACTGTTGTATACCGGAGTGGCGATAGTCGAAGGCCGAGATGCCTTGCTCGAAGCCATCCGCCTGCGCCTGGCAGGCCCGGAATGGTCCTGGGTGTATCGGGAAATCGACCCGGACGTGTTCGGCGAGCAACTGAGCGAACCCGGTTACCAGCAGGTCGAGCGCATCGCCGCGGTGGTGCTCACAGTTACCCGCAACAGCTGAGGCAGCATGGCCCGACCCTGCACGTTCGGCATCGAGGAAGAATACCTGCTGGTGAACCTGGACACAGGGCAGGTGCCAGCCACGCCTTCGCCAGCTGTGTTCGAGCGTTGCCAGGAAGCCTTGGGCCAGCATTTTGCCCAGGAAATGTTCCGCAGCCAGATCGAGGTGGCCTCGCCGGTGTTCGCCAACCTGTTCGAGGCACGCGAGTTCTTCCAGCACAGCCGCCAGCGGCTCAGCACCGCGCTGGCCGAAGAGGGCATGGGCCTGTACGGTGCGGCAAGCCACCCCAACGGCGCCTGGCTGCGGCAGAAACCTGCCACCCCGGCGCATTACCAGCAACTGTTCGCTGACTACCGGCAGGTGGCGCGGCGCAGCCTGCTCAACGGCTTGCATGTACATGTAGGCGTACCGCCAGGTTGCGACCGCATGCAAGTGATCAACCGTGTATTGGGCTGGTTGCCCTTGTTGCTGGTGCTGAGTACGTCATCCCCGCTGTGGGAAGGCCAGTGCACCGGCTACATGAGCTATCGTCGGGTTATTTGCGGGGAGTGGCCGCACATGGGCTTGCCCGAGCCTTTGCCGGACTGGGCCGCCTACGAGCGCTACCGCGCCTTGCTGCAACGCACAGGGTCACTGGCCGCAGATGGCGACTTCTGGTGGGCGATTCGGCCTTCGCGGCGCTTCCCGACGGTCGAACTGCGCATCTGCGATGGCTGCCCGCGGCTGGAGGATGCGCTGTGCATCGCCGCGCTGTTTCGCCACTTGATCGAGCACAGCATCGTGTACCGGCATGACCCGGCAGCCTGCAACCGCGAGCTGCGCTGGATCACCCAGGAAAACTACTGGCGCGCCATGCGCCATGGGCGCCGGGGCGAGTTCATTGGCCTGCATGAGCAACAGCCCGTCACGGCCGAAGGGTGGTTGGCCCAGTTGCTGGAGCAGGTACCGATCGACACCGCAGATGCCGAACGCGCCTTCCAGCATGCACAACGCCTGCTGCGCGACGGCACCCATGCCGACCAGCAACTGCGATGCCTGGCCGAGGCCAGTGCTGCCGGCTTGGGCAAGGCGCAGGCGTTAAGGGCCGTGGTGGCCGCCGGGGCTTGCAATTAGCCAGGGTTGGCCGAAAATGGCCGCGCCTTTCGCAGCCACCCGGAACCACCAGCGCCATGATGCTGATCAAGCAATTCCCCGACATTTCCCTGGACGACACGTTGTTTGTCTTCGCCCTCGAAGCCGAGGCCGGCGATGTATTCGCTGACGTCAACACCGTGTTCACCGGTATCGGCAAGGTCAATGCCGCCATCGCCCTGACCAAGGCCATTGCCGCGCGCCGGCCCAGGCTGATCGTCAACCTCGGCTCGGCCGGCAGCCAGCGCCATGGCAAGGGCGAAGTGGTGTGCTGCACCCGCTTCGTACAGCGCGACATGGACGTGACCCCGCTGGGCTTCGCTCGCTACCAGACGCCTCTGTCGGACATCCCGGTGGTGTTGGAGCATGGGGCGCAGATCCCCGGCCTGGCCCTGGAGACCTGCGGCAGTGGCGACAGCTTCGAGATCAACCATGGCGATGCACCTTATGACGTGGTCGACATGGAAGCCTACGTGCTGGCCCTGATCGCACGCGGCGAAGGCATCCCGTTCGTGTGCCTGAAGTACATTTCCGATGACGCCGGCAGTGACGCGGCGCAGGACTGGGCGGTGCAGGTGCACATGGCGGCCGAGGCTTTCAGGCGGGTGCTGTTCAGCCAGGCGTGATTGCTGGCAGGCGCTGACATTTGCCTTGGCCTGATATTCGGTCCTTTGAACTCAGGGGAAGCGGAGGCAGTGGTCACGGAGGTGATGGCGGTGGCGGTCATGGTGGCTATGGTGGCCCGGGGGCCGGCGATGGTGACCCTGGTGGCATGGCCGGCAGAGGCCCAGGCGATGCGCATGACAACGAACGATGCGGCAGATGCCGTACGGAACTAGTCGCTTTGAGTGACGTATTGACCGCTGGTCGGTGTATGGGCCACTTGGAAAAAACCATCGATGGCGGTTTACCTCGAAATCGGTAGAGCGGCCTTCGCGGGCAGGTCCGCTCCCACAGGACTACCACCAGCTTCAATACCTGTGGGGGCGTGCAAGCCCGCGATTGGGCCAATACCGGTCTCACCAGAGGAGTGGCCCCATGCCCAGCAAACCCCACGACCAGTTCAGCATGCAGAACCCGCTGACCCAGTACCCGCACCCGCCGTTCCCGGCCCAAGGCCAGCCAGCACCGGGGCTGGACGCCAACATGTACCCCGAGCCAGACCATGGCGAAACCACCTACAAGGGCTTTGGCCGGCTGGCAGGGCGCAAGGCGCTGATCACCGGTGCCGATTCGGGCATCGGCCGGGCCGTGGCCATTGCCTTTGCCCGAGAGGGCGCCGACATTGCCCTCAATTACTTGCCTATCGAACAACCCGACGCCCGCGAAGTCATCAAGCTGATCGAAGCAGAAGGCCGCAAGGTGGTGGCTATTGCCGGTGACCTTAAGGATGAGCAGTTCTGCAAGGAGCTGGTCGATCAGGCCCACGAGCAGCTCGGTGGCCTGGACATCCTGGTCAACGTCGCCGGCAAGCAGGAAGCGCGCAAGGACATCAGCCAGGTCAGCCACGAGCAGTTCGATCACACCTTGAAAACCAACGTCTACGCGCTGTTCTGGCTGTGCCAGGCGGCCGTGCCGCTGATGCCGGCGGGGGCGACCATCATCAACACCGCCTCGATCCAGTCCTATCAGCCTTCAGCCACCTTGCTCGACTATGCCACCACCAAGGCCGCGATCGTCGCCTTCACCAAGGCCCTGGCCAAGCAGGTGATCGAGCGCGGTATCCGGGTCAATGCCGTGGCCCCTGGCCCCATCTGGACCGTGCTGCAGCCCAGTGGCGGTCAACCACCAGAGAAAATCCCCGACTTCGGCGCGCATACACCGATGAAGCGACCGGGGCAGCCCGCCGAATGTGCGCCGGTTTATGTGTTGCTGGCCAGCCAGGAATCCAGCTACATCACCGGCGAGGTGTTTGGCGTGACGGGTGGCAACCCGCTGCCGTAGGGCGGGGCGGCTAAACCTTCGCCGCCCGTTGCAGTCGATTCAGGTATTGGCAGGCAACCCTGGGAGCAGCTTCATGGCTAGGGCAATCTGGAAAGGCGCCATCAGTTTCGGCCTCGTGCACATCCCCGTGGCCCTCAATACCGCGGTGCGCACCGAGCGGGTCGATTTCGACTGGCTCGACAAGCGCAGCATGGAGCCGGTCGGCTACAAGCGGGTGAACAAGGTCACCGGCAAGGAAATCGACAAGGACAACATCGTCAAGGGCGTCGAGTTCGAGAAGGGCCGCTACGTGGTGATCAGCGAGGAGGAAATCCGCAAGGCCCGCCCCGAGGCGACCCAGACGATCGATATCTTTTCCTTCGTCGAAGCTGGCGAGATCCCGCTGCAGCACTTCGACACGCCGTACTACCTAACCCCCGACCGACGTGGCGGCAAGGTATACGCCTTGCTGCGCGAAACCCTGGCGAAAACCGGCAAGGTGGCGCTGGCCACGGTGGTGCTGCACACCCGTCAGCACCTGGCGTTGTTGCGGCCACTGGACGACGCGTTGGTGATGATCACCCTGCGCTGGCCGGAGGAGGTGCGCGGGCTGGAAACATTGGAACTGGACAGCAGCGTCACCGAGGCCAAGGTGGACAAGCGCGAACTGGACATGGCCAAGCGCCTGGTGGAAGACATGAGCGGCCCTTGGAAGCCGGCGGACTATAACGATGCCTTCCGCCAGACCATCATGGACCTGGTGGAAGAGAAGGCCAGCAAAGGCAAGATCGAGACAGTGGAGAAGGGCGAGGCGACGGAAGCAGGGAAAAGCGCGGACATCCTCGACCTCACCGAACTGCTCAAGCGCAGCCTAGGTGGCAAGAAGCCTGCGAAGAAGACACGCAAGGCGTCGTGATCCTTGCCCAGCCCTTTGGGGCCCCGCTGTCGCGCAGAGAACGAACATCGCTCGTTTGAAGCGTCATTTGCAGGAGCAGCCTTGTGCTGCTCCTACAGAACCTTGCTGAACCAGCAGTCAAACAAAAGCCTCATCAAACCTGTGTCTGCAACCCCACCAGATAATCGCCAAACCCTTCACGGGCGCGGCTGTCGCGTCGGCTGCTGGTAGCCACGCTGTGCCTGGCGGTCCATACGATCTGCGCACCACTGGCCTCCAGGGCGCTGACCAGTTGCACATCCTCATGCGCCGCCAGTGGCTGGAAGCCGCCTACGCGGTGGTAGGCATCGGTACATACCCCCAGATTGGCCCCGTGCACGTGACGATGCCCCTCACGCGCCTGGTAACGGCTGTGGTACAGCTTGCGCAAGGCGGCTGTCTGCCAGGGTTGCCAGTGCTCGACATGCACCGTGCCGCATACGACCTCGGCATCACAGGCCAGTTGAGAAAGCAGCCAATGTTCCGGCACACGGCTGTCGGCATCGGTGAACGCCAGCCATTTCGCGCCGCGCTCGGCCATGTATGCCGCGCCCACCCGGCGGGCAAAGCCTACATTGCCGGCATCCACCGCCAGCATCTGTACACCGAAGCGCCTTGCCACGGCGGCACTGCCATCACTGCAGCGGTCCAGTACCACCAGTACCTCGACCCGATGCCCCGACTGCCGAGCCTGAAGGGCGGCAGCCTGCATTGCGCGCAGACACCGCCCCAGGTGTCGGGCCTCGTTGTGCGCCGGAATGACCACCCCAATCATGGGCAGGTCTCGTCCAGGTCGACCACGCTGGGCTGAGCGGACCAGTACTCCAGTACGAAGTCCGCCTCGTCATGCTGGAACTGCAGATACAGCGGAAGGTGCCGCGCCAGCATGCGGTGCACTTCACGCCCGTCCTGCGGGCAGCCGGCGATGGGATGCTTCCAGTGGCAGGCCAGCAGCCCGCCGTCGTAGGTCAGGCTGGCCACCGACTGTTCGATCACCTGCAACCAGTCGGTCGGGTCCAGGTAGTAACCCACTTCGCTCAACACGATCAGGTCGAAATGCCCACGCGGCCAGTCCGCCGGCAGCCGCGCCAGCTCCACCGAGACATTGCTCAGCTCAGCCAAGCGTTCACCGGCCAGCGCTACCGCAGTAGGGTCCAGGTCCTGGCACAACAGGTTGGCACAACGCTCGGCCAGCAAGGCGCTGAGCTCGCCATTGGCGCAAGCCGGTTCGAACACGCGCTGGTAGCACTGGCGCGGCAGGCTGGCCATGACCAGCTCGCGCTTGCGCTTTTCGTACCAGCGCGTGCGAAAGGCCCAAGGGTCTTCACTGCTGGCGTACAGGTCGGCGAAATACTGTGGGTCGAGGCTCATGACAACTCCATTTACAGGAACACCAGTTCGAAAGGTTGCAGCAGGCAATCCAGCAAGTTCGGCGGCAGTACGGGCGGGCGCTGGCCATCCGGCTCCAGCTGGCTGACATGGGCGGCCAGGGCCTTGCGCTTGCGGGCCAGGCTGGCCTCGTCCAGCTGGATGCGGTGAGCCCTTGGCCAAGGCAGGCGCGGGTCGTCCGGTCGCGCCCAGTGCCAGGCCCACACGGGTACCTCCAGGCATTGCACCTTGCGCACCCGTGCTGCCTGCGCCGCAGCCCGGCCCACTGCCTCGTGGTCACAGTGGCCATCGCCGCTCCAGGTTGCCATCAGCAGGTCGTCAGGCCGAAGCAACTGGCTCAGGTGGTTGAGCAGAAACGCCTCGTCACGTGGCAACGCGCCATCCTTGAGGTGAAGCCGCCGCCAGTCCAGGCGGCCGAGGTCGAGGTCAAGCTGTTGCAGCGCATGGCGGCTCTCCAGCGGCCTTTGCCGGCGCAGGCGGTGCTCGCTCCAGTGGGTCGAGCCTGGGTGGCTGGCTTCACCATCGGTGGCGGAGATCAGCACCAGGTCGTCTTCCCGGCCATGGAAGCCCGCCAACAACCCACCGGCCATGAGGATCTCGTCATCGGGGTGCGGAGCCAGCAGTACCAGGCGACGGCCCGGCGGGCACAGCTGCTGCGGAGTGACCCAGGTGGCCCTGGCCAGGTGCGCAGCCTGCTGCCAGGCCGCCCACGGCGTACCGCTGTTCGCCTGGATCAGGTTCTCGCTCATAGCTGCCAGACTCCCGCCGGCTGTTGTGCCAACTGCTCACCGAGCGCCGCCAGGTCGCGCTCGGCGTGGCTCTGGCGCAGGAACACCGGCAAGTCCGCGCTCAGCCGGGCAAAGTGGTTGTCGCGGCAGAAAGGCGTAGCGCCCAGCGCCCGGCCAACGTGGTGGATCACCTGTTCCACCGCCTGTTCCACCTGGGCGCGGGTGCGCCGCACTTCGAAGCTGGCGTCTGCGCCTGGTTGGTGGTCGATCCACGCCGCGCATTCGCGCAGTGCCGCCCTGGCGCCGTACAAGGCGGCATCGACCGCACCCAGGTGAGCATCGGCGTGTGGGTCGGGGCGGGGGTTGCGGCAGTGTTCACGCAGGTAGTCGGCCAAGGCTTCGGCGGCGCCGTACCAGCATGCCGCAATGCCGGCACCGCCATGCCAGAACCCAGGGCGTGACAGGTATTGCCCGGGGCGGCCAATGGCGATGCCAGGGGTTTGGTTGAATTCGACTTCGACACTGGCGGTGGTGGCCATGCCAATGGCCTGCCAGCGGTCTATGGCAAGGCCCTGGCTGGGATGGGACAGTTCGATGGCCACCAGCTGGGGCTGGTCGTGCTGGTCCCAGGCCGTGACCAGCGCCCGGTCGATCTGCAGTGCGCCCGAGCACCAGGCCTTGCGCCCCTCCAGGCGGACCTGGTCGCCATCACGGGCCACGATGCGGGCGCGGGCATCCGGCGGTTCGGCGGCCCACACGCCCCATATACCCTCGGCGGCGTGGTGTGCAGCCGCGCATTCGGCAAGGATCGCCAACGCGTCCGTGTGGCCCTCGTACAACTTGGCCAAGGCCAGGTCACAGCCTGCCACCCGGGCCAGTGTTTGCCAACGCCGTAGCGTGTTGCCCTGACCGGGCAGGGGCAGGAGGTCGAGGTGGTCGGCTTGCAGTGCCTGGATCAGTTGCGGCAACTGGGTATCCAGGTTGAGCGGCTGCTGCCGCTCGCCGAAGGCACGCAGCAGGCGATCGAGGTTGGTCAGGTCAAAATCCTGGACGATGCTCATGGGCTCGGCTCCTTGGTGAGGCACTGCGGGCGCAGCGCTGCAGGCAAGCCGTCATCAGGCCATCCCCAGCTGCTTGCGCATGGCCACGGTGATCGATTGCCTTGTCTTGCCATACTCCGCCCACGGGTCGTCCACATCGCCCAGGCGCTCAAGCACGTTGCCGATGTTCCACTGGTTGGCGCCCTTGAGCTGCGGCAGTTCCTCGCGCCAGATCGGCACGGATACCGGCAGGCCTTCTCGGGCGCGCAGGGTATACGCGCAGGCGGTGGTAGCACCCTTGCCGTTACGCAGATAGTCGATGAAGATGCGCCCGATTCGGTTCTTGGGCCCGGACACGGCACTGAGCCTGTCTGGGAACAGCCTGGCCAGGTAATCGACGATGCCGTGGCTGAACGCCTTGACCTCATCCCAGCTGGCCCGCCGGGTCAGGGGCACGACCAGGTGCATGCCTTTGCCGCCACTGGTCTTGATAAACACCTTCAGCCCCAGTTCATCCAGCAAGGTCAGGGCCAGTTGGGTGGCTTCGAGCATGGCCTTCCACGGCAGTGCCGGGTCCGGGTCCAGGTCGAGGACGAAGCGGTCGGGCTTGTCGAAGTCCTTGTCGGTAGCGTTCCAGGTGTGCAGCTCGAGCATGTTCATCTGCACGGCACCCAGCAGGGTGTCGGCGCGGTTGATGACCATCGCCGCCTGGCCGGCCTCGGCCTTGTCGTAGCTGAGCACGTTGGGCAGATGCAGCTGGCCGGCGTTCTTCTGGAAGAACAGCTCCCCGGCCAGGCCGTCCGGCGCGCGCACCAGCGCCACCGGGCGATCCTTGAGCTGGGGCAGGATCCACTGGCTGACTGCGGCATAGTACTCGGCGACCTCTCGTTTGGTTACGCCACTGGTGGGGTCAATCACCCGCTCGGGGTGAGTCAGGCGAAGTTCGCCCAAGGGCTCGGGGGCCTTGGCCTGGTTGCGCTTGGGCAGGGTCTTGGCGGGCATGCGGCGCTCCAGGTCGATGGCAGTAGCCGGTTTGTCATCGCGCAGGCCGTGGAACACCGAATGGCGCACGATGCCGTCACGGGTCATCTGGGCGTAGGCGACTTCGGCCAGCAGTTGCGGTTCAAGCCAGTGCACGCCTCGGGCTTCGGCCCCGGTGGGCGGGTTAGGCAGGGCCGGCCTGGCGATTTCCAACGGTTTCAGCCGGGCATGGATGCTGGCCAGAGTGGTGGCACTGAAGCCGGTACCGACCTTGCCGGCATAGCGCAACTCGCCGCTGTCGTGGTCGTGCAAGGCCAGCAGCAGGGCGCCGAAACCGCTGCGGCTGCCTTTGGGGTCGGTGTAGCCGACGATCACGAACTCTTGGCGCTGCTTGCACTTGAGCTTGATCCAGTCGGGGCTGCGGCGGCCGCTGTAGGGGCTGTCGACACGCTTGCCGATCAGGCCTTCGAGTTGCAGCCGGCAGGCGCTGTCGAGCAGGGATTCGACGGGCTGGTCAAAGTCGGCGGAGTACTTGAGTACATCCGACTCGTTGTGTTCCAGCAAACGCTGCAAGGTGGTGCGTCTGTCCTGCAGCGGTAACTGCCGCAAGTCCTGGCCGCCCAGGAAGGGCAGGTCGAACAGGTAATAGGTGATGTGTTCGTCGTGCTCGGTGTCGAAAGCGTTCTGCAGCGCCTGGAAGTCCGCCGCGCCATCTTCGCCAGCAACCACCACCTCGCCATCGAGCCAGCCCGAATCGATGCCCAGCGCACGCAAGGCGGCAACCTGCCTGGGCATCTTGCCGCTCCAGTCATGGCCGTTGCGGGTGAACAGGCGCACGTCATCACCGTCGATGCGGGCAAGGATGCGGTAACCGTCGAATTTGACCTCGTAGCGCCAGTCGCCACTGGGCGGGGAGTCGACCAAGGTCGCCAGTTGTGGCTGCAGCTGCGCAGGCAAAGGCAGCTTCCGGCCTTTGCTGGCAGTTTTGCGACGCGGCGCGGCGGCCTTTTTGGCTGCCGGCTTGCGTGGCACCAGCGTGCGGTCGCTGAGCACGCTGTCGGGCAGGGCGTCGACGATGCTGTAGTCGGCTTCGCTACGCGCCTGGCCGTCATGCGACTTGACCAGCATCCACTGCTCCTTCTTGCCGGCCAGGTGAGTGCGGAACAGGTTCCACACACCGCTGAGCTTTTCGCCTTGCAGGCGGAAACGCAGCTTGCCCTTGGCATAGGCCTCATGCGCATCCCCTTCGGGCTCCCAGATGCCCCGGTCCCACACGATCACGTCGCCTGCGCCGTAGTGGCCTTCGGGGATATGGCCTTCGAAGTCGGCGTAGTCCAGCGGGTGGTCCTCCACGTGCACGGCCAGGCGGCGCACCTTGGGGTCCAGCGACGGCCCTTTGGGGATGGCCCAGCTTTTCAGCGTGCCATCGAGCTCCAGGCGGAAGTCGTAGTGCAGGTGGCTGGCGTCGTGCTTCTGGATGCAGAACTGCAGCGCATGGGCACGTTTGCCACGGCTGCGCTTGCCGCTGGGCTCGGGCGTGGCATTGAAGTCGCGCTTGCGCGCATATTCCTGCAGGGGCTTGGCCATGACGGGCTCCGGGCGGTTCGCAGTCTCTAATCTGGGAGGCAACAGCCCGAGCGGTAGTTCAAAAAAACTCTGAATCTTCCAGCAGCACGTGCAGTCGACCGAATGAAGCCACCTGACGGAGAACGCACATGGCCCGAGCAGATGAACCGAAGCCATATACCCCCACTGAAATCGACGACACCGAAGACCGCATGGGTAGCGTGCATGAACTGGACTTCGACGAGCGCCTGGATGAACGCGAGGGGCGTGTGGGTGACGAGCGACCGGTCGCGGACGTGGCACGCGAGTTCCCACCGCGACGCGTGGCAGAAAGCGGCATGACCGGCGGCGAGGCGTTGAGCGATAGCCTGCACGAGGACAACGTCACCTACGACGACCTGAGCCCGGACACCCTGCTGGACGAAACCGGCGCCCGCGACCCGCACGAACCGGGCGGCAGCGGCGGCCCTGCAGACAAGACCCTGAGGCGGGTCGAAGCCAATGAGATTGGCGGCGGCATAGGCCTGGACGAAGCCGAACTGGCCCGTTCCGCGCCGCTGGATGGCGAACCGTGGACCGATGACGTGATCGATGACGAGGAGAGCAAGCCATGAACGAGGTACGTTGTGCCTGTGCTCATTGTTCCTGCACCGTGGATGCCAATGCCTTGCAACTCGAAGGCAAGGTATATTGCTGCGAGGCCTGTGCCAGCGGGCATCGCAATGGCGAGCCGTGCCGGATGCCTGATTGCCACTGTGGCGAAAAGACTGGGGAAAGCGCGGTGGACAATGCGCTGGACGAGACCTTCCCGGCGAGTGACCCGATTTCGCCCTGAAACATCGCCGTCCCATAGGTTCTGCATAGGTCTATAGGGCTGTGATGATCCTGTGGGAGCGGCCTTGTGTCGCGAAAGGGCCGCAAAGCGGCCCCGGCAATTTTCCGTGCGAAGCTGAAATCCTGGGGCCGCGCTGCGGCCCCTTCGCGACGCAAGGCCGCTCCCACAAAAAGCAGCGCGCGAGCCTGCAGAATCAGTGAGTCTGCCAGATGCCGTTGTTACGCTCGCAATCGGTGCGGGCCTGGCCCAGGCTGGGGGTGTCGTAGTAGTAGGTGATCACTCGCGCATCCTTGGGCAACGCCGGTTTGTCACCGCCAGCCGCCTTGGGGTTGGCCAATGCCTCCTGGGTCAACGGTGCGATGCAGCTGCCAACGCTGCCATCCGCACAACGCGCGACCTTGTGCTTTTCACTGTTGAGCATGTCCTTGCTCTCGTTGCTGCATGACCAGTTGATCGCTTCGGCGGGCAGGTTGCTGTAGCTGTAGCAGCTGTGCCGCTCCACCGGCGTGACTGCCTCGCTGGAGGAGCGGGTGAGCACGTTGCAGGCTTCGGCCAGGGCCTGGCTGCTGACCAGGCTGGTCATCATCAGTATCAACATCGGCTTCAAGACAGCACCACGCATTTGTCACCTCCGGGGCCAGTGGCCCTTGCCAGCTCTAGGCCGGCTTGTCACGCCGGCGCATGGCCTTGGCGCGTTTCTCCAGGATCAGGTAGGTAAGCACCGCCAGCAATAGCGGCACCAGGTAGTACAGCGTGCGGTAGCCCAGCAGGGCCGCCACCAGCGTGCCTTGCGCAAGCTGCCCGTGCAGCAGGGCCAGGAATACCGTTTCCAGCACACCCAGCCCGGCCGGGATATGCGCGACCACACCGGCAACGCAACTGATCAGCAGGATGCCAAGTATCGACGGGTAGAACGCTTCGCCAGGCAGCAGCCAGAAGATCAGCAGTGCCATCAGCGCCCAGTTGCTGGCACCCAGTACCACCTGGCACAGCGCAAGGCGCAGCGACGGCAGCGTTACCTCATGCTCGCGCCAGCGCCAGGTTCGCTTTTTGGCAAAACCACAGGCCAACAGGTAGCCTGCGGCAATCGCCAGCAATACCAGGCCGATCAGTTGCAGGCCGGTGGCGCCCACCGCCCAGTTGGCGGGCAGCTCGACCAGGCGCAAGGCGAACACCGTGCCAGCCAGCAGCATGTAGCCCATCCAGTTGGTCAGCAGGCCCAGGGTGAGGATGCGCGTGATGGTTGCAGTGTCCAGGCCCAGGCGGCTATACAGCCGGTAGCGCAAGGCGACGCCGCCCACCCAAGTGGTGAAATTGAGGTTGAACGCATAGCACACGAAGGCCACTGGCAGCACCTGGCGAGCCGGCAGTTGGTGGCCGGTGTAGGCCCGGGCCAGCAAGTCGTAACTGGCAAATGTCAGGTAGCTGCACGCTGCCAGCACCAGGCCGATGGCCAGGGTACCGGGCTTGTAGGCCAGCAACGACTGGCGCACTTCGTTCCAGTCCAGGTTGCGCGCCAGCAGGTACAGCAGCGCAGGGATCAGGATCAGGAATGCCAGGGTGAACAGCCGTTTGCCCCAGGTTTGCCAGTGTTTTCGCGCCATCAGGTCTTGCCCTCGTGATAGTCACCCTGTGCCTCGGCCTCCGGCTGCACCGAGCGCAAGTGCTGGCGGTGCGCCGGAAACCAACCGGCAATCCGCGGGAAATGGCGAATAACGTGGAAGCACAGGAAAATCAGCGGCGCCCGCCACCAGTAACCGCGCACCATGCGTTCCAGGGTGACCGGCTTGCATTGTTCGCTGGCCAGCATCTGCAGGTGCTGGTTGAGCTGCTGGTTGAAGTCGCGGTCGCGGATGAACAGGTTGGCCTCCAGGTTGAACGACAGGCTCAACGGGTCCAGGTTGCTGGAGCCGACCGTGGCCCACTCATCGTCCACCAGCGCCACCTTGCCGTGCAGTGGCCGCTGGCAGTACTCGTGAATGGCCACACCGTCGCGCAGCAGGTAGTTGTACAGCAGCCGCGACAACGCCCGTACCCAGCGCATGTCTGGCTGGCCCTGCAGGATCAGCCGTACCTCCACGCCGCGCCGGGACGCATTGCGCAATTCACGCATCAGCCGGTAGCCCGGGAAGAAATAAGCATTGGCCACCACGATGCGCCGTCGGGCACTGCGAAACGCCTGCAGGTAGTGGGCCTCGATATCGGTGCTGCGCACCTTGTTGTCGCGCTCGACCAGCACGGCGGTGCAGGTACCGGCAGGCTCGGTCAATGGCCTTACCGCGCTGGGCGGCTGCAGCACCGGTGACATCAGGCGCTTGCTGGAGGCATGAACCTGTGCCACCACCGGGCCGACGACCTCCACGGCATAGTCCTGCTTGGCCATGGGGCCAAAGTCGCCCAGATGGTCGGCGCTGTAGTTGATGCCGCCAATGAAGGCCCGCTCGCCATCGATCACCACGATCTTGCGGTGCAGGCGCCGGAACAGGTTGGTGCGCATGCCCACCAGCCGCGGCTGCGGGTCGAAGGCATGGAAACTGACGCCGGCATCGGTCAAGGCCGCAATGAATGCTTCAGGCAGGTCGGCCGTGCCGTAGCCATCCACGGCCACTTCGACGCGTACGCCGCGGCGGGCGGCATCAATCAGTACCTGCTGCAATTGCTGGCCAACCTTGTCGTCGAAGATGATGAAGGTCTCCAGCAGGATTTCTTCCCGCGCCTGGGCCATGGCCTCGAACACGCGGGGGTAGTATTGCTCGCCATTGATCAGCAACTGCACGCTGTTGCCGTCTACCCAGGGTCGGTTCACAGTTTGATCTCCGAAGCCAGAGGGGCGTGGTCGGAAAGATGCGACCACGGGTATTTCGACAGCACCTGAGCCGTACCGGGCATGGCGTTGCGCAGGTAGATGCGGTCCAGGCGCAACAGCGGCAGACGCGCCGGGAAACTACGCGCCGGGGTGCCGAAATGCTCGCCGAACGCTTCCACCAGGTGTTCGCACAGCACCGCATCGGCCTTCAGCCGCCAATCGTTGAAATCGCCGGCAACGATCACCGGTGCCTTGGGCGGCAGGCTGTCGAGCAGGTCCAGCAGCAGCTTCACCTGGCGTTGCCGGTGGGCCTCGCGCAAACCCAGGTGCACGCACACCGCATGCACCTGGTCATGGCCAGGCACTTCCAGCTGGCAGTGCAACAGGCCGCGCTGCTCGTTGCCCTGCACCGAGACGTCCAGGTTGTCGAAGCGGCTGATGGGGAATTTCGACAGCAGCGCGTTACCGTGGTCACCATGGGGGTATACGGCATTGCGACCGTAGGCGAACTGCGGCCACATGCTGTCGGCCAGGAACTCGTACTGTGGCGTATCCGGCCAGGCCGGATGGCGCAGGGCATGTTGCTGGTGGCTGCCGTGCACTTCCTGCAGGAATACCAGGTCGGCGCCGGTGGCCCGCACGGCTTCGCGCAACTCGGGCAGGATGAAGCGCCGGTTGAAGAAGGTGAAGCCCTTGTGCACGTTCAGCGTCAATACATTCAGCCGACGCACGGCAGTGATCTTGTCGATGATGCAGTGCGGGGCAGGCAAGGTCCTGTTCACAGGGTCACCTCCGGCACCACGCCAGGCTCGGTCATCAGCTCATGGTCCAGCGAGAGCTTCTGCAACAGGCGTCGGGCATCATAAGGCGCGTGGACCTTCTGGTCGTTGTCGAAGTAGCAGTAGACGTCACGGGCGGCGCGCCGCGGTGGCGGCCCTGGCACTACCAGCTGGGCATCGTCGGCCTGGCGGCCCTGGCTCCAGTGCTGGATGCGCTGCTTCCAGCGCCGCAGCGCCTGGGCGGTATAGCCACTGCTGTACAGTTCGACATCGCCATGCAGGCGCATGTACACGAAGTCGGCGGTAACGTCCTCGACATAGGGCCATTTCCCGGCGCTGTCGGCCACTACCAGCGCCACACGGTGCTTGCGCAGCAGCTTGATGAAGGCTTCGCACAGAAAGCTTTCATTGCGGATTTCCACGGCGTGACGCAGCCGTGCATTGCCCTTGATGTCAGTACCACCGTTGCCCCTCAGGCGCTGCGCACACCCTAGTGCGCATTCGCGCGCTGCCTTGCGGTTGTGCGGTAGCAATTCGAGAAAACTTGTGAAGCGGGCCTCGTCGAACTTCATGTTCGGTGGAAACTGCCACAGGAATGGCCCCAGCTTCTTGCCGAGCAGCAACGGCCCGGATGCGAAAAAATTGGCCATGGCTTCTTCGATGTCCTTCAGTCGGCGTACATGGGTGATGTAGCGCGGGGCTTTCACCGCGAACACGAACCCGGGCGGCGTTTCGTCATGCCAGCCCTGGTAACGTTCGGGTGTTTGCAGGCTATAGAACGAGCCGTTGATTTCAATGCTGTTGACCGCTCGCGAAGCGAACGCCAGTTCTTCGTCCTGCGGCAGGCCCTTCGGGTAGAAATCCTTGCGCCACGGGCCGTAGCGCCAGCCGGAGATGCCGATGCGGATATCGCTCACGCTGCCTTCCTCATTGCCGGGTCCTTGTTCGGTCACTCTGAAAGTGCGACCGGTCAACAGCGGCCAGGGTTCAGCACGGTTGACCAACGGAAAAGGCTGATGCCGCGCGGAACTTTGCGGCCTGCGACGTTTCCACCGAATACCCGCTACGAGGAAGGGAGCCAGGATGAAATTCGACCGTTTCGCCCAATGGCTGGCCAATTGGGCTGGCCGCCCGCAAACCTTCGGCATCGCCTGCCTGCTTATCCTGATCTGGGCAGTGACCGGGCCGTTGTTCGGCTTCAACGACACTTGGCAACTGGTGATCAACACATCGACCACCATCATCACCTTCCTCATGGTGTTCCTGATCCAGAACACCCAGAACCGCGACAACGACGAACTGCACATCAAAATCGATGAGCTGTTGCGCACCACCCAACAGGCGCACAAGGCGCTGCTGGACCTTGAAGACATGGATCCGGCCGAGCTTCATGCCCTGCGCAAGCAGTACCGGCAGATGGCCGGGCAGGGTGACGATGCGCAGAAAACCAAGGAATGACCTGCCAACCCTGGAGGCAAGCATGGCCAGACATATCGTCCACTTTACCGGGCCCATCAATTCATCCACCTGCGGCAACCTGATCAACACCTGTTCGCGAGCCTTGCAGCAAGGCGCCGATGTACTGCAACTGAACATCGCCACCATGGGCGGCGAGTGCAGCTACGGGTTTACCTTGTACAACTATCTGCGAGCGTTACCGGTCGAGGTTCACACCCACAACCTGGGCACGGTGGAATCCATGGGCAACATCCTGTTCCTGGCCGGGGAACGGCGTACGGCATGCAGTTACAGCAAGTTCCTGTTCCACCCGTTCCACTGGACCTTGCATGGCTCGGTCGACCACTCACGCATGGCCGAATATGCGATGAGCCTGGACTATGACCTACGGCTGTACGCACAGATCGTCGCCGAGCGGACCGAAGGGGCGGACGAGGTGCTGGATGTGCCGCGGTATCTGATGGCCTACCCGCGGATATTGGGGCCACGGGAGGCATTGGCGAACGGGATGATCCATGCCGTAGACGAAATGCCGATCGAGGTGGAGGCATGTCAGTGGAGCGTGCATGCCTAGCGATTCCTGTGCCTGCCTCTTCGCGGGTGAACCCGCTCCCACAGAACGACACATGACTCATCGGTTTAGTGAGGTTCAGTAGGAGCAGCCTTGTGCTGCGAAGAGGCCGGTACTGACAAGCCTGCACGACCGCCCAGACCAAAAGTGCTGGGCAATCTCCTCAGCCACTCAACCGAACCTGTGGGAGCGGGTTCACCCGCGAAAGGGCCGGTACAGGTGGAGAAGGTCTACCTCACTGACGCTGCCGTAGCCCGGTCACAGGCCAGCAACGAACGGATCAGCCGCTTCATCTCGTACTTGAGCATGGGCACCTGATCCGGGTGGGCGAACCGCCAATCGGCAATTTCATGCAACGCCTTGGGATGCGGAGCATCGGCGAATTCCGCCTCGAACACATAATGCATGCGCTCTGCCGCTTCATGGCGCATCAACAGGGTCAGCGATTCTGCCTGCAACCCGGTTTCTTCAAGCAATTCACGCTCCGCTGCCTGTACCGGCGTCTCGCCGGGCTCTATCTTGCCGCCGGGCAGGGTCCAGGCGGCATTGGGCTTTCTCACCCACAACCATTTATGGGGTTGTTTGCCATGCCGGCAGATGATGGTTGCGCGATGCTTGACTGGTTTCATTCAGGCTCCTGGGCGAATCCTTGATTCCATGTAGATTCGGCCCCCGGCCGCAATGAACGTTGCGTTCAAAGCGACCAACGGTCAGTAAGGCACCGAGCCGCTCAGGGCCTCGATGGCCTCCACCAGTTCGTCATAGCCCACCGGCTTGTTCAGGTGCCGGTCGAAGCCTGACTGGCGCGACTTGTGCTGGTCGGCGCTGGCACCATAGCCGGTCAGGGCGATGGCCGGGGTATGGCGCAGGTGCGGGTAGCCGCGCAGGGCCTTGATCAACGCATGGCCGTCCATTATCGGCATGCCGATATCCGAGAGGATGATGTCGTATTCCGCACCCGCAGCGGCATCCAGGGCTTCACGTGGCTTGCTGAAGGCATTGACGCTGGCACTCTCCATTTCCAGCAGCTCCTGCATTACCGCCAACACCTCTACAGAGTCATCCACCAGCAACACGCGAATTCCATCCAGGCGGCCCACGCTCAGCGGCTCCGAGCCCTGTGCACGCTGCGGGCACTGCGTATCGCAAAGGGGCAGGGTGACCGTAAAGGTGCAGCCCAGGCCAAGCCCCGGTGACGCCGCGCGGACTTTACCACCATGGGCCTCGACCAGTTGCCGTACCAGCGACAGGCCGATGCCCAGGCCTTCCCGGCTGTGGCTGGCCTGCTGCGGCGCAGCCTGTCTGAACAGGTCGAAGATATGCTCGAGGCTGTCGTGGCTCAGGCCCACGCCATGGTCGATCACTTGCAGGCGTGCGCTATCCTCGTCGTGGCTCAGCACCAGGCGTATCTCGTTGCCCGCCGGGCTGAACTTCAGCGCGTTGTTCAGCAGGTTCCAGATGATCTGCTCCAGGCGGGTAACATCACCCTCGATCATCATCGGCAGGTTGTCGGCGGGCAGCTCCAGGCGAACCGGGCAGGGGTGTTGCTCGCTTGATACCACATCATGGATGCCCTGCAGGAGGGCGAGCAGGTCCACCGGTTCGGTCTTGAGTTTGAGCTTGCCAGTGCGA
The DNA here is from genome assembly GCF_002113295.1 of Pseudomonas sp. B10(2017). Lineage (NCBI taxonomy): Bacteria > Pseudomonadati > Pseudomonadota > Gammaproteobacteria > Pseudomonadales > Pseudomonadaceae > Pseudomonas > Pseudomonas sp. B10(2017). Next base: position 503,370 of record NZ_NEJU01000001.1, read on the forward strand.
ATGCGCGCCACATCCAGCAGGTCGTCGATGATCCGCGCCTGGCTGGTTACCGCATCACAGATGGTACCAACGGCCTTGCTCGCTGCACTGATGTTCCTCAGCGACGGCAGGCGGCGCAGGATCTCGGCATTGAGCTGGATCAGGTTGAGCGGGTGCTTGAGTTCATGGGACATGACGGCGAAGAACTCGTCCTTCATGTGGCTGGTGCTCTGCGTCTCGGCCAATTGCTTGCTCAGGCGCTCTTCGCCCAGGCGCACGCGCTCTTCGGCGGCATGGCTGCTGCTGATGTCGATGAAGGTAAGCACCGTGCCGTCGATTTTCTGCTCGCTGGAGCGGTAGGGCAGCAGGCGCGCCAGGTACCAGTGATCACCCTGGCCACCGATTTCACGCTCGATGATGGCCTCGCCCTGGGCCACCGCGCGGGCATCGTCGGCCAGTGCCGGGTAATCCAGGCGGTGGGTGATGTCGAGCAGGGAGCGGCCGGTATCGACTGGCAGGATATTGAACAGGTCGGCGGCGCGCGGCGTGAACCAGCGAATATGCAGGTTGCGGTCGACGAACACCGTGGCGATCTCGGTGCAGGCGATCAGGTTGCTGAGGTAGTCGTTGACCTTGTCGGTTTCCTCGACCTTGTTCTTCAGCTCGTAGTTGACCGTGAGCAGTTCCTCGTTGATCGACTGCAGCTCTTCCTTGCTGGTTTCCAGTTCTTCGCTGGCCGAACGCAACTCTTCGTTGATGGCCTGCATCTCTTCGTTGGAAGCCGTCAGCTCCTCGCTGGAGACCTCGGACTGCTCGATGGTATCCTGCAGCTGCAGGCGAGTGCGCTGCAGTTCACGTTCGAGGTTGTGCAGGACCATGCTGTCAGTCTGCCGGATGACGCCGGGCAACGGCAGGGACGGGTCGGGCGCGCGCTCCTCGAACACCACCAGCAGGCAATCGCTGGCACCGAGTTCGTCCTTGTACGGCTGCACGGTGATCTCCACCTGCAGTTTGCCCATGGTTTCTGCCAGGTCGACAGGGCGCGAGGTCACCGCCTCGGTCCCCTGACGCGCCTGGAACAAGGTGCTGCGCAGGCCCAGGCGCAGGGGCGGCAGCACCAGGTTCAGCAGGCTGCGGCTCGGTTCGCCACCGGCCAGTTGCAGAAAACGCCCCACGCCTTCGCTCATGTGCAGGATATTGCCGTCGATATCGACGATCAGGCTCGGCGGCATGCGGCGCGCCAGGGCGCGGTAGTGCAGGTCGGCGAAGGATGGCTTGCGCCCCGGCTTGGCCTTGGCCAGCACATCCTGCGGCATGCTGGCGGCCGAAGTACCGGGCAGCTGGCGGCCGGAACGGTGGCCGGTATTGCTGGCATCGAGTGCGCGGAAAATGCGGTTGCGCTTGTCCACCGGGGCGAACAGTTCATTGGCCACGTCGGCCGACTCGGACGAACCGAGGAACAGGTAGCCACCCGGGCGCAGGGCGAAGTGGAACATCTGCAGGATGTCACGCTGCACCTCGCGGTCCAGGTAGATCAGCAGGTTGCGGCAGACAATCAGGTCGATCTGCGAGAACGGTGGGTCCGACAGCAGGTTATGCCGGGCGAACAGCACCTTTTCGCGAACCTCCTTGCGCACCCGGTAATGCTGGTCTTCCTTGATGAAGAACTGGCGCAGCCGGCTGGGCGGCACGTCGGTGACGATCGCTTCGGGGTAGGAGCCGCTGCGGGCGATGCCGATGGCGCGTTCGTCCAGGTCGGTGGCGAACACCTGAACCTTGCACGAGCGCTGCTCAAGTGCCAGCTGCTCGCAAACCAAAATGCCCAGGCTGTAAGCCTCTTCGCCGGTGGAGCAGCCGGCCGACCACACGCGGATCTCGTCCGCGCCCTCGGCCGGGTCGCGTTCGCAGGCCAGCTGCGGCAGCACATGGCGCTCCAGGGCTTCGAAGGCTTCGCGATCGCGGAAGAAATTGGTCACGCCAATCAGCATGTCAGCCAGCAGCGCCCTGGATTCTGCAGGGTGCTGTTCCAGGTAATGCAGGTAGGCCGCCAGGTCTGCCTGGCCGGTCACATGCAGGCGGCGCTCGATGCGCCGTAGCACCGTGGCGCGCTTGTAGTGCTGGAAGTCGTGGCCGGTATTGCTGCGCAATTGCAGCAGGATCTCCTCGAGCATCGGCTCGCAGGCCTGGGCATCGCCTGCGCGGGTGCCCAAGGCTGGTGGCAGGGTGTCGTCATCTATTTCCGGGAGCCGCACCTGGCGGGCATTGCGCCACAGCTCCAGCAGCTTCTGCGGCATTTCTGCCGCCGGCAGCACCAGGTCGACCATGCCGGTCTCGATGGCAGCGCGGGGCATGCTGTCGTATTGAGCGTCGTCCGGGGTTTGCGCCAGGGTCACACCGCCTTGCTCCTTGATCCGCGAAAGGCCCACGGCGCCGTCGGCACCGGTGCCGGACAACACCACGCAGAAGGCGTGGTCCTTGTGCACGTCAGCCAGGTCACGGAAGAACAGGTCGATGGCCACGTGGTCGCCACGGCGGCGGTTGGCGGGGGTCACGCGCAGGTAGCCGTCGTTGGTGGACAAGCGATTGGCTGGTGAAATCACGTAGATGTGGTTGCGCTCGATCGGCACCGGCTCGGTCACCTGGCGCACCGGCATCTGCGTGGTCTCCTGGATGATGCGGTCGGCGACGCTCTGGTGGTCGGGGGACAGGTGCAGGACCACGACAAAGGCCATGCCGCAATCGTTGGGCATTTGCCGGAACAACGTACAGATCGCTTCCAGGCCGCCTGCCGATGCACCGATGCCCACCACCGGAAAATCCAGGTGGCTGGGGCTGAGCGCCGGGTTCTGGGGCGAGGCAGGTTGCTTGAGGGACGACTTCATGGACGGAGCCTTGTACAGACCGGGACGTTCCGCCCTCAGCAGCATCATCGGGCGTGTGTGTGGCGGGATTATAGGCCGTCGCCATATCATTGAGACCTCTGCTTGCGAAGGAAAGTGCGACCCAGCTGCTTATGTCACGCAAACATTTTGCCGGCCCATGTTTGGTGCCACTGGTCAGTTGCCGGCAAAACCATTGAGCAGACTCCGTGATCGGCGGCTCGGAACCAAAGCATGGCAAAACATCCATGCGACCCATCCATCGCAAGGAGAAACCACATGGCGCAGGATCAAGAGCGAACCAGCCAGCGCGGCGGCACCAAGGAAACCAACCCTGGCAATTTTGCCAATGATCGGGAACGGGCCTCCCGTGCGGGGCACAAAGGCGGGCAGGCATCTGGCGGCAACTTCGCCAATGACCGCCAGCGGGCATCGGAGGCCGGGCGCAAGGGCGGCCAGAACAGCCACGGCGGGGGGCGTCAACAGTGAGTCGAGGTTGCAGGCCACCCGGTACCGCAGGTGCCGGGTGGCGGCCAAGCCCTGCGTACCGAGGCATCCAAGGCCGTTGGTACCTCTTGTTCGACAATTTTTTGAATCTTCCGGCCAAGCCCCGATCAATCAGGGTGTCATCCATGGAGAAGAGGAGGCCCCTGCGATGCCTAGCCCACAGCTGTACATCATCGATTATCAACTGCATGGCCAGCCACGCAGTTTCATAATCCGTCTGGAAACACTGGACAATGCCGAGGCCTGGCACTGGGCGAGTTGCGATGCGGGCATCGGCATCATCCCCAAGTTCGGGCGCGAAAAAATAAGGAGAGTCAGCAGGCCGATGGCCGAACGCTACGGGATTACCGCGGTGAGCTGGCGGGTATCCGGCGGCAAGCCGAGCCAGTCGGTCAGGGGGCCGGCGACAACAATGTGACCCCCGACTGCACAACCCGTGCGGGAGCAACTGTCTTGCCCATATTCAGAAAGTCGACGCGATCCCTGTAGCAACGGCACAGCCGCCCCAGCATTTCCTGAGCAGTCCACGTATCATTACCCGGCTGCCTTCGCCTGGGAATCTCGCGTCACATGTCTATCCGATTGAAACTGCTGCGAAAGAAACTGGGGATGACCCTGGAGCTGCTGGCCGACAAGACCGGCATGACCAAGAGTTATCTGTCCAAGGTCGAACGTGGCCTGAATACCCCCTCGATCGCCGCTGCGCTGAAGCTGGCGCGGGCTCTGAATGTCAATGTCGAAGAACTGTTCGCCGAAGAGCAGGCCGGCCAGAGCCGCTACAGCCTGGTGCGCCATGGCGAGCGCCAGGCCTTGGTGGGTGACGGGGCCGGGCCGGGGTACGCTGCCCTCACCAGCCAGGTCGGGCAGCGCAGCCTGCTGCCGTTCCTGATCCAGCCGCCGATCGAGTTCAGCGACCCCACGTTCAAGGAACACCTGGGCGAAGAATTCCTGTTCGTCCACGCCGGCCAGGTGGAAGTGGACTTCATGAGCGAGCGCGTACTGCTGGAGCAAGGCGATGCCTTGCATTTCAATGCCCAGACACCACACCGGCTAAGGTCGGTAGGGCCACTGCCGGCGCAGTTGCTGGTCGTGGTGCACCACGCAGACGAATAAGACGCCGGGGCGCCAGAGCGCCCCGCCTTGCCTTTCTCAGGGATGAAACGTTGGCGCCACCATGGCAGCGCCTTATGCTCAACTTGTACGTCGATATTTTGACGATACCATCCGTTGCCCATTGAATTTTATTATAGTGTCGAATCGTTGACGCAATGTCATTGTGTTCATAAGCTCAATTCAACAGTCATGCAACTCGCGAACACCACGCCAACAAATACTTGATTTTCCTCTTACAGGAGGGGCGTATGCGCACGGCTCTGATTATCAAATCGATGTCTTTGCTGGCGCTGTTGAGTGGCGCGGCGCGTGCGGCGGATATGTATATCAATCAGAACAGTATCATCCCTGTTTCAACCGCAGGTTGGTTCTTTGCATTTGCTGTCGTTGGCTTCGTGGCAGTCGCCAACAGGAACAAGATCTGAGTCCGCCAGCCTGGGGTTAACCCTTGACGCCAGCGGCCCGGGGCCTGGCTTGTGAATTCCCGAGCCGTTGCTATATTGCCAGTAGCCCGTGCAGGTCCACGGTTGCAGGCAGCACAGCCCAGGCTGCACAGCGTCAAGGCAGGCCTCTGGAAGATCGAGGCCATCGCGGTTGGCGTATGCCGCGAAGCGGAGCGAGAGTTGGTGTGTTGTTCTCATTCAGTGCTCTTTTTCGGGCCGTTTCGGCCGGAGGGACCCTCATGGTGCGTTCAATGTTTGCCGCGTTCTGCATGCTGATGGCGTGGTCTGGTGCCGGTAAGGCCGACCCGAACAATGCTACCTACCTGCTCAGCCCCGGCGATGTGGTGATGGTTTCGGTATGGCAGGAAGATAGCCTGCGCCAGGAAGCCACTGTACTTCCCGATGGCAGTATCACGTTCCCCCTGGCCGGGCGCATCGATGTTGCCGGGCTGGATGTGACGACCGTTGAAAAACAAGTGGCTGCCAAACTCGAGAAGTTTCTCCCCGACCCGAACGTCAGCGTTGTCGTCAAGAGCATTGCCGGTAACCTGGTCTATGTACAAGGCAAGGTGATCAAACCCGGGCCGGTACAAATGGCAGGCCCTACGGCAGTGCTGCAGGCCCTGAGCATGTCTGGCGGCCTGGACAAGTTTGCCGATGAAAGCGAAATCAAGGTGGTGCGTGGCACCGGAGCTTCCCAAAAAATCCTGCCCGTGCGATATAGAGACCTGGTGTCTGGCCGGGATATGTCCACCAACATCCAACTGCAGGCTGGCGATACGCTGGTCGTTCCTTGATCTTGCCTTCAATAAGAACACTTAATGCCTCTTCTAAGAACAACTAGCATTGCAACGGCAATCTTGGTGTTGCCATTTACGGACACAGTCCTGGCAGCAAATTGGCAGTCTACGGTGGTAGTACCGACATCCGTCGAACATGACAGCAACCCCTTGCTGCTGTCGTCGGGTGAAAAGGGCATAACGCGCACGATCATCGCGCCGGATTACACCCTGATCGGTACCTTCGACCGTGACGAACTGAGGTTGGGGCTGGGCATGAACGTATTACGCTCATCTGACACGGCGGTGGTCGACGACCGTGAGGACCCCGACGTCAGCCTGGGCTGGCAGCGCCAGACCGAGCGCGGGCGGTTCGGCCTGCTGGCGCGTTACAACGAAAGTTCGACGCTTTCGGGAACGGTGCTGGATACCGGCGTGGTCACCACCGATGGCACGCAAAAGCTGTATACGCTGGCCGGCAACTGGAGCCAGGCGGTTACCGAACGCAGCACCCTGAGCAACGAAACCACGTACAACCGTGCACGTTATGACATCAGTACGCTGACGGGTTACGAAGAACTGGGCAACGTGTTCACCTGGACCTACGCCTGGAGCGAGCGGGCCGATCTGTACAGCCGCTTTGGCGCCCGGCGCTATGAGCCCGAGCAGGACCAGACGGCGACGGCGTCCAACAGCTACAGCCCGGCGGTCGGGGTCAAGTACCAGCTCTCCGAACGCCTCAGCGCCGACGCGCATGTGGGTGTCACCGAGGTTTCCGGTGACGAAGGTGGCCGACGTGGGGAGGGTGGGGTAGCGCTGCTGTATACCGGTGCGCGCGCCGTCGCCAGCTTCACAGCAGAACGCAGCACGGTGGCCAGTGCCGAAGGCGGCTTCGCCGAGCTGGACCAGGTGCGCGGTGTGTGGAGTTATGCCGTCAGCGAATTGACTCGGGTGGGCGCGGACGCTGCCTGGCAAGACAGCAAAGGGCAGACCCCCAACACCCTGCAGACTTACAGCGTGTGGGCCAGCCGCGAGTTTTCGCCGTACTGGGACCTGCGCCTGTCGCTGATGTACAAGGAACGGCAGCAGGATCACGAAGCCGATGCGAACGCTACTATCGTGGGTTTGACGTTGACGTACAGGTACCCCGACATCTGAACTTCAGGCAGGTGGCCCCATGAAGTCCGACTACGAGCTATCCCTCAGAGATTACATCGCCATAATCAAGGACCGGGCCCTGTTATTGGGGTTGAGCATCGCAGTCATCCTGGCCGCGACCGTCGCAGTCGCGGTGATGGTGCCGCCGATCTACCAATCGACCGGCACCATCCTGGTGGAGTCGCAGCAGATTTCCCCCGAGCTGGTGTCGACCAACAACACCAGCTTTGCCGATGAACGCATCGAAGTGATCCGCCAACGGGTGATGACCCGCGAAAACCTGCTACGCATCATCGACAAGTACAACCTCTTCCCCGACAAGCGCTTCAGCGACGGCGACAAGATCGACCACATGCGCAGTGCCGTCGTGGTCGAGACCCTCACCACCTATGTACGCGGGCGCGGTGAAGCGACCGTGGCGTTCAATGTGTCCTTCGAGCACAAGCAGCCAGAGGTGGCCAAGGAAGTCGCCGACGAGTTGGTGACGCTGTTCCTCAACGAGAACCTCAAGCAGCGTACCGAGCGAGCCAACGAAACCACCGAGTTCCTCACCCAGGAGGCAAACAAGCTGGGTGCCGAGCTGGCCAGCCTGGAAAACCAGCTGGCGGATTTCAAGCAGGCCCACGCCAACGCCTTGCCCGAACACCAGACCTTGCGCATGAACATGCTGTCACGGTCGGAGCTGGAGTTCCGCGAGGTCGACCGTGATTACAAGGCCGCCCAGGAAGAGCTGCGTTACCTTGAACTGGAACTGTCTGCGGCCAGTGCCGGGCTGGCCACCAAAACCGGGGAAGGCCCCAGGGCGGCCAGTGCCGAACAGCCCCAGGACCTGCCCAGCCTGAAGGCCGAGTATGCCCGGCTGCTCAGCCGCTACAAGGAAGCCCACCCCGATGTGGTGACGGTCAAGCGCAGGATCCAGGCGCTCGAAGCCAGTGGCAATCGCACGCTTGCGGCCTCCACGGTCGGCCTTGATGTCGCCCGCGTGCGCGCCAAGATGAGTGCGGCACAGGAGCGCATTGCTTCGCTGGCCGAGCAAAAGCGCGAATTGACCCGCAAGATGGAAGGCTACGAGGCCGAGATCCTCGAGGCACCGCAGGTCGAGCGTGGCCTGGTGACCTTGATGCGCGACCACGACAATGCGCGCAAGAAGTACGAGGAAATCCGCGCCAAGGAAATGGGTGCGAAGATTACCGAAAGCCTGGAGCAGGAGAACAAGGCCGAGCGCTTCGTGCTGCTGGAACCACCGCTGATGCCCGAGAAACCGATCAAGCCCAACCGCAAGAAAATCGCTGCTCTGGGCCTGGTGCTGGCACCAGCAGGTGGCGGTGCGCTGGTGATGTTGATGGAAATGTTCAATCAGCGTGTTCGCGGCGTCGGTGCCCTGGAAAACCTGCTGGGCAGGCGGGTGCTGGTGGCGTTGCCATACATCGATACCAAGGCCGATGTGGCCAGGCGCAAGCGGTGGCGCAACTGGCTTATCCTGGCGGCACTGGTACTGGCGGCTATCATGGTGGTGCTGGTGCACGTGTTCTACATGCCACTGGATGTGCTGTTGCTCAAAGTCATGTCTCGGTTTGCATAGGAAAGCAGTGATGGACAGGACCAAGCCGGCTGTTGGCAATAATCTTCACCAGGTTACCCCGGGCACTCCGCAGGCCTTGTCACCCGCCCCTGGGACGGCGCTGGCAGAAGTGCCTGGCCAGTTCGATTACGTGAACACCAAGGTGGTGCCGCTGCGCGCGGAGCACCTGGAGCGTCACCGTATCGTCGCCTACAACAAGAACTCCCACATGAACGGGCCGATCGACCTGCTGCGCACGCAAGTGCTCAGGACCATGGACGAGAATGGCTGGCGAACCTTGGCCATCACCTCGCCAACCCCCGAAGCGGGCAAGACGGTGCTGTCGATCAACCTGGCCATGAGCATTGCCCACCACACCACCAAGACCGCTTTGCTGGTGGACTTCGACCTGCGTCGGCCCAAGGTCGGCAGCAGCCTGGGCCTACCCATGGATCAGGCGTTGAACGAGTTTCTGACCGACAAGGCCCTGCTGCGGGACTGCCTGGTCAACCCGACCTTGCCTCGGTTCGTGGTACTACCCACACGGGTACCGGTGCCACTGTCTACCGAAATGCTGTCATCGCCCAAGGTGAACAACCTGATCAGCGAACTGCGCAACCGCTACGAGTCGCGCATCTGCATTTTCGATTTGCCACCGCTGCTCAGCTCTGACGATGCGATCACCGTGATACCCAAGTTCGATTGTGTGCTGCTGGTAGTGGCCAACGGTATGAACAACAGGAAGGAAATCGAAGATTGCCTGCATCACCTGGCCAGGGTGAACCTGGTGGGGACGGTATTGAACAAGGCTGACGAGCAGCCTCGTACCTATTATTGAGGTTCGGGGTTCCGGGGCTGCTTCGCAGCCCATCGCGCCCAGGCAATATGCGGTAGCGTGATTGCCTGAGCAAGAAAGCGGATGCAGGCAGGGCTGTGGATGCGTACAGTAGGTTGATCGCAACCTGGCAGGAGCCTGCTTATGTCCAGCGCATTCACCTTCATGCAGTCGCCTGTCGGCACCCTGACCCTGGTAGCCCGTGGCGAGTGCCTGGCAGCCGTACTCTGGGAAGAGGAGCGGGAAAACCGCGTGCGCCTTGGCGCCCTGCACCGTGATGACCAGTGCCCGGTACTGCTTGAAACCGCCCGCCAACTCGGCGAGTACTTTGCCGGCAAACGCCAGCGCTTCGACCTGGCACTGGACTTTGCCGGCACCGAATTCCAGCGCCAGGTGTGGACCGCGCTGTTGGCGATACCGTTCGGTGAAACCCGCAGCTACAGCGACATCGCCCGGCAGGTCGGCAACCCCACTGCGGTGCGTGCGGTAGGCGCTGCCAATGGCCGCAACCCGATCTCGATCATCGCCCCGTGCCATCGGGTGATCGGTGCTTCGGGCAGCCTCACCGGCTTTGCCGGCGGCCTGGCGGCCAAGCAGTACCTGTTGGCGCTGGAGGGCCGGCAAAGCCTGGCACTGGACCTGTAAGGCGTCAGCAGAACCAGCTGGCGACCAGGCAGACCAGCACGGCCAACGCTGAGCCAGCCACCAGGGTGTACTGCCGATGAGCCCGGCGCGCATGTGGCTTGACTGCGCGCAGGTACTCGCCGGGCGTCGGCGCATCGGGCCGGTGGCGCAAGCCCTCGGCCACATCGGCCAGTTGCCCCTGAATCAGCAGCCCCGTCAGGTAGTAGGTACAGGCATAACTCAGCAACGCCAGGAACAGATAGATCATGCTGGGTGCGGGGCCAAAGGCACCGCCATGGCACTGGCGTTGGCGGTATCCAGCACGATCAGCCCTTCGCTGCGGTCGTCCAGGCGGGCCAGCAGGTGCCCCTGGCTGTCCCATGCCGCCGAGCCACCGGCGCCAATGAAGGTATCGGCCGGCCCCACGCAGTTGGCCAGCAACACCGTCATGCCCAGCTCACGAGCCACCTCGGGGTAGTGCAGATAACCCTCGTGGATGCCCTTGGCCGTCTTCGCCACGCTGACCAGATACAGGTCGGCACCATGTTCCCGTGCGGCCGCCGCATGGGCCATGAACATCGATTCGTAGCAGATCGCAGGCGCTACCCGGTGGGCGCCGACCTGCAGCAGCAAGGCTTGATCGCCTGGGGTGAACCAGGGCAGTTCATCGTCATGCAGGCGCCGCTTGGCATAGGCCTGGCGCGGTACACCGGGGCTGAGAATTGGCATGCCGATACGAATGCCATCAGGTGTCGGTAGTGGCAGGCCCACGGCCACGGTGATACCAAGCCGGTCGCAGGCTGCCTGCAGCGGGTCCAGCCGCGCCGAACTGACAGGGAGGGCGACCTGCCGCGCGAGGGTTGGCTCATAGCCGGTAAGTGACAGTTCGGGAAATACCACCAGTTCCGCGCCAAGGGCTGCAGCCTGTTCGATGCAGGCCAGGTGGCGTTCGAGGTTGGCTTGCACATCGCCCTTGAGCGACGCCAGTTGCACGGCGCACAACTTCATGAAAAACCCTTCCCTGGTACAGGTTGAAAGGCCGAGCATACTATCGGCACCTGCGCCTGTACCAGTGAAGGGCGTTTCAGGATGCCGGGTGGACGGCGAAGCGCTGGCGGAACCAGTCGTCGAGCATGGCCTTTTCGGCATACAGGCGGTCGCTGCTGCTCGTGACCCGGCCCGGGCGGCTGAGGTACATCTTGTCGCTGACCCGCTCCTGCGCCTGCTGGTCGGGTTTGCCCGGTTGGGTGAGGGTGTAGCTGAGGTCGATGGTCGGCCAGGTGATTTCGCGCATGTAACGTACATCGTAGGCCTGGCTGTGCCAGGGCTCGAAACGCCCGGCCAGGTCGATGTCGCGAATATCGATGACCAATTGCTGGCCAGGTTGCAGGTAGCGTTGGCCAAGCTTCTGCAGGTACTGGGTCAGGGTGTTCATCACATAGGCGTCGGCGCCACGTTCGTACCCGTGGCTGTCGAGGCTGGCATCGCGGAATTTTTCCGGATGCTCGAAACGTACCTCGACCTGCGCGGCCGGGGCACCTTGTGCCATGCTGTCCAGTGACAGCGCCATGAGCACGGCACACACGAGGGCGGTACGCATGATGCACCTCCGGGGCAGATTGCGTGTGTTTTCATTTTACCCCTGGCATGGCGCTACCAGCAGAGGAAGATTGTAATGGCACGGTTTCGGCGTCTTATTGCCAACCTGCGGGGGCGTGACCTGGCGGTGGGCGATATCCATGGTCACTTCCAGCGCTTGCAGCAATGCCTGGATGGGGTAGGTTTCGATCCGGCCGTGGACCGCCTGTTCAGCGTGGGAGACCTGGTCGACCGTGGGCCGGACAGCGAGGCGGCGCTGGAATGGCTGGCGCAGCCCTGGTTCCATGCCGTGCAGGGTAATCACGAGGCCTTGGCAATCACACGCGTGCGCGGCGGGCGGCTCGATCTGGATATGTACCGCGCCGCCGGTGGTGGCTGGTTTCTGGACCTGCCGAGGGCCCGGCAATTGCGTTTCGTGGAGCGCTTCGAGCAGCTGCCGATTGCGATAGAGGTTGAAAGTGCGGCGGGCCTGGTGGGCCTGCTGCATGCCGACAGCCCGTATGCCGATTGGACGGTGTTGAGGACCTGGCTGGAACTGGATGACGACCCCAAGATACGGGAAGTGTGCCAATGGTCGCGGCGGCGCCTGAAGGTGGGAGATACCCAGCCCGTGCAGGGCCTGCGTGCCTTGTTGGTGGGCCACACGCCGGTACTGGAAGCCAAGCTGCTGGGCAACGTCTGGCACCTGGATACCGGTGGCTGGGCCAGTGGCCATTTCACCTTGATGGACATGCGGACCCTGCAACTGGTCAGCCCCAGGCCAGGTGAAACAACAGTACCGCAGCCAATAGCACCATCATGACCCCGGAGGCCCGCTCCAGCCACGGCAGGCAGCGGGCAAAGCGCCGCAGTACCAGCGGGTTGCCGATGGCCACGGCAACCAGCAGATCCCACAGCAGCACGATGCTGAACATCCACAGGGCATAGATTGTTTTCCAGGCAATGCTGGCGCTGGCGACCATGCTCACCAGGCTGGCATAGAACAGCGCATTTTTCGGGTTGAGGATGCCGGACAGGAACCCCATGCCCAATCCCCGCCACCAACCGTGCACTGTTCGCTTGCCGGCGACTGCGCCCAGGCTGGTTTGCCCGGCATGGCGCAGGAACAGGGTGCCGACGTACAGCAGGTAGCCGGCGCCGGCCAGTTGCAGGGTGGTGAACAGCAGGCTGCCTTCCTGCAGCACCGACAGGCCGGTGAAAGCCATGGCGATGAACACGCCGTTTGCCAGGGCGATACCCAGGCATGCGCCGCTCGCGACGCGCCAGCCGGCGTTGACCGAGGTACGTGCGACCAGGAAGAAGTCCGGGCCGGGAGAAAGCAGGGCGAGAAAGTGGGCGAGGGCGATAATCAGGAACTGTTGCATCGGGGTGAGGCTGCTCTGGCGGAAAAGCCTGACTCTGCCCCTCGGCGCTCATGCCGTATTGAACAATATTGCAGGCCCCTGTAGGAGCGGCCTTGTGTCGCGATGGGGCGCGAAGCGGCCCCAGGTTTTCAGCTCCGCAGCACAGATTGCCGGGGCTGCTGCGCAGCCCTTTCGCGACACAAGGCCGCTCCTACAGAGACCGCACAGGCCTTCAGTCTCCCCGATACTGCCCCGGCGTCACCCCCACATGGGCCTTGAACACTCGCTGGAAATGGCTTTGGTCGGCGAATCCGAGCTGATAGGCCACCTCCGCCAGTGGCTGCCCTTCACTCAACAATTGGCGCCCACGGTTGACCCGGGCATTGAGCAGGTAGGCATGCGGCGTAAAACCGGTAGCGGCGCGAAAGGCGCGAATCAACTGGTAGCGCCCAAGCCCGGCCTGCTGCGCCATTACCGCCAGGCTCAGCTGCGCCGGGTCCTGACCTTCGATGTGCGCGATCAGCCCACTCAACGCGGTCGCCGCCAGTGCCGGTGCCGGCGCCAGCGGCGCGTGTCTGGCAAAGTCCATGTCACCCAGAAAGGCGATCAGCGCCGCATCCTTCTCGCCATTGCTGGCGCTGGAGAACAGCAGGCTGTTCAGTTCGCAGAACTGCCGATACACCTCCGGCACCTGGCAGATACGTGCCGGCTCGCCAGGCCCGGCCCCCTCCAGCCCAGACTCCATGTGTAGCTGCGCCAGCCAGTCGGCATCCACATGCAGCATCTGGTAGCTCCACGCTTGCCCAGGCTCTGGGTTGCAGGCATGCACGCGGCGGGCCGGGACCAGCACCAGCGTGCCGGGTGTCAGGCGTTGCTGGCCGTTGCCGGCACCGGTGAAGTGACTATGGCCGGCGTCCACCACACCGATGGAAAACGTCGGGTGGCTGTGGGCCTTGTAGCAGGCACGGCTATGGCAGGCGCGGCGGCTTTCGACATGGGGCAGGGCCGGATCGCGCCACAGCGCGGCATGGGAACGGGGCATCGCAGGGTCCTCGGTATACGCGGCAGCTTATCAGGCGCCACGCACCCATACAGTTTTTTCCGCTGGCTGTAACTTGACCACAAGGCCCGCTGACCGCCGAAATAGACGCCTGTTGCCAAAGGAAAACAATAATGGACCTTTCAAGCCTGCTGCTTTTCATTCCTGCGTGCTTCGCCCTGAACATGGCGCCAGGGCCGAACAACCTGCTGTCGCTGCACAATGCCAGCCGTTACGGCCTGCGTACGGCATGCGTGGCCGGTGGCGGGCGCATCGTCGCCTTCAGCGGCATGATCGCCCTGGCGGCCATGGGCCTGGCAGTGGTGCTGCACACCAGCGAATACCTGTTCCTGGCCATCAAGGTGGTGGGGGCAGCGTACCTGTTCTATATCGCCTGGCAACTGTGGCGGGCGCCGGTGGGCGAGGCGGTGGTGGCAAGCGATCACCCGCGCGGCACCTGGCGCCTGGCGCGACAGGAGTTCTGGGTAGCTGCTGGCAACCCGAAGGCAATCCTGATTTTCACCGCCTTCCTGCCGCAGTTCGTCTCGGTGGGCAGCGCCACCCCGGTGAGCGAGCAGTTCCTCTGGCTGGGTGTGCTGTTCCTGTTGCTGGAATGGGCCGCCATCGCCATCTACGCCGGCCTGGGGGCGTACCTGCAGCGCTGGTTCAGCCAGCCCGGCCCACGCCGGCTGTTCAACCGGGTCAGCGCCTCATTGCTGGGCTGCGCCGGCCTCGGGCTGCTGGCTGCGCGGCGCTAGAACTGCCAGCGCAGGCCCAGGTTCACGCCGCTGGCTTCCTGCTGGCGGGCGTCCAGGTTGGCGGTGTACTGCACACCGCCATGCAGGCTCAGTGCTTCGTTCACCTGCGCTACCACGCCGCTTTCAAGTTGCACCGAGGTATAGCGGTAATCGGTCTTGATCTTGTCGACGCCATCGAAGGTCAAGGTATCGCGGCCACCGTCGCCGTGCCACAGGTTGACTTGCGCATAGGGTTGCAACAGGCGGCCGCTGCTGCCTTTGAAGGCCCCCTCGAGCCGAACCCCCAACCGGCCGGTCAGCTCGACCTGGGCGTCGTGGCTGATATGCGAGACGCTATCGCTGGCGCTGTCGAGCGAGACTTTTTGCGCGATCAACTGAGCCTGCGGCTCCAGTACCCAGCGGTCGGACAGGGCGATGGGATAGCCGGACTCCAGCGAGGCGGTCCAGGCGTGGCCGTCGATGTTCAATTTGTCACCCCGGTCCGAACGCGCCCGGCCATCCAGGTTGGTGTACTGCAGCACGGCGTCGAGGTAGCTGCCTTGCGGTCCGACCAGCGTCCAGTAGGCGCCGACGCTGTCGCCATCAAGCTCCAGGTCACCGACGCTGCGGTTCTGCACGGCGAGGGCGAAGCCTTTGACGTCGGCGTCCAGGCGGCTATGGCTGACGTAGATACCGACATGCTGGCGATAACCACTGTCGCCAACCTTGGCGTACAGGTCCTGGCCCACCTTGAAGCCGTACAGGTTGCCATCCAGGCTCGGGTTGACCGTGCCGCTCCATTGCTGGCGCAACGCGCCGCCATAGGCCTGGCCCCAACTGGCGGGCAGGGCGCCGTCACCCTGCAGCAGCTGCTGGTCGCCCTGACGCTGGTGGAACGTGCCCAGTGCCTGGCGAGCGATGATCGCGGCACCGCGTGGCGCTGCGGCGTACACCGCAACTTCCGGGCGATACAGCGGCAGGCTTTCGCCTTGCACCGGTGCTGGCAGGTCGACCTGGCCGGGGGCCGGGGCGGCGACAGGCGGAGTAGCGGCGGGTGCGATCACCACTGGCTCGCCCGGTTGGGTTGGCTGTGTGGGCTCGCCCGGTTCCGGCGCTGGGGCCGGAGCGGGTGGCGCAACCAGGGTGGAGCGCAGGTACCAGCTGTTTTCACTGCCAGCAGTCACGCCGCCTTTGAACAACCGGTAGTCGTAGGCGCCGGCTGAAAGAGTCTGGGTCTGGACAAATGCGGTGGCCGTGCTGACCGCGCCGTCACGCGCTTCAACGACTTGAATGCCGTTCTGCGCGGTGGTTGCACCGGCGCCATCGAGGTTGTTGATGAGCAACTGGGTAGAGCCGTCAATCGCACCACGGCTGACCACCAGGCGGTCGGAGGCGGCACCGTCGCCGGCCAGCACGCTGTTAAGGCGCAGGGTGCCGTTAATGCCGGTGTAGTTGCCCTGGATGGTCAGGCGACCCTGAGCGTCGTTGCCACCGCTCAGGTCTATGGTGCCGGCGTTTACCACGGATGCCTTGCTGCCATTCTGGATGCTGACGATGCTGCCGCGGTGACTGATCAGTGTGCTGGTCGCGTCAATTTGCAGGGTACCGGTCCCCGTGGCTGCGGCTATCGGTGGCTGATCGGAGCCCAGGTCACCCAGGACCAAGCTGTCGTTCAGGGTCAGCCGGCTGCCCTGGTTCAGGTTGATGGACTCCCAATTGACATACAAGGCCCCCTGACCGACCTTGGCTTGCTGAAACGTCAGGGTATCCGTGCCCGTACCGCCGTCCAACAGCACTGTTGAACTGCTCAAGTCGAGTGTGCTGACAGTGGCCGTGTCATTGTCGGCGCCCATGTCTGCTTTCTTGCCGATCTTGCCGCTCGTCCAGTTGAGTTTATCGTCGCCCTGGCCGGCACGTATCTCGCCTTTCAGATTGACGCCTTTGACATTGATCACGTCGTCGCCGCTACTGCTACTGAGATCCCCACCGATGGTGCCGCCAAACAGGTCGTACCAGTCTTTGCCAAGGCCACTGACCACGTTGGCGACAACGATGGTTTCCACACCAAGGTTTTGCGACATTTCAAAGAAGTTATCAGCCATCTTGAGGTCAATCCGGCGAATGCTGCCGCCTTTGAACCAGGCATTGTCGCCATCTTCGAAAGCATCGGTGATGGCTCCACGGGTCATCACGAACTCGTCCATGGCACCGCCTTGATTGAGCGTCCCTAGCGTACCACCAGACATATTGAACTTGTCCTGCCCCTCGCCTTGTTGCAACGACCCAACATTGCCGCCGGTGATGGTGGCCTGATCAGCATCTGGCGTCTGGACGATGGCGCCCAGGTTCTCACCCTCTGCAACAGTCAAGGATTGGGCATGAGACAGCAAAGGCAAGGTGAGCAGAGGGAGTACGGCAGGCACAAGCAGGCGAGGGCAGCGCATTGGCAGGTCTCCATGAGGGGCCACTGCCTGAGTTGTATGTTTTGTACGGTAGGGGGACAACTGGCAAAAATGTCAGGTGGCCCGGGGCTATCAGTCGCGGTAGAACGTCTGCACCAGGTGATAGCCGAACTTGCTCTTGATCGGCCCGTGCACCACGCGCAGGGGCTTCTTGAAGATCACCTGGTCGATGGCACCGACCATCTGCCCGGGGCGGATTTCACCCAGGTCGCCGCCACGCTTGCCCGAAGGGCAGGTGGAGAACTTTTTTGCGAGCACGTCGAAAGCCTCGCCATTGGCGATGCGCTGCTTGAGCTTTTCGGCTTCGTCAGCGGTCTTGACCAGGATGTGACGGGCTTGGGCTTTCATGGGGTACCTGTGCTTCGGGGGCGAAAAAGGTGGGCATTATGCCTTAACGGGTCGGGTTGAGGCCATTGTGGGAGCGGCCTTGCGTCGCGAAAGGGCTGCAAAGTAGCCCCGGAATTTCAGCAGTGAAGCATAGATTTCTGGGGCCGCTTTGCGGCCCTTTCGCGACGCAAGGCCGCTCCCACAATGACGGTGAATACCTTCATTACGGGGTGCGCAACTCCTCGCGATCCCGGAACTGCTCCAGCGCCTCGGGGTTGGCCAGGGCATCGGTGTTCTTCACCGGCAGACCATGCACCACATTGCGAATCGCCAACTCCACCAGCTTCCCGCTGATGGTACGCGGGATGTCATCGACCTGGGCGATCACCGCCGGTACATGGCGGGGCGTGGTGTACTGGCGGATCACCTGGCGGATGTGCTGGCGCAGGGCGTCATCCAGCTGCAGGCCGTCACGCAGGCGAACGAACAGCACCACCCGTACATCGCCTTGCCAGTCCTGGCCGATTGCCACGCTTTCCAGCACCTGCTCGACCTTTTCTACCTGGCGGTAGATCTCCGCCGTGCCAATGCGCACGCCACCGGGGTTGAGCACCGCATCGGAGCGGCCATGAATCACCAGCCCGCCATCGGCACGCTGTTCGGCATAGTCGCCCTGGGCCCACACCCCCGGAAACTGGCTGAAGTAGGCGTCGTGGTAACGGCTGCCGTCCGTATCCTGCCAGAACCCCAGCGGCATGGACGGGAAGTTGCGCGTGCACACCAGTTCGCCTTTTTCGCCTTGAACCGGTTGGCCATGCTCGTTCCACACTTCCACCGCCATGCCCAGGCCCTTGCACTGGATCTCGCCGCGGCGCACTGGCAGGGTCGGGTTGCCCAACACGAAACAGGAGACGATATCGGTGCCGCCGGACATCGACGCCAGGCACAGGTCGGCCTTGATCTTGCGGTACACGTAGTCGTAGCTGTGTGGCGACAGTGGCGAGCCGGTGGACAACAGCAGGCGCAAGCGCGTCAGGCGGTGACTTGCCGCAGGCTCCAGGCCCGCCTGCTCCAGCGCCGCGAGGTACTTGGCACTGGTGCCGAAGGCCTGGATGCCCTCGGCATCGATCAGGTCCAGCAGGCGCTCGGGGCCGGGGTGGAAGGGTGAGCCGTCGTACAGTACCAGCGTGGCGCCCACCGCCAGGCCGCTGGCCAGCCAGTTCCACATCATCCAGCCGCAGGTGGTGTAGTAGAACAGTACGTCATCGGCCTTCAGGTCGTTGTGCAGGCCATGTTCCTTAAGGTGCTGCAACAACACGCCGCCGGCGCGGTGGACGATGCACTTGGGCACACCGGTGGTGCCGCTGGAATACAGGATGTACAGCGGGTGGTCGAAGGGCAGCGGGGTAAAGCGGGGCTCGCCGCCGGGCTGATAGAACTCGTCCCACAAGCTGACGTTGGCGGCCTTGAATTGGTCGACACGCGTCCCGCTGCGGGTATGGGGCACCACGATCAGCCGTTCCAGCCCGGGCAGTTGCGCGCACACCTGGTTGACCTTGTCCACCTGGTCGACAGCTTTGCCGGCGTACTGGTAACCGGCGCAGGCGATCAGCAGCTTGGGTTCGATCTGGCCGAAGCGGTCGATGATGCCGTGGACGCCAAACTCCGGCGAAGAGCTGGACCACACCGCACCGAGGCTGGTGCAGGCAAGCATGGCGACCAGCGTCTGCCAGGTATTGGGCATGATGGCGGCGACCCGGTCGCCGGGGACGATACCGGCGGCCTTGAAGGCTGTTTGCAGGCCCGCCACCTGGGCCGCCAGCTGGGCATGAGTGAACAGTTGGCGTTGGCCGTCCTCGCGCACGGCGACCAGGGCCGGGCGGTCGTCGCGACGGCGCAGCAGGTGTTCGGCGAAGTTGAGGGTGGCGTTGCTGAACCACTGGGCATCGGGCATCTGCGGCCCTTCGCTGAGCACCTGGCTCGGTGGGGTATGCCAGTGAACGTGGAAATAGTCGGCAAGGGTTTGCCAGAAGGCAGGGCGCTGCTCGATGCTCCAGCGGTGCAGCGCCTGGTAGTCGTCGAGTTGCAGGTTGTAGCGCAGGTTGACCCGGCGGCGGAAGGCATCCATCCGGCTGGCCTCGATCTGCGCCGTGGAGGGGCGCCAGAGCACATCGTTCATGCCGAACCTCCAGATGATCATTTGGATTCGAGGGCGCCTTCGCGGGCTCGCCCGCTCCCACAGGTACAGCGTAGATGTCCAGCCTGGTGATAGCCTGTGGGAGCGGGCGTGCCCGCGAAGAAGCCCCCTGGCAGCAGGGGCTTGTGCGTTACTCTACTTTAGCCTTTTGCACGTCCTGCGACGCGGTCCAGACGCGGTAGCGCACTTCGACGTCCTTGGGCACATACACCACCACCGGCAGCTTGCTGTTGTAGCGCAGCATGAAGCCTTCACCGACCACGGGCACAAAGGCCTCGGTCTTCTTGCCATCGGGGCAGGCCATCAGCGTGCTGGCCGGGCCGCTGACCTTGTCCAGGCGGTAGTAGCTGTAGCCCCAGCCTTCCAGGGTACGTTCCTCCAGGCTGCCGCCCAGGCGCTGGCGATTGCAGTCCACCTTCAGGGTCTTGCCGGCGAGGATTTCCAGTTGGTAGGCCGACTCATCAGCCTGGGCAGGCAGGTGGATGACCTGCCGGGTGAAGCCTTTTTCCGCCTCGGGGTAGGGCGCGACGTCCTTCAGGCTGGCTGCCATCGCAGGTGCGGCGGCAGCCAGGGTCAGGGCCAGGATCGCGGTCATCGGGGTTGGGCGCATAGGGCCTCCTTGCAGATAAACGAATGCAAGACCGTCGCCAGGCCCAGGCCGCCCGTCACTGGGCCAACCAGCCACCATCGACGTTCCAGGCGGCACCGCGAACCTGGCTACCGGCCTCGCTGCACAGGAATAGTACCAGCTCACCCAGGTGTTCGGGGGTGACGAAGGCCAGCGAGGGCTGTTTTTCTGCCAGCAGTTCGTGCTGCGCTTGCAGCGGATCGCCACCGTTGGCAGCACGATCGTCGATCTGCTTCTGCACCAGCGGGGTCAACACCCAGCCAGGGCAGATGGCATTGCAGGTGACGTTGCTGGTGGCGGTTTCCAGACCTACCACCTTGGTAAGGCCGACCACGCCGTGTTTGGCCGCCACATAGGCCGCCTTGCCGATGGAGCCAACCAGGCCATGCACCGAGGCGATATTGATGATGCGCCCCCAGTTGCGCGCTCGCATGCCAGGCAGGGCCAGGCGCGTACCGTGGAACACGGCCGACAGGTTGAGGGCGATGATCTTGTCCCAGCTTTCCAGCGGGAACTGCTCCACCGGCGCCACGTGCTGGATGCCGGCGTTGTTGACCAGTATGTCCACGCCGCCGAACTCGCGCTCGGCCAGGGCGAACAGCGCTTCGATCTGGGCCACGTCCGACAGGTCGGCCGGGTGATGGACTGCCTTCACCCCGTGCCGGGCGATCTCGGCCAGCGCCGGGGCAGGGTCGCCGAAGCCGTTGAGCACGAGGTTGGCGCCTGCTCGGGCCAGCACCTGGGCAATGCCCAGGCCGATGCCGCTGGTGGAACCGGTGACGAGTGCGGTCTTGCCTTTGAGGGTCATGCAAAGCTCCTTAGACGATGCCGGTGGCGTAGAACGTGGCGATGACCACGAACACCGCCAGGGTCTTGATCAGGGTAATACCGAAAATGTCCTTGTAGGCCTCACGGTGGGTCAGCCCGGTCACGGCCAGCAGGGTGATGACCGCACCGTTGTGCGGCAGGGTGTCCATGCCACCGCTGGCCATGGCGGCCACCCGGTGCAGCACTTCGAGGGGGATGTTGGCGGCATTGGCGGCGGCGATGAAACTGTCGCCCATGGCCGCCAGCGCGATGCTCATGCCGCCCGAGGCAGAGCCGGTGATGCCGGCCAGCAAGGTTACGGTGATGGCCTCGTTGACCAGTGGGTTGGGGATGCCGCGCAGGGCGTCGGCCAATACCAGAAAGCCCGGCAGCGAGGCGATCACCGCGCCGAAACCGTATTCCGAGGCGGTGTTCATTGCCGCCAGCAAGGCGCCGCCCACGGCGCTTTTGGTGCCTTCGGCGAGGCGGGTGCGGATGGCGCCGAAGGCACACACCAGCACCATCAGGATGCCCACCAGCAACGCCGCCTGCACCGCCCAGATGGCAGTGAGCTTGGCCACGTCGCTTTGTACCGGCGCGCTCATGCCGGGCAGTTGCAGGCTGTGGCTGGTGCCGTACCACTGCGGGATCCAATGAGTGAACAACAGGTTCATCACCCCCACCAGCAGCAGCGGCGACAGGGCCAGCCAAGGGTTGGGCAGCGCCAGGTCGGCAGCGGTTTCCGGTTCGTTGCGCAAGTCGCTGCCATAGCCTTCACCGGCGCGCTGGGCCTTGTTGCGCTGACGCTGCAGGTAGGCCATGCCGGTGCAGAACACGAACAGCGTGCCGATCAGGCCCAGCCAGGGCGCGGCCCAGGCCGTGGTGTTGAAGAAGGTGCTGGGGATGATGTTCTGGATCTGCGGGGTGCCGGGCAGGGCATCCATGGTGAACGAGAACGCGCCCAGGGCAATGGTTGCCGGGATCAGTCGCTTGGGGATATTGCTCTGGCGGAACATCTCGGCGGCGAACGGATACACCGCGAACACCACCACGAACAACGACACACCGCCGTAGGTGAGCAGGGCGCAGACCAGCACGATCACCAGCATCGCCTGGCGGGTGCCGAGCACGCGGATGGCGGCGGCGACGATCGAGCGCGAGAAGCCGGACAGTTCGATCAGCTTGCCGAACACGGCGCCCAGCAGGAACACCGGGAAGTAAAGCTTGATGAAGCCGACCATTTTCTCCATGAACACCCCGGTGAATGCGGGAGCCACGGCGGACGGGTCGGTGAGCAGTACCGCACCGAGGGCGGCGATGGGGGCGAAGAGGATTACGCTGTAGCCGCGATAGGCCGCCAGCATCAGCAGGGCCAGCGCAGCGAGGGCGATGAGCACGGTCATCGGGGTGGGTCTCCTGGGTGAGTCTTGTTTTTATCGGGTGAGCAGGAGAAAGCGGGAATCGTGCCAGATGGGTAAGTTGATGATTTTAAATGATTAATTTTATTTTTCTAAAAATCTCGTCTACCTTTTGAGACTGTAGGGGCTGCTGTGCAGCCCATCGCCGGCTAGCCAGCTTGTGTCTTGAGAGGGGATTAGAATCTGAAGTGAGAGCGGTGAATGGCAAGCTGAATGCCAGAGGTGCCTTGAGCACGTGTGGGAGCACAAGCTGCCATTCACCGTTCCACTTTGGCGAGAGCCCGAACAGTTGGATGA